>NZ_CP044011.1:232500-532500 GCF_016864555.1 Sinorhizobium sp. BG8 | reverse complement strand
AGGATGCCCGCATCGCCGGCCTCTGCGAAAAGCGGAAGGGTTTCGGCCGAACGCCCCTCATCCAGTGCCTTGGCCGCCCAAAGGGCCTTGCGACGATCGAGGCCCATGGAGCGGAAGGCATCCGCATCGGCCAGGCGCTCGACCGAGGCGCGCGCCAGACCGGAACGCAGCCAGAGATCGCGGACGGAACGATAGCCCGTGCCGCGGTTGGCGACGAGCTTCTCCACCTCGGCCGCCGCAAGGCCCTTGACGAGCCTGAAGCCGAGACGAACCGACCTTTCGGTCCGGATGACATCCCGCATGTCGCGATGTCGCGGTTCCATGGATGCCTTGTCGTGCGCGCCCGCCTCGAGGGTGCAGTCGGCAGAGGAATGATTGACGTCCACGGGCAGAACCCGCACGCCGTGCTCGCGCGCATCGCGAACCAGTTGCGCGGGTGCATAGAAGCCCATGGGCTGCGAATTGAGGATCGCCGCACAGAAGACGTCGGGATAGTAGGTCTTGAACCAGGACGAGGCGTAGACGAGGAGCGCGAAGGAGGCCGCGTGGCTTTCCGGGAAACCGTACTCGCCGAATCCCTCGATCTGGCTGAAGCAGCGTTCAGCGAACTCCCGCGGGTATTTCTTCGCGACCATTCCGTCGATCATCTTCTGGCGGAAGGAACCGATCGTTCCCGTCCGGCGAAAGGTCGCCATTGCCCGGCGCAGCTGGTCCGCCTCGCTCGGCGTGAAGCCTGCCGCGGTGATCGCGATCTGCATCGCCTGCTCCTGGAAGAGCGGAACGCCGAGGGTTCGCTTGAGAACGTCCTCCAGTTCGGGGCTCGGATAGTCCACCTTCTTGTTCCGCGCCATTTCCTGCCGGCGCTTCAGGTAAGGATGGACCATGTTGCCCTGGATCGGGCCGGGTCGAACGATCGCCACCTCTATCACGAGGTCATAGAATTTTTGCGGTCTCAGCCGGGGCAGCATGCTCATCTGAGCCCGGCTCTCTATCTGGAAGACGCCGATCGTATCGGCGCGGCAGATCATGTCGTAGACTGCATTTTCCTGCTCCCTGTAGAGCGCTGCAAGGTTCTTCGGAACGTTGTAGTGCTCCTCCAGAAGCGAGAACGCCTTGGCGAGGCAGGTGAGCATTCCAAGTGCGAGCACATCGATCTTCAGAATCTTGAGCGTATCGAGGTCGTCCTTGTCCCACTCCACCATGTAGCGGTCCTTCATGGCCGTGTTCATGATGGGGACCACTTCGTCCAGCCGGTCGCGCGTGATGATGAAGCCGCCGACATGCTGGGTCAGGTGCCGCGGGAATCCCATGAGCATGGCGGAGTATTCGAGGACGCGCCTGGTGGTGGGGTTCGTCATGTCGAGGCCGGCAGCACTTGCCTCGCGCTCGGTGAGGCTCGATGTCGACCAGCCCCAGACCGCTCCCGAGAGCGCGGACTGCACATCCTCCGAGAGGCCGAAGGCTTTCGACACCTCCCGCCCGGCCGAGCGGGCACGGTAGCTCGTCACCGCCGCCGCCAGCCCGGCATGCTGGTGCCCGTAGCGCCTGTAGATGTACTGGATCACCGTCTCGCGCTTCTCGTGTTCGAAGTCCACGTCGATATCGGGCGGCTCGTCCCGGTCGATGGAGATGAAGCGATCGAAGAGCAAGGTGGTCGTTGCCGGATCGACCTCCGTGATGCCGAGACAGAAGCAGACCGTGGAATTGGCCGCCGATCCGCGACCCTGACACAGGATCTTTTCGCTGCGCGCGAATTCCATGATGTGCCGGACGGTCAGGAAATAGGGCTCGTATCGTTTCCGGCTGATCAGTGACAGTTCGTATTCGATCTGATCCGCCACCTTCTGTGGCGTCCCTTCGGGGTAGCGCCATTTCGCTCCCTCCAATGTCAGGCGCCGGAGGGTCTGCTGCGGCGTCTCGCCGGGCATGCTTTCATCGGGATACTGGTACTGAAGCTCCTCGAGAGAAAAACCGAGCCTGTCGAAGAATTCCCGGGAATTGGCGATGGCCTGTGGATAGGAGCGGAACATCCGCGCGATTTCCGCCGGGTCCTTCAGGTGCCGTTCCGAATTGGCGCCGAGGCGGAAGCCCGCGGAGGTGACGGTTGCGTGTTCCCGGATCGCGGTCACCACATCCGCCAGCGGACGGCGGGTGCCGTCGTGATAGAGCGCATCGCTCGTGGCAAGAAGCGGGATCCGCAGCCCGCGGGCAACAGAAGCAAGAGTTTCAAGAAACACGTCGTCAAAACCGTCATAGTGGCGGGCGAGCCCGAGATAGGCCCGGTCTCCGACGTGCTGGCGCAGGCGGTCGAGAAAAGCCGGCAGGGTTTCCATCCGGCTGTCACTCCTGCGGTCGGGCAGGACGGCCAGCATCAGCGCACCGCTCCATTCGAGAAGGTCATCCTCATGGAGCGTGCAGTCTCCCTTGACCGACCGCAGGTTCCCGGCACTCAGAAGACGGCACAGATGGGCCCAACCCTCGCGATTCTGCGGATAGGCAAGAATGTCAGGGGTCCCGTCGGCAAAGACGAGGCGTGCGCCGGCACGAAATGGGTAATTCTCCGCTTTCGCCTTCGCATGCGCCCGCACGACGCCCGCAACCGTGTTGCGGTCGGCGATCCCGATTCCGGAAAGCCCGATCGCGGCGGCGGCGGCGACCATCTCCTCGGCGGACGAGGCACCTTCCAGGAAGGAGAAGTTCGTGCGGGCTCCAAGCTCGAAGAAGGGCGGGGGTGCACTCATGCGAACACCCCGTGCAGGAACCAGCGCGGCTTGTCGGCCCCCTGTTCATAAAATCCCTCGCGAAACAGCCAGTACCGGCGACCGGCGTCATCCTCGACACGGAAATAGTCGCGGGTTGGTGCCGCCTCTCCATGGATCCACCATTCCGCGGCAATGCGTTCCGGCCCCTCCGCTCGAACTGTGCGGTGGAGCGCCCGGCGCCAGCGGAAGCTCATCGGAGCTCCTTCGGGAACTTCGGCCGTCGCTTCCACGGGCTCGGGGTGGCTCAGCAGCCGCAGCGGACGCGCTGCGGGAAGCAAGCGTGCCACGGGCGCCACGGCGGCTGCCTTTCCCTGCCGCTGCATGTGCCCGGTATTCTCGAAAGGCTCCAGCGAGACTGCCCGTTCCGGAAGATGACTTTCCGCAAAGGCCGGCATGCGCAGGCTCCCTGTGCCGAACCGGGCCGTCACCCGATCGACGAACGCCGACAGAGGATGTTCCACCGTCCCGCTCCCTGCCATGTCCGCCTGTACGGTCTCGAACTTCTCCTTTCGCAAAACCGAGAGCCGGACGATCTCGAAGCCGAAGCCGGCGTCGAGTTCATCCTGGGCCCGTGCCATCCGCTCCCGGAACAGGGCCCCGATCCGCTGCGGATCCCGTAGGGCGCGGACGTGCCGGCCTCGATGCGGAAGACCCGGCCATCGACGCGGAACAGGGCGAGTTCGAAGAGCCGTCCCCCGCTCCCCTTCTCCTCGAGGTTCGTCTTCACGATATCGGCAAGTCGCAGCACCAGTGAGAGAATGTCGTCTTCGCCGGTGACGGGTTCCGCAAGCCGGCGCTCCGAGGAGATTTCGGGAACGGGCAGACGCGGCGACAAGGCTTCTCCAGCGTGTCCCAGCGCCTGGTCCAGTCGCAATAGAGGTTCCGGTCCGAAACGACGGGTTATCGGCGCGCGGGGGGCTGCGATGATATCGCCGACGCGCTTGAGGCCGACCCGGCTCAGGGAGGCAACGATATCCTCGCCCAGCCTGAGCGAGGCCATGGGCATCCTCGCAAGGATACGGGTGCCTTCCTCTTCGGCGATGACTGCCCCGGTCCCCTCGCGATAGCGAGAGACGGCCCAGGAAAGTCCGGCGGTCGAGGAAATAGCCCCGCGCGCCTCGATGCCCAGATGGAAGAGGCGCATGAGGACATCGTCGAGAAGCGCGCGTTCTCCGCCGAAAAGATGAGTGCAGCCGGAAATGTCGAGCAGCAGTCCGTCGGTGCGGTCGAGGGCCACGAGCGGCGTGTAGCGGCCGCACCAGTCGGCAAGGGATTCGAGGAGAGCCCGGTCGGCGGCGGCGTCGGCCGGCACCACATCGACCTCCGGGCATATTGCCCGAACCTCGGCGACGCCGAGACCGCACCGCAGCGATGCCTTTTCCGCTGTCGTGTCGAGGGCGACGATCCGCATAGCGCTTCCTATCCGGTCGGCAAAGGCGATCGGCGGATGATCAGGACGCCCTGCTGAAAGCCACGACACGCCCCATCTCTGCCTCGATATCCGGTCGGCCGCCAGATGGGGAAAGAAGAGCGCGAGGATGCGCTGGCTTGGCAGGCGCGGCGTGAGCGGCGGGGTTGAACTCTGAAAAACGTCGGTCACGACTGTTCCACTCCAAAAGAATGCCGTCGGGAGCGAGGGTCCTGCTCTTTTCGGCGGTAACGTGAAAAACCGGATTGCCGAGGCTGCCGCGTAGCTCATGGCCTTTGTGAAGGATCCGTTCGGCGGCAGCGGCAGGCCGAACATGGAGCCTCAGGAGTGCGCTGCTCGCCTCCTCGGCGCCGTTCTGGCGCAGGAGCAGAAGGGGTATGCCGCTTGCTCTGGCCCGAAGGTGCAGGCGCCTGCTTTCGCTGAGGCCGAAACAGGCAGGATTGCCCCTGACTTCGAGAACGACAGCACTGAAGGCGGGTGTGGAAAGCGCGGCCTCCGCAATCCAGAGCGCATCCTGCGTCCGGCGTGGGCAGGTCAGGAGAAAGCGGCTGGTGTCTAGACCGAAGGTTTCCAGTCCGACACCATAGGGCATGCCGGCTTCTCGGGATGCCGCAGTTTCGACGATCCAGAGCACCAGCGCAGACGCATTGTCCTTGCGGCTTGCCTCCTGGCACACCACGGCAAGGGCTGTCGTAAAACCCATGGCCGCGCCCGCATCACGAGTCTCGGCGTTCCGGATTTCGGTCAGCCCCTCGATTGCCATCCCGCCGCAAAGGTCCGCATCGAAAAAGGGGACTCCAAGCGTGATCCGGCGCGCCATCGGGGTTTTGCAATGTATGGAAGGGCTCGCCATCCTATCCGGCGCCGGGTAGCGGCGCTCGGGCATGCCATGTCCTTCCAGGCGGGCAACGGCTTCTCGCAAGGCAAAAAGCCGTTCATCCGCAGCGGCAATGCCTGCCATGCGGTCCACTCCTGAATGTTCCTGTTATGTTCTTATGGATTCCAGAGTGACCCCGAAGAGTCAATTCAAAATTTGTGAATTTATTCCTGTCGCGGTTTCGCCAGGTTGGAGCAGGGGCCTTTCCCTTCGTGCCAATCCTGCGCAGGATGCGGAAAAATCTCTCGAATCAGCTAGGATGACAGAGGTTGGACGGCTGCGGCACGGATCGCAGGATCAAGTGGGGATCATTCCGAGGCGCGAGTGGTGCTGGGGATGCGGGACGGGTAATGGCTGTAAACGACGAACTGGCGATTATGATTTCCGCCACCGATGTGGCCGAGCACACATCGGAGATTTCGGGTGACGTGCCCGCACACCTTTCCGATCTCACAGAGAAGGCGCGCGACTACGTCCGCAAATCCTCATCCGACAATACCCGCCGCGCCTATGCCAGCGACTGGCGGCATTTTTCGGCGTGGTGCCGGCGCAAGGGCATCGCCTCGATGCCGCCGCACCCGCAAACCGTGGGCCTCTATATCACCGCGCTTGCTTCCGGCCAGGAAAACGGCGGCAAGCCCGCTTCCGTCGGCACGATCGAACGCCGGCTTTCAGCGCTGGTCTGGAACTACAACCAGCGCGGCCTCACGCTCGAGCGCTCAGACCGGCATATTGCGACGGTTCTTGCCGGCATCCGCCGGGCACATGCGAAGCCTCCGCGGCAGAAGGAAGCGATCCTGCCGGAGGATCTCATTGCAATGCTGGAGACGCTCGACAGGGGAACCCTCAGGGGCTGCGGGACCGCGCGATCCTGCTTCTGGGATTTGCCGGCGGGCTTCGCCGATCCGAGATCGTCGGCCTCGATTGCGGCCGCGACCAGACCGAAGACGGATCCGGCTGGATCGAGATCCTCGACAAGGGTGCCGTCCTTACCCTTCGAGGCAAGACCGGATGGCGGGAGGTGGAGATCGGCCGCGGCTCAGCCGATGCGACATGTCCGATCGTCGCGCTGCAGACCTGGCTCAGCCTCGGCCGCATTGCGCACGGGCCGGTCTTCCGTCGCGTCATAGGCAATGGCAAGACGGTCGACGTCGAGCGCCTGAATGACAAACACATCGCCCGGCTGATCAAGAAGGCGGCGCTGGATGCTGGTGTCCGTGGAGACCTGCCGGAAGGGGAGCGTGTCCAGATGTTCTCCGGTCATTCGCTCCGTGCCGGTCTGGCCTCGTCTGCCGAGGTCGACGAACGCCACGTCCAGAAGCACCTCGGCCACGCCTCGGCGGAAATGACCCGCAGATACCAGCGGCGGCGAGACCGGTTCCGCGTCAACCTCACGAAGGCGGCTGGTCTCTAAAAAACGGAAATCGCAGCGTCCGGCTGCTCCGCCAGATCAGTTGACGGCAGTCGTTTTGCGCGGCGCCCGGACAGGGCCTGCCTCCGGTGCCACGGTGCCGATCGTTCCGCTACCCGCGGTCTCTGCGCGTGCTGCCTGCTGCGCCAGCGAGCGCGTGAGCCGCACGACCGTTTCCTGCACGTCCCGTCGAAACCGGAGGGGCGTCAGGTTATGGTCGGCGCCGGCCAGCATATGCAGTTCGGCGTTCGGATAAGCCTTCAGACGCTCGCCATTCTCGCCAAAGTGAAAGCGGAAATTCTCCAGTCCGCCGTCATTGTCGCTGTAGAAAAGGGCAATCGGGGCTGCGCGGTCGCGCAACGATCGAAAATCGCGGTGAACGGCACGGTTCCAGCGCTCCAGCGGAAGCAGTGGGCCGAGAACGGGTGCCAGCGCCGTCGTCAGGCGCTGGAAAACGCGTTTCAGGATGTTGGTGAGGGCTGTTCTCACGTCGACCTGGCCGGCGAGCAGGCGACGGACGGTCTCCATTCTCATGGCCTTCTGGGAATAGTCCTTCAGCGGCCGCGGCACGTGCAGCAGCGCATCCTCCGACGGCGGCGTGCGCCAGCGGAACGTGAACGGATTGATGACCACGCATCCGGCCCAGTTGGGATCCGCCACGGCGCAGTTGTAGGCGAGATAGGCACCGCTGCAGCGCCCCAGAATCAAGGCCGGTGCTCCATCGGTCGACATCTGGAGGAGATCGCGCGCAGCCGCGACGTCGTCCATCTGCCATTCGTCATAGAGGATCTGTTCGCGCCTTCCGGCGACCGGCGGACTGTCGCCGGCCCCCGCCGCATCAAAGCGAAGCGAGGCGATGCCGTTCTCGGCCAGCATGCGTGCAAGCTCGACCGAGGAGCGCCCCCAGCCAGCCTGGTGGTCGTAGGCCGTGGTCAGGATGAGGACCGCCGCACTCGCCGGCAGGGCTTTCGGCCGGCACAGGGTCCCGTAGAGCCTGTCACCGGTGCCAAAACGAACGGGCACTTCCTGGAACCCGTGTCCTGCGAGGGCTGCGGGCGCGGGAAGGGTGCGTGGCGGACCCGCCACGGTCCGAGAAAAACCGGTAAGCGACCGTAACCAGGTCGAAAGCTCGGACGGAACGGTCGAGGGCATCTTCTGGGTGAGCGGATTCGAGACGAGCTCGTCATAGCCTTCATAGTCGATGGCGGTGACGGTGCGGCCCCTCTCACGCAGTCCTTCGCAGAACGCGGAATCGTTCTGGCTTGCGGTGCGGCGCGCGACGAAAACGCAATCGCACGGCAGCGAAGCCGGTGCAGTCAGATCGAGGGAGCGAAGGTCGGCCGCAATTTTCTCCGGCATCCTTACTCCGGCAATGGCAACGCCCGCCTCGCGCAGGCTTTCCGGAATTTCCAGTGCATCGTCGACAACCTTCGACCAGAACGTCAGCTCGCGGAGGTAGGATCGGCCCTTCAGGACCGGGGCCAGCAAGGCCAGACCGTCGATGTCGGTGCGGCGCGAAATCATCATCGCAAGACTCGCACCGAGACCCTGTCCAAGCAGGACGACGCGGCTCGTACCGGAATATTCCTTCAGCGTGTCGATCGCCTTGCCGACGCTTTCGAGCCAGCTCGCAATTCCGGCCACACCCTCTTGGGGATCGATGGCATTGACCGTCGCCGGATAGTCGAACCTGAGGCTTGCCACGCCCAGGTCGGAGAAATCTTCGGCAAGGATGCGCCAGAACTTTCGCGTGCACATTTCCTCGAGACCCCAGGGGCTGAGGAACAGGACGGAGAGATCGCGTATGCCGTCCCGGCCCCTCGCAGGCTCGAACAGACCTGTAAGCCCGCAGAAGGTGACCGGCACGCCTGCACTTCTGTCGCGCGCGAATACCTCTGACTGGGGAGATCGACTGGAAAGGGACACTGCAATCGGTTCCATCTACTGGGTCGGTGGGCCAGGTATCAGGGCTTCGTCGTTCTCCCTCCAGAGAAAATAGCCGGATGCCAGGCTCAGGGCGTAGGTGAGCTTTGGTCGGATCTCGAGCGGCTGACGGCGCAAAAGCCGCAGCGGGATACCGCCGATCGCTTTCAGCACGAGAAGCGCGACCGTCGCAAAGCCGTAGCCGTTCTTCCGATAGAACGCTCCCGTACCCAGCGAATACTTGCGAACACGCTCAAGATAGGCGCGGTTGTTGCCGGTCTCGACTTGCTCATGCCGGATGATGAGGTCCGTGAAATAGTCCGAACGGAAGTCGGATGCGACCAGCCGTGCAACAAGATCCATGTCCTCCGCGGATTGGAATGAGGTCGCCGCACCCGGCCCAAGCCTGAGGTCGAACTGGCCGATCCGCTGGAACACATCACGGCGGACAAAGACCGCATTCGCGTTGCCCACGAGCGGCACTTCTTCCTTCGTGACGGTGCAGTCTTCGGGGAGTGCCGGAATTATCGAATTGCGCCCGCTTTCGTCGACGGTCCTGCCTATGACGACGGCAGTCTGCGGGCTCGCTGCAAAGCGCGCCATCACTTTCCGCAGCACATCGGTATCGTACCAGCAGTCGTCGTCGGGAAACCCGACGATCGGCGCCGTGGCCGTCTCCGCGCCGACATTACGTCCGAGCGAAACGCCTTTCGGCGACCTGACGTGCCTCAGTCGTTGATCGCCTTGATGACGCAACATCACCGCGTCCAGATAGCCGGGATCGTTTTGGTCCACGACGATAATTTCGAAATTCCGCATGGTTTGGGCGCGAAGCGACGTCAGCAGGCGGTCGAGCTTTTCGCGCCTGCCCAGGGTGCTGACGACAAGAGAAATCTCCGGAGCCACTGTCCGGGCGAGCGTCGGATCACCGAATTGGCAGCGCTCGCTGTCCAGTTTCATTGCCAGTTCCTCGCTTTCGGGCTGCCTTTGGCTCCGCGAATGCAGATCCTGACCAGCTAGCGGCGCCGTATCGATTGCCGGCTCCTTGATGTCACCTGGTTCCCGTGTGTCGGCACCAGACATCGGCGTCGATCCGCGGCAGTTCCGGTGGAACAGGCGCATCGTGCCGCCAGAATGTTAAGATGAGGTGTATCGCAAGTCGGCCAGCCATCATGTCGCGACAGAATCAAATCAATGACATGCGGGTCACGACCGACCCGCCGCGTTCAGGCCCGGTTCATCTGGCCAGCGCGATACAGTGCTGCAGGACGAAAAGCGTGTCGGTGGCTTCCGAGTTCCGGCGGGCGGTTCGTCCTGGTCAAATTTACCATCTGCCACAAGGAGCCCGTCCTTGCCCTTCGGTCTTATTGCAACTGTCTGCCATTGCGGATAAAAAATACCATCTTCATGCACCACGCGGCCAAGACGCCATTCGTGTGTCGCTTGAGCCATTTCGCGGTCTGATGGTGGATCGGGACGTTGCGCGGCAACGACTCCTCGAGGAGGGGTTGGTTGCGCAAGCAAGACGCAGAACGCGTCGTGGCACATTGCGGCAGCGGAATGTCGTTTGCCTATAAGAGACCCGGCGCAAACAATTGCCGGACCCAACAACACGGTCGAATCCAGAAAAATCATATGCTCCAGAACAAACCGCAAGCTCCGTCGCGGGACGCAGACACCAAGCAGATCGACTACAACGACTCGATCCGCGACATCTACTACTCTTCGGAGCAGCTCGCTGCCTGCGGAGAGGATCTCGCGCGCCACGGGGTGTCCGAGCTGCCGGGGTTCGCGCCTTTCGAGTTTCGCGCGCGCCACAAGGCGAACGAGAAGGAGATTTTTCGGGTCTATCGCACCAGTGCACGGGACGTGGAGGCAGGAGCGCCCATCACGCCGGCCGCCGAATGGCTTCTCGATAACTACTATGTTGTGGAAGAGGCGATCCAGGAAGTCCGGCGCGATTTTCCGCGCCGCTTCTATCGTCAGCTTCCGACCATGCCGGTCGGCGATTCCGTCATACCGCGCACAATGGCGATCGCATGGCTCTATGTCGCCCACACGCACAGCAGCGTTTCCCGAGAAACCCTGACCTCGATCGTTGAAGGCTTCCAGAAAGTAGAGCCCCTCAAGATCGGTGAACTGTGGGCCATGCCCTCGATCATTCGCTTCGTGCTGATCGAGAACCTGCGGCGCATCTCCAGTCGCGTCGAGCGGTCCCGCAAGATGCGCCTCAAGGCAAACGAGATCGCCGATCAGCTCATCCGCCTCAACGATCCCGAGAAATCCGAGGGAATTCTCGAGGAGATCGAGCCCTTCGTCGCGGACAATACATTCGTTACGCAGCTGCTGTATCGCTTGCGCGACGGGCTCCAGACCTCCGGCGCGGTGATCAACTGGCTGGAGAAGCGGATCGAAAGCCGCGGCACCAACCTGGAAGAGCTCGTCGTTGCAGAAAACAACCGGCTCGCCTCCGGCAACGCCACGATGAGCAACCTCATCAAGGGACTGAGGGCCATCGACGATACCGAATGGCCGGTCTGGGTGGAGAGCGTCAGCCATCTCGACAAGGCGCTTCGCGAGGATACCGATTACAGCGACCTCGATTTCGGTTCGCGCAACAAGTACCGCGACACCATCGAAAAGCTCGCACGCCGATCCGGCAAGACCGAGATTGAAGTCACCGAAACCGCCATCGCCATGACGGCGGAGGATGCGAAGGCCGGAAACGTCGCCGGTGCGCACGAGGCAAATGTCGGCGCCTTCCTTGTCGGCAAGAAGCGCCGGCTGCTCGAACAGAGGATCGACTACAAGCCGTCCATCCTCCAGCACATCGTTCGCCTCGGACGGGCGCTCGACTGGTTCGCGATCGCCGGACCAGTCATCCTGCTGACCCTGATGGCGATGATTGCCGTCTACTTCTTCCTCGACCAGATGGACATTCCGAACGGTGCGTGGCTGATCATGCTCGTGCTGTTCGCACTTCCGGCGTCCGAGGGAGCGGTGGGGCTTTTCAACACGCTCATTACCTTCTTCGTCAGGCCGTCGCGCCTCGTCGGCTACGAGTTCCGCGAAGGCATTCCCGAAGAGGCGCGCACGCTCGTCGCCGTTCCCTGTCTTATCTCCACGCGCGATCATGTCGACGAGCTGGTGCGCAATCTCGAGGTTCATTATCTCGCCAACCCGCGAGGCGAGATCTATTTCTCCCTCGTGAGCGACTGGACCGACAGCGCGAGCGAGGAAACGGCCGAGGACATCGATGTCCTCGACTACGCCAAGCGCGAAATTGCCACCCTGAGTGCCCGCTACGCCCATGATGGACGAACGCGCTTCTACCTCCTGCATCGTCGCCGTTTGTTCAACCCTTCCGAGGGAACCTGGATGGGGTGGGAGCGCAAGCGCGGCAAGCTGCACGAACTCAACCTGCTCCTGAGGGGCGACGGCGACACGAGCTTCCTTCCGGGCGCCAACATGGTGCCGCAGGGCGTGCAATATGTGATGACCCTCGATTCCGATACGCGCCTGATGCGCGATGCGGTGACCAAGCTCGTCGGAAAGCTCTATCACCCGATCAATCGTCCCCTCGTTGATCCGAAGACGCAGGAAGTGGTCGCGGGCTACAGTATCCTTCAGCCGCGCGTGACGCCGTCGCTGACAACCGGTAACGACGCTTCGACGTTCCAGCGCATCTTCTCGATCAACCGCGGCATCGATCCCTACGTCTTCACGGTTTCCGACGTCTACCAGGATCTCGCCGGCGAAGGCACCTTCACCGGCAAGGGGCTTTACCATGTCGACGCCTTTGAGGCGGTCCTGAAGGGCCGGATCGAAGAGAACACCATTCTCAGCCACGACCTTCTCGAAGGCTCGATGGCCCGCTGCGCCCTTGTCACCGATGTCGAACTGGTCGAGGACTTCCCGACGCGCTACGAGGTCGAGACCTCGCGCCAGCATCGCTGGGCTCGGGGCGACTGGCAGCTCCTTCCCTACATCTTCCGTCCGTCGAGCGGGGTGTCGATGCTTGGCCGCTGGAAGATGTACGACAATCTCCGTCGTACATTGATTCCCATCGGCTGGCTCGTCGCCTCGGTGATGGGTTGGTACTACATGGAGCCGCGCCAGGCGTTGATCTGGCAGGTCGCCTTGATTTTCCTGCTGTTCGTCGCACCGACGCTTTCATTGATTTCGGGCCTCATGCCGCGCCGCAACGACATCGTCGCGCGGGCACATGTGCAGGCGGTGCTGTCGGAAGTTCGGGCTGCGAACGCCCAGGTGGCATTGCGCATCGTCTTCATCGCGCATTCAGCGGCGCTGATGGCGGACGCGATCATCCGCACGCTTTACCGCGTGGCGGTCAGCCGCAAGCTCATGCTGGAGTGGCGCACGGCCGCGCAGGCACACAGCGCTGCTTACGGAAGCATCTTCTCCTACTATCGTGCCATGTGGCAGGCGCCGGCGCTGGCTGCCGTTTCGGTAGCGTTGGCTGCCGTGTCGAAGACCGGTCTTCCCTTCATCGGGGTGCCGTTTGCGATCATCTGGGCTCTGTCGCCGGCCGTTGCCTGGTATGTGAGCCAGTCTGCCGAGACGGAAGACCGCCTGTTCGTTCCCGAGAATGTGGTGACCGAGCTGCGCAAGATCGCGCGGCGGACGTGGCGCTACTTCGAGGAATTCGTCACCGAGGAGCAGCACTTCCTGCCCCCGGACAATTTCCAGGAAACGCCAAATCCGGTTCTCGCCGAGCGCACCTCACCCACCAACATCGGCGTGTATCTGCTTTCGGTGATCTCCGCCCGGGACTTCGGCTGGATCGGTTTCGAGGAAACCATTCGACGCCTCGAGCAGACGGTCTCCACCATCGACCGCATGCCGAAGTATCGTGGCCACCTGTTCAACTGGTATCTCACGAATACCCTCGAGACGCTCGGGCCTCGCTACGTATCGGCTGTCGACAGCGGCAACCTCGCCGGCCACCTCATTGCCGTCTCGTCCATGTGCCGGGAATGGGCCGAAGCGCCTTCCGCCCATCTTCAGGGTAGCCTCGACGGTATTGGAGATGTTGCAGCGATCCTGTCCGAAACGCTCAAGGAGCTTCCGGACGACCGCAAGACGGTGCGTCCGCTGAGGCGCCTGATCGAAGACCGGATCGCCGGCTTCCAGAATGCGCTCGCTGCGGTGAAGCGCGAGCACGAGTTCGCGTCCATCCGGGTCATCAACCTTGCGGTTCTCGCCCGCGACGTGAACAAGCTCATCACCAACCTGGACCATGAGATCAAGAACGCCCAGAGCGCGGAGATCGTCAAGTGGGCCGCCATGCTGGTGACGACCTGTGAAGCGCATATCGCCGACAGCGTGTTCGACCTGGGCAGCATCGAGTCGCTGCGCGAGCGTCTTGGAGTGCTCCGGGACCGTACGCGCGATCTCGCTTTCTCGATGGACTTCGGCTTCCTGTTCCGCCCGGAACGGCGGCTGCTGTCGATCGGATACCGCGTCGAGACCGGCGAGCTCGACGAGGCCTGCTACGACCTGCTCGCATCGGAGGCTCGCCTTACCAGCCTCTTTGCGATCGCCAAGGGCGACCTGCCGACGGAGCACTGGTACAAGCTCGGCCGCCCGATCGTGCCCATAGGCTCGCTCGGTGCCCTCGTGTCCTGGTCGGGATCGATGTTCGAGTATCTCATGCCGCCGCTAGTCATGCAGGAGCGGCAGGGCGGCATCCTCAATCAGACCAACAATCTGATCGTCAAGGAACAGATGAACCACGGCCGCCGACTCGGCACGCCATGGGGTATCTCGGAAGCGGCGTTCAATGCTCGCGACCATGAACTGACCTATCAGTACACCAACTTCGGCGTACCGACGCTCGGTCTCAAGCGCGGCCTGGGTCAGAACGCCGTCATCGCGCCATACGCGTCGATTCTTGCCAGCATGTACGATCCGAAGAGCGCGCTTGCGAACCTCAACCGGCTTCGTGCGGTGGGGGCACTTGGCGTCTATGGTTTCCACGATGCCGTCGACTTCACGCCGACGCGCGTGCCGGAGGGCAAGACCTGCGCGGTGGTGCGGAACTACTATGCGCATCATCACGGCATGTCGATTGCCGCGGTCGCCAACGTTGTCTTCGACGGCCGCCTGCGCGAACGCTTCCATGCCGATCCGGTCATCGAAGCGGCGGAGCTGTTGCTGCAGGAAAAGGCGCCGCGCGACATCCCGATCATCAACGCCAAGCGGGAACCGGAGACGGTCGGCAACACGCAGGCAGACCTGCTGCGTCCCGAAGTTCGCGCCATCAGTGATCCGGCAAGCAAGGACCGGCAGCTCGTGCTGCTGTCCAACGGACACTACTCGATCATGCTCACGGCGACGGGTTCCGGTTACGCACGCTGGAACGGGCAGTCCGTCTCGCGCTGGAAACCGGATCCGACGGAAGATCGCTGGGGGAACTACATATTCCTCAGGGATACTGCGACCGGAGAATGGTGGTCGGCGACTGCGGAGCCCAAGTCTGCGCCGGGCGAGGTGGTCGAGGTCGAATTCGGCGACGACAAGGCGGAATTCACCAAGACAGTTGGCACGCTGACGAGCGAAGTCGAGGTCATCGTTGCGAGCGAACACGACGCCGAGGGGCGCAGGCTTACGCTTCTGAACAAGGGTCCCGAGGACCGTTTCATCGAAGTCACCTCCTACCTCGAGCCCGTGATCACCACGGACGATGTGGATGCGGCTCATCCGACGTTCGCGAGGATGTTCCTCCGGACGGAGATCGGCAAGCGGGGCGACGTCATCCGCGCCGAGCGCAACAAGCGCAATCCGAACGAACCGGACATGCATGTCGCGCATCTGATCGTCGACAATGCCGGCACCTCACGCCGCACGGAGTTCGAGACCGACCGGCGCAATTTCATCGGCCGCGGCCGCACTCTTTCGACCGCCCAGGCGTTCGATCCGGGCGCCCAGCTTTCCGGCACTGACGGCTTCACGCTCGATCCTGTCCTATCGCTCCGTCGTGTAGTCCGCGTGCCTGCGGGCAAGAAGGTAAAGGTCCTCTTCTGGACGATTGCGGCTCCGAGCCGGACCGAAGTGGACAGCGCGGTCGACCGCTATCGCCATCCGGAGAGCTTCAATCACGAGCAGATCCATGCCTGGACGCGGTCGCAGGTCCATATGCGCCACATCGGCGTCTCCTCGCAGGAAGCGGCGAGCTATCAGACGCTCGCCCGCTACCTCATCTATCCCGATACGCACCTGCGTGCGGATATGGGGACGATCCAGGCAGGGCTGGCATCGCAGTCGGCGCTCTGGCCGCTCGCGGTCTCCGGCGATTTCCCGATCTTCGTGCTTCGCATCAACGACGATTCCGATCTCGAAGTGGCGCGGCAGGCGCTCCATGCCCAGGAATATCTGCGCCACAGGGGCGTGACCGCGGATCTCGTGATTCTCAACGAGCGCGCATCCTCATATGCGCAGGATATGCAGCACACGCTCGACCAGATGTGTGACAATCTCCGCATGCGAGGGCAGTCCGAGGGTGCACGCCAGCACATCTTCTCGGTTCGCCGCGATCTCATGGAGGCTTCCACCTGGCAGGCGCTGCTTGCGGCGGCCCGCGCAGTCTTCCATGCCCGCAACGGTTCTCTCGCCGAGCAGATCAACAGGACGGTTTCGCTGCTAGCGGCGCCGCTCGAATCCGACGCTGAAGAGAGCGTTCGCCTTATCCCGGCACCGCAGCCGGAGCGCAACCCGGAACCCGTCGATATCGACGCCGGCAATCTGCTCTTCTGGAATGGCTTCGGCGGCTTCAACCCCGAGCGCCGCGAGTACGGCATCAAGCTTCGCGGCGGCGAGGCGACGCCCCAGCCCTGGGTGAACGTGATTTCCAACGACCGCTTCGGCTTCCATGTCGCTGCCGAGGGTGGTGCCTATACGTGGAGCCGCAATTCGCGTGACTTCCAGTTGACCCTTTGGACCAACGACCCGGTCGTCAATCGACCGAGCGAAGCGTTCTACGTCAAGGATATGGACAGCGGCGCAGTCTACACGCCCTTCGCCGGCCTTTCGCGGGATCCCTCCATCCTGTTCGAAGCCTGGCACGGCATGGGGTACTCTGCGTTCCGCAGCGCCGCCGGCGGGCTCGAACTCGATCTCGTCCAGACGGTCGACCAGAACAGTCCTCTGAAGTATTCGCGGCTCTTCATCACCAACACGGGCCGGGAGACCCGCAAGCTGTCCGTATACGGCTACGTCGAGTGGGTACTCGGCAACAACCCGGCCAGGACGGCGCCCTTCGTGCTGACCAGCTATCATCAGGAGACGGGTGCGATCATCGCCACGAATCCCTACAGCATCGACTATTCGGGGCGTGCTGCGTTCTTCGCCGCCAACCGGCCGGTTGCGGAATTCACCGCAAGCCGGCGGGAGTTCATCGGGCGCGATGGCGATATCGTTGCACCGAAGGCGCTTGTCGACGGCTTCAGGCTTTCCGGCGCTGCCGAAGGTCTGGGCGACCCCTGCGCGGCCCTTGCGAGCGAGATCGTAGTCAAGCCGGGCGAGCGCCAGGAAATCGTCTTCATCCTCGGCGAAGCAGATGATATCGCGGAGGCCCGGACCCTCGCGACTCGCGCCCGGAAGGTCGTGTTCGACGACGCCTTGAACGCGACCAAGGATTTCTGGTCCGAGTTCACGGGTACGCTGCAGATCGAAACGCCGGATCCGGCGCTCGACCAGATGGTGAACAACTGGCTGCCCTATCAGAGTCTCGGCTGCCGCATCATGGCGCGGTCCGCCTTCTACCAGGCAAGCGGCGCCTATGGCTTCCGCGACCAGTTGCAGGATACGCTCGCATTCCTGGCGCATCACCCCGAACTGGCGCGCCGGCAAATCCTGAATGCAGCCTCCCGCCAGTTCAAGGAAGGCGACGTTCAGCATTGGTGGCTGCCAGAAACCGGCGGCGGCGTCCGCACGATGATCTCCGACGATGTGGCATGGCTTGCCTATGCAGTGACCCAATACTGCAGCGTCACCGGGACCAAGGACATCCTCGACGAGAAGCTGTCCTTCATCGAGGGACAAGCACTTGCGGAAGGGCAACACGATGCCTTCTTCCGGCCCGACAAGTCGAAAAGGGACGCGACGCTCTACGAGCATTGCGCACTGGCGCTCGATCTCGCCATCCGCCGCACCGGGGAAAACGGGCTGCCGC
Source organism: Sinorhizobium sp. BG8 (assembly GCF_016864555.1). Taxonomy (NCBI): domain Bacteria; kingdom Pseudomonadati; phylum Pseudomonadota; class Alphaproteobacteria; order Hyphomicrobiales; family Rhizobiaceae; genus Sinorhizobium; species Sinorhizobium sp. BG8. The sequence continues at coordinate 514,905 of NZ_CP044011.1, read as the reverse complement.
TCATTCTCGGAGGCGACTGGAACGACGGCATGAACCGCGTCGGGGAAAAGGGCAAGGGCACCAGCGTATGGCTCGGATGGTTCCTTGCCGGTGCACTGCGCGGGTTCCTGCCAATCGCCCGCGAGAGGCACGACAATGATCGGGCCGACGGCTGGGAACGTCACCTCGCAAGTTTGAAGAAGGCGCTCGAAACCGTCGGCTGGGATGGGGACTACTATCGTCGCGGCTATTTCGACGACGGCACGGTCCTCGGATCTGCGACGAATGCGGAGTGCCGCATCGATTCGATCGCCCAGTCCTGGAGCGTGCTGTCGGGAGAAGGCGATCCTGAACGGGCGATAAAGGCCATGGATGCCGTGCTCTCGGAGCTCGTGGACAAGGAGGCGGGGATCATTCGCCTGTTCACGCCGCCGCTCGTCTCGACGCCGCAGGATCCGGGCTACATCAAGGCTTATCCGCCCGGCGTTCGCGAAAATGGCGGGCAGTACACGCACGCGGCGACATGGGTCGTCCTGGCGCTCGCCGCGCAGGGACGTGCGGACGAGGCCTGGTCCTGCTTCAAGCTCCTCAACCCCATCAATCATGGGCTCGACCGGGCCAGTATCGACCACTACCGCGTCGAACCGTACGTGATCGCCGCCGATGTCTATGGCGAAGGCGCGCTCACGGGCCGTGGCGGGTGGACCTGGTACACGGGTTCGGCCGGCTGGCTCTATCGGGCGGCGGTGGAAGGCATTCTTGGCATCCGCAAGGAAGGCGGGCGTCTGATCGTGAACCCTGTGCTTCCTTCGGAATGGAAGGGCTTCTCGGCTGTCATGAAGATCGATGGCAAGGAGTACCGGATCTCCGTCGAGAAAAGTGAGAAGCGCGCCAAGCTGTCACTTAAGGTAAATGATACTGTCATAAAAAACCCCCATGAAGGCTATTCGCTCTGACGCTTGAAAGGCGGCGCATGACAGCGCCGCAGTCAGAGCAGTTTGAGGCCGCTGGTGCGATGCACCAGCGGTAGGGTGCCTTATGCCGGCGAAAGCCACGACTATCTCCAGTTCTACCGCTTCCGGGGGCATGCCTTCCGGGCGGGATACACGGCTCGACGTCTTCCGCGCCCTGGCGCTGCTGACGATCTTCATCAATCACGTTCCCCAGCAGTATCTGGAGTACTTAACTCACAAGAACTTCGGCTTTTCCGATTCAGCGGAAGCCTTCGTGCTGATTTCCGGGATGACCGCCGGCCTTGCCTACGGCCTGAAATTCGATGCCATCAGGCGTCTATCCGTGACCTTCAGGATCCTGCGGCGGGCGTTCACGCTCTACGTCGCGCATATCATGACGAGCATACTGACGTTCGCCATCTTTGCCGGCGGCGCCCTGCTCTTCGCGAGGCAAGACCTCCTGTCCGAGATCAACCTTCGCGCGGTGATCGACAATACCGAGCTCGGCCTGGTCGGCATGGTGCTCCTCGGGCATCAATTCGGTTACAACAACATCCTGTCGATGTATGCGGTTCTGCTGCTCATGCTGCCGGGATTTCTCTGGCTGCACGCAAGGAGCCCGGCGCTTCTGGTCATCTTGTCTGGCCTGCTTTGGCTCTGCGCGGGCATCTGGAACATTGCACCATCGAACTTTCTCGACAACGGCTACTGGTTCCTGAACCCGCTCTCCTGGCAGTTCCTGTTCGTCATCGGGCTCACGGTATCCATGCGTATGAAGCGGGGCGGCAGGATCGTGCGCAGTACGCCCCTCGTCGCCATCGCCCTCGGCTATGTGGTCCTATCGTTTCTCTGGGTGGTGGGCTCGTGGTGGAGCATCGATGTCTCGCTGGGGCTCCCGGCGGTCCTGACCGGTTTCGACAAGACGTTCCTCTCGCTGTTCCGGCTTCTTCACGTTCTGGCGCTCGCCTATCTCGTCGCAGTCACCCCGGCAATCTCCAGGTGGACTGCGCTGCCGCTCTCCCATCCTCTGGTTTCGATCGGCCGCCATTCGCTCGCCGTCTTCATCTTCGGTACCATCCTGGCGATGATGTGCCAGGTCATCATGATCGTCACGGGCAAGAACCCGTTCCTCGGAACGGCTCTGGTGGCAGCCGGCATCGCGGCGCATTTCGCATATGCACGCTATCTGGACTGGCTCGATACGCTCTCGTCCGCGCCTGCTCGCCCCGAGGCCGATCTGCTGCCCGTGCGGGTCCGCTCCACGCAGCGACGAACTGACTGACGCGTCCGGTTAACGGGCGCGTCCCTTCCCAAGAAAGCCCTCCAGGCCCATGGCGTTAGCGCCGGGCAGGGAAGACGACGCAAAGAAAAACCCGGCGCGCACGGCACCGGGTTTTGCTGTTCACCGCAGGACATGCTGGCGACGGTTACGCCGCAGTGTGGCTCTTGCGGACGTCGTCGTCCGTCAGGATGCCACTTGCCCGAAGCAGGGCGGCAAAGCGGCCATTGCTCTGGCTGAGATCCTGGAAGCTGCCCATTTCGGCAATCTGGCCGTGGTCGAGGAACAGCACGAGATCGGCCTCCCGCACCGTCGACAGACGGTGCGCGATGATGAACGTGGTGCGGTTCTTACGCAGATTGTCGATGGCGGTCTTGACCCTGGCCTCGGTTTCCACGTCGAGAGCGCTGGTCGCCTCGTCGAGAACGAGAATCGGCGCATTCTTCAGGATCGCCCGGGCGATCGCGATACGCTGACGCTCGCCACCCGATAGGCGGTTGCCGCGCTCGCCGACATGGGTATCGTAGCCACTTTGACGCGAGGTGATGAAGTCGGCCGCTGCCGCTGCCTTTGCCGCTTCGATAACGTCGCCGTCGGACGCATCCTCGCGACCCAGGCGGATGTTGTCGGAGATGGAACGGTTCAGAAGGCCGGCATCCTGGAACACGGTGGCGATCGAACGGCGCAGAGACTTGCGGGTCACCGTGGAGATGTCCACGCCATCGACCAGGATCTGGCCCTGCCGCGGCTCGTGCACGCGCTGGAGGAGATTGACCAGCGTCGTCTTGCCGGCTCCGGTCGGGCCCACGATTGCAATGGTCTGACCGGCTTCCGCCGTGAACGAGATATCGCGAACGCCGGGTGTCGCGTTCGCAAAGTCGAACGAGACGTTCCGGAACTCGACCTTGCCGCGTACTTCGCCCATTTCGGCCGCCGTGCTCGGCTCCTCGCGATCGCATACCGCGTCCTCGAGAACAAAGAAGTCCTCGAGCTTTGCGCGTGCTTCGAAAATCTGGGTCACGAAGGCCTTCATCTGGTCGAGGCGTCCGATGAGAAGGCCGGCAAAGCCGATGAATGCGACAACCTCGCCAATTCCGAGCTCTCCGCGCTGGACCAGCACGGTGCCGATAACAAGGATGACCATCATGGAGATCGTCGAGGCCACGCGGTTCATCGCGCTTGCGAGTGCCCACCAGTCAAGAACCGGGAACTGCGCGTTGATGAGCTGTTCCGCATAGCGCTTCAGCTCCTTGGTCTCCGCCTCTATGCGGTTGTAGCTGTGGAGCACCGAGACGTTGCTGATGGAGTCGGAAACGTGGGAGAAGACCGTGTGGTAGTGACCTTCGACGGACGCCTGCCCGTCACGCGTCTTGTGCATGACCAGCTTGCTTATCGCAATGTAGAGCACGGCCAGGACCAGCAGGACAAGCGACAGACGGACGTCCATCGCGAAAGCGGTCGGGACCAGCAGGACCAGGGCGACGGCGGTCGCCAGATGCTGGCGCATGAATTCCAGCCACAGCCCGAACAGCGTTTCACAGGCGCGAAGCAGCGTGTGCAGGGCATTCGACGTGCCGCGCTGGCTGTGCCAGGAGAGCGGCATGGAAATGATCCGCCCGAACGCCTCGGTCACCAGGCTTGCACGGCGACCATGCGCCAGGCGGTCTGCCTCGCGTGCGACAAGAACATAGGCTATTGTGTTGAAAACGGCGAAACCGGCCCACATGAACAGCATCGGGGCCACATCGGACTTGGAGGATATGGCATCGACGATCCGGCCGAATAGGATCGGTTCCGCGATCGTAATGACTGCCAAGATGATGTTGGCCGCCACGATCAGCGAGACGCGAAACTTATAGACCGCAAGATACTGAAGGGCCCTTGCGTAGACCTGAAACAATGACACTTTTTAACCCCTTGCATTGGGTTTGAGTTGTGCGCCGCAGCGAACGAAACCGATGGCAAGCATTCTCTTGGCAGGGGCTTTCGGAAGTACCGAAGACCGTCCGCCGCAAGCAAAATTCCCATCGGTGCCGAAATCATGCTTGAACCGGCATGAACCAAAGCTGAACAGCGTGGGGACGTATTGATTTCGGGGCAAAGAATCAGGCAATTGCGAAAAGCTGCCGGGGTTGGCGGCGGCATCCATTTTTAGTTCGCGCTTTTTGACTTTAGCCGTATTCAAAGGGGAGGCCGGTTTCCGGCCTGTGAGATATGAAGATCAATGTTCTCGTACAATACCTGGCCCTCCTCGACGAAGTTTGCAATCGCGATGAGGCCGTGGCCGAGTTTGAACGCCTTCTGGCCATCTACGGCTTCGACTATTACGGCATCGTTCGCCAGCCAAAGCCCAACGAAAACCCGATGAGCCTCGTTCTTGCCGGACGCTGGCCAAAGCATTGGCCGGAAATCTATATCCAGAAGAAGTACATTCTGACCGATCCAACGATCCGCTACCTCGGACATGCCCGCATGGGCTTTCGCTGGCGCGATACCATTGCACCCTACCGGTCCGGTCCAATGCGCTCGCGCATGGAGCGGATGATGGTCGATGCACGCAGCCACGGGCTCGAGGACGGATACATCTTCCCCGTCCACGGACGACGGGGGCTCCTAGGCAACCTGACGCTCGGAGGCAAGCCTGTCGACCTGCACCCCGCGGAGATGGGCATGTTCGACAGCATCGCGAAGCGCCTGTTCTGGAAGCTGCTTTCCGCGTCGAGCCCCGAAACCTACGAGCAATTCGCGGCAGACTTCGACATTCAGCTGACGCGGCGGGAAATGGAAGCGCTCACCTATCTTGCCGACGGCATGACCTCCAACGAGATCGCACGGGTTCTCAGTATTTCCACGCACACCGTCGATTGGTATATGAACGGGATACAGGAAAAGCTGAAAGCCAAGAACCGGCACCACACGGTCGCATTGTCGTTCCGTCTCGGCCTTGTTTCCTGACGGCGGGAATTTTTCGGCCGCTTTGCCGGAATTTGCGCTTTTCTTTATGAGGCATTGATGATTTCTTTCGCACGTGCAGCATAGCCGCGTTCAAGTCATGAGGAGTTCGACTTGCCTATATCCAAGATCCTAGTTGCCAACCGGTCCGAGATTGCGATCCGCGTTTTTCGCGCGGCAAACGAACTGGGGCTCAAAACGGTCGCGATATGGGCTGAGGAAGACAAACTCGCACTTCACCGCTTCAAGGCGGACGAGAGCTATCAGGTCGGGCGCGGACCGCATCTTGCGCGTGACCTTGGTCCAATCGAGAGCTACCTGTCGATCGAGGAAGTGATCCGCGTCGCCAAGCTTTCGGGTGCGGATGCAATTCACCCCGGCTATGGCCTCCTGTCCGAGAGCCCGGAGTTTGCCGATGCGTGCGCGGAAGCCGGAATAACCTTCATCGGCCCCAAGCCGGATACAATGCGCCAGCTCGGCAACAAGGTCGCCGCGCGCAATCTTGCCATCTCCATCGGCGTTCCGGTCGTGCCGGCGACGGATCCCCTGCCGGACGACATGGCTGAAGTGGCGAAGATGGCCGAGCAGATCGGCTATCCGGTGATGCTCAAGGCCTCGTGGGGCGGGGTGGCCGCGGCATGCGCGCGATCCGCGATCCAAAGGATCTGGCACGCGAGGTGACCGAGGCCAAGCGAGAGGCCAAGGCCGCCTTCGGCAAGGACGAAGTCTATCTTGAAAAGCTCGTCGAGCGCGCGCGCCACGTCGAAAGCCAGATTCTCGGGGACACGCACGGCAATGCCGTCCATCTGTTCGAGCGCGATTGCTCGATCCAGCGCCGCAACCAGAAAGTCGTGGAGCGTGCACCCGCACCCTATCTTACCGATGCCCAGCGGCGGGAGCTCGCGGATTATTCGCTGCGGATCGCCGAGGCGACGAACTACATCGGTGCGGGCACCGTCGAATATCTGATGGATGCCGATACCGGCAAATTCTACTTCATCGAGGTCAATCCGCGCATCCAGGTGGAGCACACGGTCACCGAACAGGTCACCGGAATCGATATCGTCAAGGCGCAGATCCACATTCTCGACGGCTATGCCATCGGCACGGCGGAATCGGGCGTGCCGCCGCAGGAGGAAATCCGGCTGAACGGCCACGCCCTGCAGTGCCGTATCACCACCGAGGACCCGGAACAGAACTTCATTCCCGACTATGGCCGCATCACCGCCTATCGCGGCGCGACCGGTTTCGGTATCCGGCTCGATGGCGGCACGGCCTATTCCGGCGCCGTCATCACGCGCTACTACGATCCGCTCTTGGAGAAAGTTACCGCCTGGGCGCCGACTGCCGAAGAGGCGATCCGCCGCATGCATCGGGCGCTTCGCGAATTTCGTATCCGAGGCGTGGCGACCAACCTCACCTTCCTCGAGGCGATCATCGGGCATCCGAAGTTCCAGGACAACAGCTACACCACACGCTTTATCGATACCACGCCGGAGCTGTTCCAGCAGGTGCGCCGCCAGGATCGTGCGACGAAGCTGCTCACATACCTCGCCGACGTCACGGTCAACGGTCACCCGGAAGCCAAGGGACGCCCCCGTCCCTCGGAAGACATCGCAAAGCCCGTCGTGCCCTTCGCGGATCAGCCGGTCCAGCCCGGAACGAAGCAGCTTCTTGACGAGCTGGGTCCGCAGAAGTTCGCCGAATGGGTTCGCGGTCAGCACCGCGTCCTGATGACCGACACGACGATGCGCGACGGTCACCAGTCGCTACTGGCGACGCGCATGCGGACCTACGACATCGCCCGCATCGCCGATACCTATGCGCGGGCTTTGCCGAGCCTGTTCTCGCTCGAATGCTGGGGTGGTGCGACGTTCGACGTGTCGATGCGGTTTCTGACGGAAGATCCGTGGGAGCGCCTTGCCATGGTCCGGGAGGGGGCGCCGAACCTGCTCCTGCAGATGCTTCTGCGTGGCGCAAACGGCGTCGGCTACAAGAACTACCCGGACAATGTGGTCAAATACTTCGTCCGCCAGGCTGCAAAGGGGGGCATCGATGTCTTCCGTGTCTTCGACTGCCTGAACTGGGTCGAGAACATGCGCGTGTCGATGGATGCGGTGGCGGAAGAGAACAAGATCTGCGAAGCCGCCATCTGCTACACCGGCGACATCATGAGTTCGGCGCGACCGAAGTACGACCTGAAGTACTACACGGCGCTTGCGGCGGAACTGGAGAAGGCCGGCGCGCACATCATCGCCGTCAAGGACATGGCGGGTCTCCTGAAGCCGGCCGCGGCCCGGGTGCTGTTCAAGGCACTGCGCGAGGCGACCGACCTGCCTATTCACTTCCATACCCATGATACTTCGGGGATTGCGGCGGCAACCGTGCTTGCGGCGGTCGAATCCGGCGTCGACATCGTCGATGCCGCGATGGACGCGCTTTCCGGAAATACGTCGCAGCCCTGTCTCGGCTCGATCGTCGAGGCGTTGCGTGGCTCCGAGCGTGACCCGGGCCTCGATCCCGAGTGGATCCGGCGCATATCGTTCTACTGGGAGGCTGTCCGCCACCAGTACGCGGCATTCGAAAGCGATCTCAAGGGACCGGCTTCCGAGGTCTACCTGCACGAGATGCCGGGTGGCCAGTTCACCAACCTCAAGGAGCAGGCCCGCTCGCTCGGCCTTGAGACGCGCTGGCATGAAGTGGCCCAGGCCTATGCCGACGCGAACCAGATGTTCGGCGACATCGTCAAGGTAACGCCGTCCTCGAAGGTCGTCGGCGACATGGCGCTGATGATGGTCAGCCAGGACCTTTCGGTCGCCGACGTCGAGAACCCCGCCAAGGATATCGCCTTCCCGGAATCGGTCGTGTCGATGCTGAAGGGTGATCTCGGTCAGCCGCCGGGAGGCTGGCCGGAGGCACTCCAGAAGAAGGCGCTGAAGGGCGAGAAAAACTATGTCGAGCGGCCGGGATCGCTGCTGCCCGATGCGGATCTTGGAGCCGAGCGCAAAGCGATCGAAGACAAGCTGGAACGAAAGGTCGACGATTTCGAGTTCGCGTCCTATCTCATGTATCCGAAGGTCTTCACGGACTATGCGCTTGCAGCGGAAACCTACGGCCCCGTGAGCGTCCTGCCGACGCCCGCCTATTTCTACGGGCTTACGGCCGGCGCCGAGCTCTTTGCGGATATCGAGAAGGGCAAGACGCTCGTCGTGCTCAACCAGGCGCAGGGCGAAGTCGACGAGAAGGGCATGGTCAAGGTGTTCTTCGAACTCAATGGACAGCCTCGACCGATCAAGGTCCCCGATCGGAACCGGGGCGCAGCGAACGGAGTGCGGCGGAAGGCCGAGCCCGGCAACGCCTTGCATCTTGGTGCGCCAATGCCGGGGGTCGTCTCCACGGTTGCGATTTCCGCCGGCCAGGCCGTGAAGGCGGGCGACATCCTGCTCTCCATTGAAGCGATGAAGATGGAGACGGCTCTTCACGCCGAGAAGGACGGAACGATCGTCGAGGTACTCGTCAAGGCGGGAGATCAGATCGACGCGAAGGATCTTCTCGTCGTCTACGGCGCATAGTGCCGGCTCACGAGCCTCGGATTGAGTTCCGAGGCTCGACGTCGATCTGACGCGTGAGCACGGCCGCAGGGGCTGTGCAGTCGCGATACACCTCCTGCCTCCGGGGCGGGCTTGCTTGATCCGGCGGACAGGATGTGACATGGACATCGCGTTTCAAGCATTTGAGCGCATCCATGAATTACATCATCCGCGCAGCCGATTCAGGCGATATTGCAGCCTTCACCGAGATCTATCGAGAGTCGGTGCTGAATGGCGTCGCGAGCTATGAGATCGATCCGCCTTCTTTCGAGGAAATGCGCACCCGCTATGCCTCGATCACGGAACAGGGATACCCTTACATTGTCGCGGTGGAGCAGACCGGTCTAATTCTCGGCTATGCCTATGCTTCGGCTTTCCGCACCCGCCCGGCCTATCGCTGGCTTGTCGAGGACTCGATCTACCTGGCTCCCGATGCCCGTGGAAAGGGAGTCGGCAAGGCATTGCTTGCGGATCTTATCCGGCGTTCCACCGATCTCGGTTTTCGCCAAATGGTGGCCGTCATAGGCGGTGCTCATCCGGCGTCGATCGCTGTGCATCGCTCAGCCGGATTCGAGCACGGCGGTCTCATGAAGGCGACCGGGTTCAAACATGGTCGCTGGCTCGATACGGTGATCATGCAGAAATCGCTGGGAGAGGGTGCGGAAAGCGATCCGACGCTCGATGCGCATCCGGCGACGAACAGGGCCGCGGACTGACGGATCCCCCGGATGGTCAGGTCTCGATGAGCTTGAGCGACTTGTCGAAGATCTTGAGAACCTGCAGCAGGTCGTGGCCGCGCTTCAGGATCGTGCCATGGGTGTTCACTACGCTGAAAGCGCCTTGCCTGGCCGCAAGCTTTGGGTTCTTTTCGATCCTGTAGAGGGGCATTTCGCCCGAGCGCTTGAATACCGAGAAGACGGCCTTTTCCTTCGTGTGGTCTATCGCATAGTCGCGCCACTCACCTTCCCCGACCATCCGTCCGTAGACCCAGAGGATGGCATCGAGTTCTCGGCGATGGAAGGTGATGGGGAGTGGATCCTTGCTGCTGCGGTACTCCCGCAGGTCCACGACAACCCCGGATCCCTGTGATCCGGCCTGGTTTCGAGGCGAATCCGGCTGATCAGTCATCGAATCTCCGCGTCTCGACTATGACGGACAGATGACAGTTTGCCTGACAAGAATTGAAAAGCAAGTCGATCCGGCTCGCGACCTGCATTCAAAATTGCTTGTTGCCGCAATTCAGCCCAAACGGCGCCTAAATTAGAAGAGAAAGTTCGCGCGTTGCTCTCGCAGCCGGTTCGCTTTGCATGTGCGGTAAATCGGTTCGGCGCGAGAGCACGCGTCGAAGCTTATGCCTGTATTCCGTTGCCGGAAGCTTCGTCAAGGTCCGGGTCGGTCGCCTTCGAACCCTAAGCCCCAGCCCCTCGAAGCGACCGGGCCGGACCGCCCCTTTCAACGGATCATCGATCCGCGGTCCCGCTCTCCATCTCTCCTGCCGAACGCCCTTTCATCCCTGGTCGCCGGATATCGATTCCGGCTATCGGCCTGCGCTGTCGAGCGCGCCGTCGACAGCAGGCGACAGGCCGGGGCGCGTGCCGTCGGCGGTAAGGACTGCGGCGCCCAGGATGGCGCCGGGCGTATCGGCCGAACGCATTCTCTGCAGAAGGATGGCGCAACCGCTGTTCTGGGCCTTGGCGAGCATCGCCGCAGGCAAGATCAGGTTTGCTTCGCTTCCTTCCCACATGCCGATGGTCTGCAGGTCCGTCACGGCGTTCCAGTATTGAACGGTGCGCCCCTTGTTCTCGCCGGTTTCAATTTTCACCGCGCGCTGGCGATCGAAGTAGGCGACGACGATGTTTGCCTTGCCCTTTCCAGCGCCAACCCGGATACGGATCTCATCCCCGTTGATCTCCGCCTTGACCGGCACGGAAAGACCCTTGCTCTCCGTTTGCAGCTCACCGATTCGCCGCCGGATCGCATCCAGGTTGGATCCGTTCATGTGCTCGCGTCCGTTCAGGACGACCTGGGGCGTATAGACGCCGCTTCTGCCGAACATCCTCGCATAGGCATACTGGCGATCGGTGTTGTCCCGGGAGGCCAGCGTGTCTGGCCATCCGAGATAGTTCCAGTAATCCACATGATAGGCGAGGGCGACCACGTCTCCCTGTTTTGCGAGTTCTCCCAGCGCCTTGTCGGCGGGAGGACAGGAGGAACATCCCTGGCTGGTAAAGAGCTCGACGACGCCCTTTATGGCTCCGTCCTCGGCAAGGGCTGCAGTGGTGCCCATTGCCAGAAATACCGCCATAAGTTGAAATCTACCTGCTCTCGTCATGATCCGTTCCGGTGGACACTGGCCAGCAACCCGACTTGCGCATGGTCATACGCGCAAGCACCATCAACAGGAAGTCACGATGGAGTGAAAGTCATACTAAAGAACGAAGCCATCCAAATGCAAGAATGCCGGGGTCGATGAACCCCGGCATTCGGTCTCGTTTCTACGGCTTTCGTCAGGCCGCGAGATCGCGAAGAACGGTCTGCAGAATGCCACCGTTGTTCATGTAGGTGACCTCGTCGAGCGTATCGATGCGGCAAAGGATCGGAACTTCCTTCACTGAACCATCGCCATAGGTGATCTTGGCGATTTTCTTCTCGCGCGGCTTGATATCGCCTTCCAGACCGTCGATCTCGACCGTCTCGTCGCCCTTGAGGTCGAGGCTCGCCCAGGTCGTGCCCTCCTCGAAGACGAACGGCACAACACCCATGCCGACCAGGTTCGAACGGTGGATGCGTTCGAAGGACTGGGCGATCACGGCGCGAACGCCGAGCAGGTTGGTGCCCTTTGCGGCCCAGTCACGCGACGAACCGTTGCCGTATTCGACGCCGGCGAAGATGACCAGCGGAACACCTTCTTCCTTGTACTTCATGGCCGCGTCGTAGATCGATATCTCCTCCTTGGACGGGTAGTGGATGGTGTAGCCACCTTCCTTGCCGTTCGGGCCGAGCATATGGTTGCGGATGCGGATGTTCGCGAAAGTACCACGCATCATGACTTCATGGTTGCCGCGGCGCGTGCCGTACTGGTTGAAGTCCGCGACTGCCACACCGTGGTCCGTGAGGTAAGCACCAGCCGGGGACGTTGCCTTGATCGAGCCGGCCGGAGAAATGTGGTCGGTGGTGATCTTGTCGCCGAAGAGGCCAAGGACGCGAGCGCCCTTGATGTTCTTCAGGCCGGCGCCGGTCTTGCCCATGCCGACGAAGTACGGCGGGTTCTGGACATAGGTCGAGGCGTCGTCCCAGGCGTAGGTCTGGCCGGCGGGAACGTTGACCGCCTGCCAGTTCGCATCGCCCTTGAAGACGTCCGCATACTTTGCGGCATAGAGCGCGCGGGTGACGTACTTCAGGATGAATTCCTGAATTTCCTGCGAAGACGGCCAGATGTCCTTGAGATAGACCGGCTTGCCGTCCTTGCCCTCGCCGATCGGCTCCTTGGTCAGGTCCTTCTGGACCGTACCGGCGAGCGCGTATGCGACGACGAGCGGCGGAGAGGCGAGGTAGTTTGCCTGGACGTCCGGCGAAATGCGGCCCTCGAAGTTGCGGTTGCCTGAAAGGACGCCGGCAGCGATGAGGCCCTTCTCGTTGATCGTCTTGGAGATCGGCGCCGGCAGCGGTCCGGAGTTGCCGATACAGGTCGTGCAGCCGAAGCCAACGAGGTTGAAGCCGAGCGCGTCGAGATCGGCCTGCAGGCCGGATTTCGCCAGATACTCGCCGACGACCTGGGATCCGGGTGCAAGCGAGGTCTTGACCCAGGGCTTGGTCTTCAGGCCCCTGGCAACTGCGTTACGGGCAAGAAGGCCAGCAGCGATGAGCACCGAAGGGTTGGACGTGTTGGTGCACGACGTGATGGCGGCAATTGCCACATCGCCGTGGCCGATGTCGTAATCGGTGCCCTCGACCGCATAGCGGTTGGCGAGCTGGCCCGGCTTCTTGTAGTCGGTGTCCATCGAGGTAGCGAAACCGGACGCGATGTTTTCGAGCGCGATGCGGCCCTCGGGGCGCTTCGGGCCAGCCATCGAGGGGACGACGTCGCCGAGGTCGAGCTGGAGCGTGTCGGTGAAGACGAGGTCGGAGCCGTCACCCTCGCGCCACATGCCCTGGGCCTTCGAATAGGCTTCGACGAGCGCGATGCGCTGCTCTTCGCGGCCCGACATGGTGAGGTAGTTGATCGTTTCGGCATCGACCGGGAAGAAGCCGCAGGTCGCGCCGTATTCCGGACCCATGTTGCCGATCGTCGCGCGGTCGGCGAGCGTCATGTTGTCGAGGCCGGGGCCGTAGAATTCGACGAACTTCGAGACAACGCCCTTCTTGCGGAGCATCTGGACGACGGTGAGCACGAGGTCGGTCGCCGTGACGCCTTCCTTGAGCTTGCCTGTCAACTTGAAGCCGATCACTTCCGGCAGCAGCATGGAGACCGGCTGGCCGAGCATCGCCGCTTCCGCCTCGATGCCGCCGACGCCCCAACCGAGGACGCCGAGACCGTTGATCATGGTGGTGTGCGAGTCGGTGCCGACGCAGGTGTCCGGATATGCGATTGTTTCGCCGTCTTCTTCCTTGGTCCAGACAGTCTGGCCGAGGTATTCGAGGTTCACCTGATGACAGATACCGGTGCCGGGCGGAACAACCCGGAAGTTCTTGAATGCCTGCTGGCCCCACTTGAGGAAGCGGTAACGCTCACCGTTGCGCTCGTATTCCAGCTCGACGTTCTTGGCGAATGCCGTCGGCGTGCCGAATTCGTCGACGATGACCGAATGGTCGATGACGAGGTCGACGGGGACGAGCGGATTGATCTTCTCCGGATCACCGCCGAGCGAAACCATCGCGTCGCGCATCGCGGCGAGGTCGACAACCGCGGGAACGCCGGTAAAGTCCTGCATGAGGACGCGGGCGGGACGATAGGCAATCTCGTTTTCGACGGTGCCCTTGTTGACGAGCCATTCGGCGACAGCCTGGATGTGCTCCTTGGTGACCGAGCGCCCATCTTCGAAGCGCAGGAGATTCTCGAGAAGCACCTTCATCGAGTAGGGAAGTTTCGAAACGCCGGCAAGACCATTCGCCTCAGCCTTGGGGAGGCTGTAGTAGACATAGTCGACGCCGTTCACGGTGAGGGTCGAACGACATTTGAAGCTGTCAAGGGATTTGGACACTGGATACCCCGTTCCGTCTGATCGCCAAAAGCTGACGTACGAACGTCCCTGCGCTGTTAAAGCGCCTAATGGGATGCGGGTGCGGCCATTTCCGCTGTCCGTACGCGGAATTTATTCCGGGTTCGGCGCTTGGATGAAAATCACGCCGACCGCTGGCGTGTTGCGGGCGTTATAGATAATTTCTAAGAAACGATCCAGAGCGCCGGTCGCCAGATCGGGACATTTTTTTGCATTGCGGCCGATGTCGTAAAGGGAAAGTGAAAAGTGATGCGCCTCGTAGTGGAAGGCCTGAGTGCTAAGCGGGGCGAAGACCTGATTTTCCACGATATTTCATTTCAGGTGGAAGCGGGCAGGGCGCTGGTGATCAAGGGGCCGAATGGTGCCGGGAAGTCGACCTTGCTGCGGGTCGTGGCCGGCCTCCTGCTGCCGCATTGCGGTACCGTGCGCCTCGATGCTGCACCGCACCCGGTGGAACGGGTCGGCGAAGCCTGCCACTATCTGGGACATCGCAATGCCATGAAGCGCGAGCTGACGGTCGAAGAGAACCTCCGCTTCTGGAAGGCGTTTCTAGGTAATTCACCTGACGGCGTCGGAATTGACATTTTCGAAGCGAGCGAGGCCGTTGGACTCGGCGACATTACGCACCTGCCCTTCGGCTATCTTTCGGCGGGCCAGCAGCGGCGCATGGCGATGGCAAAACTGCTCGTCGCATGGCGGCCGGTGTGGATTCTCGACGAACCGACAGCGGCGCTTGACGCCGCCGCGGAGGAGATGTTCGCAGGCCTCGTCACCGCCCACCAGGCGAGAGGCGGCATTGTGCTCGCGGCCACGCATCAGCCACTGCAGCTCGAGGGCGTGAGCGAGCTTCGACTAAGCGGCTTTGCCGGCGTTCTGGCGGAGGCCTGGGCGTGAAACACCTGAAGCTGCGAATTCTTGGCGCAGTTCCGGGCACTCTGCCCGCGCGCGTCCCTGTCCTGTTTCTCTTTCCGGAAATGCCCGTATGACGGCTCTGCTCCTGCGTGATCTCAAGCTTTCCGTTCGTGCCGGCGGCGGGGCAATGATCGGCGTGCTGTTCTTCATGACTGTGGTTGCGGTCATTCCCTTCGGTGTCGGCCCGATCTCAATCTCTTGGCGCGCATCGGGCCCGCCATCCTCTGGATCGGCGCGCTCCTTTCCTCCCTCCTGGGGCTGGACAGGCTTTTCCAGGCGGAACGGGAAGATGGTTCGCTCGATCTGATGCTGATGCACGAGACGCCGCTAGTCGCAACCGTGCTCGTGAAGTGCATGGCCCACTGGATCGCAACCGGTCTGCCGCTGGTGGTCGCCTCTCCCCTTCTTGGCCTCTTCATGAACATGGACGAGGTATCGATCGGAGCGACGGTGCTCACGCTTCTCGTCGGGACACCTGCCATCACCTTCATCGGGGCGGCCGGGGCGGCCGTGGCGGTCGCCTTGCCGAGGGGCGGGCTTCTGGTGTCGGTCATCGTACTGCCCCTTGCGATCCCGGTGCTGATCTTCGGGGTCAGTTCCGTCTATGCCGCGGTGCAGGAACCAGCTCCGTTTATGCCCCCTTTTCTCATTCTGATAGCCATCACCCTCTTCTTTGCAGTCGTAGGGCCGGTGGCGGCCGCGGCTGCACTGCGCGCCTCCAGCGATTGATGTAATGGCGATTGACAGGAGTCAATTGCAGCGGGGCCCGTGAAACGCTAAAGAGCAAGCATGAACGAAAAAAGCCTTGCCATCCGCAAGTTCAGCGATCTTGCCAACCCGACGCGGTTCCTGGCGATCACGGCCGCCGTCTGGCCGTGGATGGCGGCGCTCAGTGCCGCGTGTCTTGTGGTGGGGCTCTGTCTCGCATTCACCACGGAAGGCGACTACCAGCAGGGTGAGACGGTGCGGATCATGTATGTCCATGTGCCGGCGGCCTGGCTTTCCATGATGTGCTACACTGTCATGGCCGTTTCGGCACTCGGCACTCTGGTCTGGCGGCATCCGCTTGCCGACGTTTCGGCCAAGGCGGCCGCGCCGATCGGTGCCAGCTTCACGCTGCTTGCACTCATCACAGGGTCGCTTTGGGGCAAACCCATGTGGGGCACCTGGTGGGTGTGGGACGCTAGGCTGACCTCCGTTTTCGTCCTTTTCCTGATGTATCTGGGCCTGATAGCCCTCAACCGGGCGATGGACGACCCGACGCGCGCCGCCAAGGTGAGTGCCATTCTCATCCTCGTCGGCTTCGTGAATATTCCGATCATCAAGTTTTCGGTCGAGTGGTGGAATACGCTGCATCAACCCGCCAGCGTGATCCGGCTCGACGGGCCGACGATCGACCCGGAGTTCCTGTGGCCTCTGCTCATGATGGCCGTCGCCTTCACACTGATCTTTTTCACGCTGCATGTGCTTGCAATGAGGAACGAGATCCTTCGCCGCCGCGTCGCAACGCTCCGTCGCCAGGCGGCCCGGAGTGCGGGAGGCGCAAGATCGTGAGTCATTTCTTCTATGTCGCTGCGTCCTACGGAGCTGCCCTCGTCATCGTCTCAGGTCTTGTCCTTTGGGTGGCGATCGATGGTGTCGGGCGCAAGAAGGATCTGAAGGTCCTCGAAGACGCCGGCATAAGGCGGCGCTCCGCGGGAGAAGCCAAGTGAGTCTTCCAGCAGAACAGCGGACAGGCGGGGGCAGGCTGCGTTTCCTGCTCGCCTTGCTGCCATTGATCGTGTTCGCCGCGCTGGCGGTGATCTTCTGGGGGCAGCTCCGGTCCGGTCGTGACGTTTCTGAAATTCCCTCTGCCCTGATCGGCACGAAGGCGCCTTTCAGGGAGCTTGATCCACTGGCCGGTGCGACGCGCAACGGCGAGCCGCTCCCGGCGTTGAATGCAGCTGCGGTCAAGGGCAAGCTCACGCTCGTCAACTTCTGGGCGTCCTGGTGCGTGCCCTGCCGCCAGGAGCACCCGCTCATTCTCGAGCTTTCAAAAGACCCGCGATTGACTGTGGTCGGTGTGAACTACAAGGACGGAAACGAGAATGCCCTGCGTTTCCTCGGGGAGCTTGGCAATCCCTTCGCCGCCGTCGGTCTCGATCCCAACGGCAAGATGGCGATCGACTGGGGCGTCTACGGAATTCCGGAGTCCTACCTTGTCGGACCGGACGGCACGATCCTCTACAAGAAGGTCGGCCCCTTCGACGAGAAGAGCCTGAAAGAAGGTCTCTTCCCGGCAATCGAAAAGGCTGTTGCCGCTTCCGGCACCTGAGCCGCGGGCGTTACGGGGTCTTGCCTTCCTCCGGTGTCTCGACCGAATACTTCATGATCAGCGGCATCTGCAGCAGCGTGAAGAGAATGGTGATCGGCATCGTGCCCCAGACCTTGAAGGCCACCCAGAAATCGGTCGAAAAGCCGCGCCAGACGATTTCGTTGAGAATGGCGAGGAAAATAAAGAACACGCCCCAGCGCAGCGTCAGCTTGCGCCACCCCTCGGCCGTCAGGTTGAAGGCGGCATTGAAGACGTAGCCGAGCAGGGACTTTCCGAAAAAGAGCCCGCCGAGCAGGATCACTCCGAAGAGCGTGTTGACGATCGTCGGCTTCATCTTGATGAAGGTATCGTTCTGGAGCCAGAGCGTCAGCGCGCCGAATATGAAGACGACGATGCCGGAAATCAGCGGCATCATGGGCAGGGTCCGCGTCAGAAGCCAGGACACGAGGAGTGCTGCAGCGGTCGCCGCCATGAAGAGGCCGGTGGCAATGAAGATCGGACCGCCGAGTTCCCCCAGCATCGGGAGTTTGGCCGCCAGCCATTCGCCACGCGAATTGGCAAAGAAGAAGACGACCAGCGGACCGAGCTCGAGCACCAGTTTCAGCAAGGGGCTGATCGGTGGGCCGGCATTTCCTTCCTTCTCAAGCAACTGCGTGCTCATTCCTCAACTCCTGCGATCGCCTGCGCGAAATCCTTGGCCTCGAAGGGCTCCAGATCATCGATGCCTTCGCCGACACCGATGAAGTAAACCGGCAACTTGTGTTTGGCGGCGATCGCCACCAGGATGCCGCCGCGTGCCGTACCGTCCAATTTTGTCATGATAAGGCCGCTTACTCCCGCGACATTGCGAAAAATCTCGACCTGGTTCATCGCGTTCTGGCCGGTCGTCGCGTCCAGCGTCTGGAGCACCGTATGGGGCGCGTCCGGATCGAGCTTTCCGAGCACACGGACGATCTTCTCCAGCTCCGCCATCAGCTCCGACTTGTTCTGGAGGCGGCCGGCGGTGTCGATGATCAGCACGTCGCTCTTCTTGAGCTTGGCCTGCTCATAGGCCTCGTAGGCCAGCCCCGCGGCGTCCGCGCCGAGCTTGGAGGAGACGATGTCCGAACCCGTCCGCTCCGCCCAGATCTTCAGCTGCTCGATTGCCGCGGCGCGGAAGGTGTCGCCTGCGGCCATCATGACCTTCAGCCCGGCTCCGGAGAGCTTGGCTGCGAGCTTGCCTATCGTCGTCGTCTTGCCGGTTCCGTTGACCCCGACGACAAGGATGACGTGCGGCTTGTGCGAGAGATCAAGTTCGAGCGGCTTGGCAACCGGCTCGAGAACCTTCGTTATTTCGCCCGCCATGATGCGGGAGACATCTCCGCCGGTCACGTCCTTGCCGTAGCGTTCGGATGCGAGAGTATCGGTGATCCGCAGAGCGGTCTCGACACCGAGATCCGCCTGGATGAGCAGATCCTCGAGGTCCTGCAGGGTCGCGTCGTCGAGCTTGCGCTTCGTGAAAAGGCTGGCGATCTGCCCGGTGAGGTGGGAGGACGTCCGCGAAAGACCGTCGCGCAGGCGCTGGAACCAGCTTCGCTTTACGACCGGCGCCGGCGCGCTCTCGACGGGGCGATCGGTTGCGGTGCTGAAACCCTTGGGGAGTGCAACGGGCGTCTCCGGTTGCGCCACGGCTTCGGCTGCGTCCGCCTGCTCTTCCTCGATCTCCGTAACCGCGGCGCTCTCCACGGGCGCGTCGTCGACGGTTTCGGATCCACTCTCACCGAGGGAGGCATCGCTCGCGCCGTCGTCGACCTGAGAAAGGCTCTCCTTCGCCTCGGACTCCTGCACATGCAGCTCGGTTACGTCATAAGGAGGCTCACGCAGGGAGGTCATGTCCTCCGGGGATTCCTCATCGGAAAGGTCCTCGGAAAGCTCCTCCGGTTTCACCGGAACGGACTTGTCCGCTCCTTCGACATCTGCCTCGCCGGCCAACCGCTCTTCTGCAGGCGCGAGGTGATGATCATGCGGCAGCGGATAGATATCGACCTCGACATCGGCCGACAGTCTCTCGGGGTCAGGATTGATGGCTTCCGCCTCGTCGAGGAGTTCGTCCCGTTCGACAAGCGCTGCCGCTTCTTCAGGCGGGAGCGCCCCGACTGCATCGACTAGAGGTTCCGTCGTCGTATCCGCCACATCCGGTACGTGCCGGTCGTCGCTCGCGGCTGCGGTGTCCTTGCCGAACGTGAAGATCTTCTTGATGAAGCCGAGGGCCATAAATGAATTCCGCTAGTTGCGAAGCGAGGCGGGCTCGGCCCGCATGGTCAGGTGCTTGCCATTGTGGCCGGTGATGACGACCGGCACAAGGTCGCGCGGGTTCAGCCCGGTCGCGTCGACAAGCGTGAAGTTTTCCGTATGCGCAAGGCCGTTGTTCTCGACGAGTATGGTCTGTTGGCTGCCGGCCATCCGCTCCAAGTGGTCGAGATGCAGGCGCTGGCCGATCCGGCGCAGCCGTGACGCACGATCCTTGACCAATGCGCGATCCACCTGCGGCATGCGTGCGGCCGGCGTGCCCGGCCGCGGGCTGTAGGGGAAAACGTGCAGATGCGCAATGCCGCACTCCTCCGCAAGGCTCGCCGCATTGGCGAACATTTCCTCTGTTTCCGTCGGGAACCCGGCGATCATGTCGGCACCGAAGCTCACGTCCGGCCTGAGGTGCCGCACCTTACGACAAAATGCTATCGCATCGGTACGCCCATGGCGGCGCTTCATCCGCTTGAGGATCAGGTCGTCGCCGTGCTGCAGCGACAGATGCAGGTGAGGCATGAAACGCGGCTCTTCGGCGATCAGGCCCCAGAGATGGCGGTCCGCCTCGATACTGTCGATGGAGGAAAGGCGCAGCCGCTGGATTTCCGGCACCTGCTTCAGAAGCGCCTTCGCCAGCAGGCCCAAAGTCGGGTGGCCCGGAAGGTCGGCGCCGTAGCTGGTCGCGTCAACGCCGGTGAGCACGATCTCCCGATAGCCGCTCTCCGCCAGCCGGCGCGCCTGATCGACGACCGCGCCCATCGGCACGGACCGGGAATTGCCGCGGCCATACGGGATGATGCAGAAGGTGCAGCGATGATCGCAGCCATTCTGCACCTGGATGAACGCCCGAACGTGCCCGTCGATCAGTTTCACCATCTGCGGTGCCGTCTCGGTCACGCTCATGATGTCGTTGACCCTGAGCTTTTCTTCCGCCGCGACACCGAAATCCGGAAGAGAACGATAGGAGGCGCTCTTCAGCTTTTCCTCGTTGCCGAGGACTGCATCGACCTCAGCCATCTCGGCGAACGCATGCTTTTCCGTCTGGGCCGCACAGCCGGTGACGATTATCCGGGCATGCGGATTGTCGCGCCGTGCCCGGCGGATCGCCTGGCGCGCCTGGCGCACGGCCTCACTGGTGACCGCGCAGGTGTTGACGAGAACGGCGTTGTTCAAGCCCGCCTTCTCAGCCTCGCTTCGCATCACTTCCGATTCGTAGGTATTGAGGCGGCAGCCGAAGGTTATGACCTCGACGCCGCTCAAAGTGCGCGCGCTCCGTCGTCGCCGGCATCGCGAAGAAAGCGTCCGGTCGCGGGATCGACCGTGCCGGACCATTCCCACTCTGCGGGGCCGGTCATGACGACGTGGTCATCGGACTGCCGCCACTCGATGGTCAGCACGCCGGGGGGAAGGGCGGAGGCGACGTTGACGGTGACTGTGCGCCCTGTGCGCCCTGTGCGCGCCGCGCTCACGGCGGCGGCACAGGCTGCCGACCCGCATGCGAGCGTCAATCCAGCCCGCGCTCCCAGGTCCGCGTCGTCATCGAGGAACGCGAAGTCACCTGGGCGAGCGTGATGTTGGCACGCTCGGGGAACATCGGGTGATTTTCGAGAAGCGGGCCGAAGCGGCCGAGGTCGTAGGACATCACGTCCCGGTCGACCCAGAAGATCGCATGGGGATTTCCCATCGAGGCAACGGACGGCGAATGCAGAATGGGGTTGTCGATCGGTCCGATCTGAAGCTCGATCCGCCTGGTGTCGGCGAATTCCTCAGCAAGCGGAATCTTGTCCCAATCGAAAAGCGGCGTGCCCATGTCGACCGAAATCGTGCCGTCGGCATGTTCCTCGGCATTGAGAATTCCCGCAACGGTCTGGAAGGTGAAGACCTTTCTCCCGGTGTCAGCGGCGAGCGCCTGCACGACGCATCGGGTGCCGTTGCCACAAGCCTGCGCCTTGGATCCGTCGGAGTTCAGAATGTCGATCCAGGCGTCCGTTCCCTCGGCCTTCGGATCATGGATCGCCATGATCTGGTCGAACTGGGTGGCCGGATCCGCGTTAAGCGCGATCGCGGCGGCAGGCGTCACCGCATCCACGCGGCCGCGCATATCCACGACGAGGATCTTATTCCCCAGCCCGTTCATGCGGGCGAACTGAACTTCGGTAGTCATCTGGCAATCCGGATAGGGTAGCGGGGGCGGTCCCGCCCACTTGCGATGTATATGGCGGAAATGCCCGGGAATTACCAGTGGGCGGCGGCCCCATCTTCCTCCGAGCCTTCATGCGCAGGCGTCTCGGCCGGAGGTCCTTCTCCGGAGTGCATCGCCGGTGCCTGGCTACCCGTCGAGTACCACTGGACGTCCGGCACATCGAACACTTCCCCGGGCTGCAGCGGACGAAAGCGCGCCCTGTCGATTTCCGCAGTCTCGAGGGCCTCATTCAGCGCCGCAACCGGTTCGTCGATTGCCTCGTCCGTCAGCTGGAACGTTCCCCAGTGATGGCCCGCAACATGATCCGCCCCGCAGAGGCGCATGCCCTCGACCGCCTCTGCCGGATTCTGATGCTGGCCGCTCATGAACCAGCGGGGCTCATAGGCCCCGAAAGGAAGGTTGGCCAGACGAAACGGCCCGTGTCTGGCACTGACGGCGCGATAGTTGTGTCCCTCATGGAAGCCCGTATCGCCGATATGGTAGATCTTACCGGCCGGTGTCGATATGACGAAGGCGGCCCACAGCGCCATGCGACGGTCGCGTGTCCCGCGGGCAGACCAGTGGTGGCAAGGCTCGGTATGGACGAAGACGTCCTGCGAGATTTCGGTCGTGTTACCCCAGTCCGTGGCGGTGACGTCCGCGGCCGGAATGGCGCGCCGGATGATCCGGTCATTGCCGAGCGGCGTGATGATCATCGGCGCGTGCTCGGCCGAAAGTCTCCCAAGGGTGGCGAGATCCATATGGTCGTAGTGGTTGTGGGTGACGAGCACGAGATCGATGTCGGGCAGGTCGGCAAAGTCAATGCCGGGTGCGTTGATCCGCTTCGGTCCGGCGAAGGAGAAGGGGCTCACGCGCTCCGACCAAACGGGATCCGTCAGGATGTTGAGCCCGGCGACCTGGATCAGCAGGGTTGCATGCCCGACCATGGTGACCCGGAGATCGCTTCCGTCAATTCGTCCTTCCGGTCTTGCGGCGACGAAGGGGCTCGCGCGGTGCCTTGGCCAGGCCGACCTGCCGCCGCCGAACTGCCAGCGCATGAGATCACGAAACCCGGCCGGCTTCACGCCACCCGGATTGAAGAAGTGTGTCCCGTCGAAGTGGTCGCTGACCGGCCCTTCGTAGTAGGGATTGTTCACTTTTCTCCGTGCCATCTGATCCGACTGCTTTCCTGCCTCTTCCAGAGCCGCCGCAGCCCTAAGGCCAGAAGTAGGAATTTCGGTGGCATATGGCCAGTACCGGCGCGGGCGGGCGGGGATATCATAAGAGCTGCAGGCCGCAGATGACGAAAATGCCCGCCGTTCTTGACTTTCCGGCCGGTTTCCTGTTTATGCCGCCCATCTGCGACAAGTAACAGAACTTGAAGCCGCCGACCGGGACCCGAGAAGGTATAAAGAGATCCCGGAGGTCAACACCCGACAGCGCGATGCGCCCTCGGGTGCTTTTTGACTTTGCGTCTTGTTTTTTGTCGCTGGTGCACCGACGTTTTCGCTCAACGCGGAAACAAAAAGGAAGAAGCAATGTTCGAAACACTTCAGGACCGCCTTGGCGCCATTTTGAATGGCCTGACAGGCCGCGGTGCGCTCTCCGAGGCAGACGTCTCGGCGGCGTTGCGCGAGGTCCGTCGCGCATTGCTGGAAGCTGACGTTGCGCTGGAAGTCGTCCGCTCCTTTACCGAAGCGGTACGGGAAAAGGCGGTTGGTGCCGAAATCCTGAAGTCGATCAAGCCCGGCCAGATGGTCGTGAAGATCGTGCATGATGAACTTATCGCCATGCTCGGGTCGGAGGGTGTGTCGATCGACCTCAATGCGCCCGCGCCGGTCGTCGTCATGATGGTCGGTCTGCAGGGTTCGGGTAAGACGACCACCACGGGCAAGATCGCCAGCCGGCTGACGACGCGCGACAAGAAGAAGGTCCTGATGGCCTCGCTCGATACGCGCAGGCCCGCAGCACAGGAACAGCTCCGCCAACTCGGGGTCCAGACGGGCGTCGACACGCTGCCGATTATTGCCGGACAGTCCCCCACCGATATCGCCGCGCGCGCCGTACAGGCCGCCAAGCTTGGCGGGCATGATGTCGTCATCCTCGATACCGCCGGCCGCACCCACATCGACGAGCCGCTGATGATCGAGATGGCGGAGATCAAGCGGAAGTCCAATCCGCATGAGATCCTGCTCGTCGCCGACGCGCTGACCGGTCAGGATGCCGTCAATCTCGCTCGCAACTTCGACGATCGCGTCGGCATCACAGGCCTCGTGCTGACCCGTATGGACGGCGACGGCCGCGGCGGTGCGGCGCTCTCGATGCGCGCCGTCACCGGCAAGCCGATCAAGCTGATCGGCGTTGGCGAAAGGATGGGCGAGCTGGAGGAATTCCATCCCCGCCGCGTCGCCGACCGCATCCTCGGCATGGGCGACATCGTCTCGCTCGTCGAGAAGGCAGCAGAGAACATCGACGCCGAAAAGGCGGCCGCTATGGCCGCCAAGATGGCCAAGGGCAAGTTCGACCTCAACGACCTCGCCGACCAGCTGCGCCAGATGCAGAAGATGGGCGGCATGGGCGGCATCATGGGCCTTATGCCCGGCATGTCGGGAATGAAGGACAAGATGGCCGCTGCCGGCCTCGACGACAAGATGTTCGGTCGCCAGATCGCCATCATCTCGTCGATGACGAAGGCCGAGCGCGCCAACCCCGACCTGCTCAAGCATTCACGCAAGAAGCGTATCGCCGCCGGTTCAGGCACCGATGCCGCAGACATCAACAAGCTTCTCAAGATGCATCGGCAGATGGCCGACATGATGAAGATGATGGGCGGCAAGGGCAAAGGCGGCCTGATGAAGCAGATGATGGGCGGTCTCGCCGGCAAGATGGGGCTTGGCGGCCTCGGCGGCGGAATGGGAGGCATGCCCGATCTGTCGAAACTCGACCCCAAGCAGCTCGAAGCCCTGCAGAAGCAGGCTGAAGCCGCGGGTCTCGGAAAGCCGGGTGGCATGCCTGGCCTAGGCGGCGGCGGTTTGCCCGGCCTTGGCGGAGCGAAGCTGCCGGGACTTGGCGGCGGGTTCCCGGGGCTTCCCGGCCTGCCGAAGAAGAAGTGAGGACAAAGCGTAGCATGATCGATCCAGAGGTCCGAAAGCAACTGGCGGCTTATCGCCAGTCGATCGACAACATCGATGCAGCGCTCGTTCACATGCTGGCAGAGCGCTTCCGCTGTACCCAGGCGGTCGGTGTTCTGAAAGCAACCCATGAATTGCCGCCGGCGGACCCGACGCGCGAGGAATACCAGATCGAACGCCTTCGCCGGTTGGCGAATGATGCCAATCTGGATCCGGATTTCGCGGAGAAGTTCCTGAACTTCATCATCCGCGAGGTGATCCGGCATCATGAAGCAATTGCCGCCGATTTCAGCGGCACGAACCAGCATACCGTTTGAAAGAAGCGGTCAGTTATATCCCGAAGGAGAAATGAAATGTCCCTGAAGATCCGTCTTGCCCGTGGTGGTTCCAAGAAGCGCCCGTACTACCAGATCGTTGTTGCCGATGCCCGTTCGCCGCGCGACGGCCGCTTCCTCGAGAAGGTCGGCTCCTGGAACCCGATGCTCGCCAAGGACGATGCAAAGCGCGTCGAGCTGAACGCCGAGCGCATCTCCGAGTGGCTCGCCAAGGGCGCGCTGCCGACCGATCGCGTTCTTCGCTTCCTGAACGAAGCCGGCATTGCAAAGCGTGACACTCGCAACAACCCGGAAAAGGGCAAGCCCGGCAAGAAGGCTCTTGAGCGTATCGCCGAGAAGAAGCAGAAGGAAGAAGACGCCGCTGCTGCCGCTGCCGCCGAATAAGTTCGGCGGACGGACCGGTTCTAAGCGGGCGGCGTTTTCGATGCCGCCCGTTTTCGTTTGAGGAAATTCCGGAACGTCATGAGATGACCAAACTCGAGAATCCCGTCCTCATGGGGACGATCGGCGGCGCACAAGGTTTGCGCGGCGAAGTTCGCGTGAAATCCTTCACGATTGATCCCGTTTCGCTCGGCGACTACGGCAATCTCCACAGCGAAGACGGCCGGGTCTTCGAAGTGCTCGAGATTCGGGAAGCGAAAAACATGGTCGTGGTGCGGTTTCGCGGCATCAACGACAGGACGACCGCCGAGGCCCTCAACGGTCTCGATCTCTTCATCGAGCGCGACAACCTGCCGGACGAGGAGCTGGACGACGACGAGTTCTTCTATGCCGACCTGGAAGGCCTCGAAGCCGTCGACGTGACGGGGCGCAGTCATGGTACGGTGACCGGGATCTTTGATTTCGGCGCAGGCGACCTGCTCGAGCTGAAGGGACCCGGAAAACGCCCCGTACTCATCCCCTTTTCCGAAGCGGCCGTGATCGAGATCGATCTCGAAGGCGGCAAGCTGTTGATCGATCCGATCGCGGCGGGCCTCGAAGACGATGACGAAGAAGGACCCGGCAGCCGTCGCCGCCGGCCACAGGATGAGGAATAGGCGTGAGCTTCCGCGCGTCCGTTCTCACGCTCTATCCGGAAATGTTTCCCGGCCACCTCGGCCTGTCGCTCTCGGGCAAGGCACTTGCGCGCGGCGACTGGTCGTTAGAGACCGTCCAGATCCGTGACTTCGCCACCGATCGTCACCGGACCGTCGACGACACGCCCGCAGGCGGCGGTGCAGGCATGGTCCTGAAACCGGACGTGCTTGCACGCGCCATAGACCATGCCTCTGCAGGCGACGACAGGCCGCGCCTGCTGATGAGCCCGCGGGGGAAACCGCTCACCCAGCAGCGTGTGCGCGAACTTGCTGCCTGCAATGGTGCGATCATCGTCTGCGGACGGTTCGAGGGGATCGACCAGCGCGTCATCGACGCGCGCGGGCTGGAAGAGGTCTCGATCGGAGACTACATCCTATCCGGCGGCGAACCGGCCGCCATGGTTCTGCTCGACGCAATCGTGCGCATCCTTCCCGGCGTGATGGGCAACGAGCTTTCCGGCGTCCATGAAAGCTTCGAGGACGGGTTGCTCGAGCATCCGCACTATACGCGCCCGCAGAACTGGGAAGGTCGCGACATCCCACCGGTGCTGACGTCCGGCAATCATCGCGAGATCGAGAAGTGGCGGCTCGCGGAGGCGCGGCGGCTTACCGCGGAGCGCCGGCCCGACCTTCTTTCCGATCAGCCGGTCACGAAATAGTAGACCGTCAGCGCCAGCCCCACCATGACGACGAGGGCGCGTATGACCGGCTGGGGCACCCGCCTCGCCGCCCACACCCCGGAATAGCCGCCGAGCGCGCCCCCGGGGATCATCACCGCAGCCTGGGGCCACCCGACGACGTTGCCGCTGGCAAAGACGACGATCGCAACGGCCGCGATCACCATGGCGAGGAAGTTCTTCAGCGCATTGAGCCGGTGATAGTCGCCACCTTTCGACAGGCCGAGGACGGCCAGCATCATGATGCCCATGCCCGCGCCGAAAAACCCGCCGTAGATCGAGGTGGCGAACTGGCCGACGAGGCCGAACAGCCCTACGGGCTTGTCGATGAAGGTGGCCCGTGGACGGAGCAGCGGTCCCGCAGCGAAGATCGCCGTCGCGGCAAGCAGCAGCCATGGCACCATGGCGCGGAACGAAGGATTGGAGAGCGACAGTAGAATCAGTGCGCCGGCCAGTCCGCCGACGAGCGACAGTCCGCCAAGGAGGAGCGCTTCTCGCCAATCCGCACGGATCTCGCGCGAGTAGGCCAGGGCCGACGTGACATAGCCGGGAAACTGGGTGATGGACGAGGTGGCGTTGGCGACGATCGGCGGCAGGCCTGTCACGGTCATCGCGCCGAAGGTAAGGAACGTGCCGCCGCCGGCGATCGCGTTCACCGTTCCCGACAGAAACCCGGCCGCAAAAAGCAAAAGAATGTCGGCAATCGACATGAAACCTCCCTGGCCGACAACGTTAAGCGGCTGCCGGTCCTCCCGTAGGCCAGATAGCCTCCGGTGACGAGGCGGGCAAGCCCCGGAAGGTCGGCAATCGCGCGGAGAAAAGCGGCAGCGAGGGGATGACAAACCGGTTCGATTGGTGTATTGGCCCATCCGGATTTGGGATCTTCCCGCCGACTAGCAAGCAAAGAATGGTGAATCCGCTCCCGTTCCGAAGGGGACGTAAACCTCGAGGCCGAGGCCGAAAGGTGACTGTCGAGCGCTCTGGCTGTTTCAGAAGAACGAGAAAAGGTATTTACCGATGAACATCATCCAGCAGCTCGAGGCCGAACAGGCCGCCAAGATTGCCGCCAAGCGCACCCTTCCGGAATTCTCGCCGGGCGACACGCTGCGCGTCAACGTCCGCGTGACGGAAGGCAGCCGTACCCGCGTGCAGGCCTATGAAGGCGTTTGCATCGCCCGCTCCGGCAGCGGCCTCAACGAGAGCTTCACCGTCCGCAAGATTTCCTACGGCGAAGGCGTCGAGCGCGTATTCCCGGTTTACTCCCCGCTCGTCGAAGGCGTTGAAGTCGTTCGCCGCGGTAAGGTTCGCCGCGCCAAGCTCTACTACCTGCGCGACCGTCGCGGTAAGTCGGCTCGTATCGTCGAGAACACCGGCACGCGCGCCCGCAAGCTGAACGATGCCGAGCGCCAGGCCATTGCCGAGGAAAAGGCACGCCTTGAGGCCGAAAAGGTCGCAGCAGCTCAGGCTCTCGTCGCTGAAAAGGCAGCAGCAGACGCTGCCGAAGCCGCAAAGGCTGCAGAAGCAGCTGCCGAATAAGCAGCGCGCAGCGATTGCCACGAAATGCGGCCGCCGGCAAAACCGGCGGCCTTTTCGTTTCCGGCCTGTCACATGCCTTTGCAGCGCAAGATTGATTTTCGCCGGTTCCGGCGCTATCTAAGAAACCCTGTGGTGATTTGGCCGGCCGGCTTGCAGCCACGTTAAACAAGTCGCTAAAGGGCCGCTGGGAGGGTGCCTTCCGTGGACCGGTCGCGATTTCATCGCCGCCGGTTTTTTGTTTTGATCGAGTGAAACATGCCCATCAAGATACCCGATACGCTCCCTGCCTTCGAAACTCTCGTCAAAGAGGGTGTGCGGGTGATGACCGAAACGGTGGCCATCCGCCAGGATATCCGCCCCCTTCAGATCGGGCTCCTGAACCTCATGCCGAACAAGATCAAGACCGAGGTGCAGATGGCGCGTCTCGTGGGCGCTACGCCGCTGCAGGTGGAACTCTCGCTGGTGCGCATCGGTGGCCACAAGGCCAAGAATACTTCCGAGGATCACCTCCTCGCCTTCTACGATACGTGGGAGGAGATCAAGCATCGCAAGTTCGACGGCTTCATCATTACCGGCGCCCCGGTCGAGACGCTCGACTACCAGGACGTGACGTACTGGGAGGAGATGAAAAAGATCCTCGACTGGACGACCACGAATGTCCACTCGACGCTGAACGTATGCTGGGGCGCGATGGCGGCCATCTGGCACTTCCATCGGGTGCCGAAGTATACGCTGAGGGAAAAGGCCTTCGGCGTCTACTGGCACCACAATCGCAAGCCCTCCTCGGTCTACCTGAACGGCTTCTCAGATGACTTCCAGATCCCGGTTTCGCGCTGGACCGAGGTGCGCGCCGACGATATCCGCAAGGTGCCGGAGCTCGAAATTCTCATGGATTCCGACGAGACCGGTGTTTGCCTCGTGCAGGAGAAGGCCGGCAACCGGCTCTACATCTTCAATCATGTCGAGTATGACTCGACATCGCTCGCGGACGAGTATTTCCGCGATGTCGACGCCGGCGTGCCGATCAAGATGCCGAGCAACTATTTCCCGCACAACGATCCCGAAAACACCCCGCAGAATCGCTGGCGCAGCCATGCGCATCTGCTTTTCGGAAACTGGATCAACGAGATCTACCAGACGACGCATTTCGATTTGGAAAAGATCGGCACGCAAGGATGAGTCCATGAGCGGTTTCGAGATCAGGAGCATTTCCGCGGGTGACGAGACCGAATGGCGTCGCCTGTGGTCCGCCTATCTTGCCTTCTACGAAGCCGAATTGCCGGAGGAGGTCTATCGCGCCACTTTTGAGCGACTGACCGGCGAGGGGCCGCGCGAAGTCTTCGGCCTCCTCGCCGTCGTGGACGGCAAGCCCGTGGGGCTCGCGCACTATCTCTTCCATCGGAACACGTGGGCGACCAACGATACATGCTACCTGCAGGATCTCTATGCCGATCCCGACGTTCGCGGTAAGGGCGTCGGGCGTGCCTTGATCGAAACGGTCTATGCGAGGGCTGCGGCTGCGGGTGCTCCGGAAGTCTACTGGCTGACCCAGGAGTTCAATGCGACGGCGCGAAGGCTCTATGACGGCCTCGCTGAGAAGACCCCCTTCGTCGTCTACCAGAAGACGCTCTGACGGCACCTCGCCCGCCGCGCACATGGCACCTTGAACAGTATGACTTTTTAGTTGCCGTGGCGGTGGATATGAAGCAGTTTGCCGCGGTCTTTGCAGGGAGAAAAACATCATGTCCGCGAAAGCAGTGAACGAAGCGTTCGGCGAGCTTGCCACCGGCGAGACCGTCTATCGCATCCGTCTTTCGGGCGGCGGCCTGACCGCCAGCGTGCTGACTTGGGGAACGGTCATCCAGGACCTCAGGCTTGATGGTCACCAGGCTCCCCTGGTGCTGGGCTACGAGAACCTTTCATCCTATCTTTCCCATTCTCCCTACTTCGGTGCTACGCCCGGCCGGAATTCCAATCGCATCGGGAACGGACGATTTTCAATCGACGGCAAGACCTTCCAGCTTGAACTGAACGAGAAGGGTGTCACCCACCTGCATGGGGGGAGCGACGGCATAGCCAAGCGCAACTGGACGGTCGTCGAGCAGGCCGGGGACCGGGTCACCCTGCAGATCACGGATCCGGCAGGGCGGGCGGGATACCCCGGCAATTGCACCGTCACCTGCACCTATCGCCTGAGCGACAAGGGCACGCTTTCGGTGGTCTACGAATCGGTGACGGACGAGGCCACGCCCTGCAATATCTGCCAGCACAGCTACTTCAATCTGGACGGCAGGGCCGATGCGCTCGACCACGAGATCATGATCGCCGCAGACCGTTACCTTCCCGTCGATGAGCGGCAGGTTCCAACCGGTGAAGTCCGTAGCGTCGATGGCACGGTGTTCGACCTGCGGAAAATGACGCCGATGCGCCGCCAGACCGAGGGCGACAGGATCAGCTACGACCACAATTTCTGCCTGAGCGCCGAACGCCAGGAAAAACGACTGGTCGCCCGGGCAAGAAGCGCTGTTTCCGGCGTCTCGATGGACGTACGCACGACAGAACCCGGCATACAGTTCTACACCGGCTTCAAGATCAATACGCCGGTGCACGGCCTGGAGGGCCGCAGCTACGGGCCGTATTCCGGTTTCTGCCTGGAAACGCAGGTCTGGCCGGACGCGATCAACCACGAAGGCTTCCCGGAAGCGATCCTGCGGCCGGGCAAGGTGCTCCGGCAGGAAACGGACTACATCTTCACCAAGGCCTGAGGCCGGTGATTCCTTTCCCGACCGAACGCGATGCCACCCCGATGCAGGTCATGCGTTGGAGTGGCGGGCGTTTGGATCGCGCCATTCTGCACGATTGAATTTTGCCCAGGGCCACAGGTGCGGCCAGGTCGGGAGTTGATGTGGGGAATATGCAGCCAGCCTTCCGGATCGCCTGAAGCCAGCCGCCCCTCTTGTCGGACGGTTTGATCGACCGAATCACATCGCTCCTGAAAAGTCGCATCAGTGAACAGTTCACGGCGTCGCGCTGAACCAGATCGTTCGCATATAATCTCTTGGGAGAAAATGGAGCGGGTGAGGCGATTCGAACGCCCGACCCCAACCTTGGCAAGGTTGTGCTCTACCCCTGAGCTACACCCGCTCATCGTCGACGGCCTGGGGTAGTCGGTGGCCGAAGGTCGCTGCGTTGCGGCGACGGGCGCTATATGGCCTAAGCCCTTTGCAAATGCAACAGGGAAACGACGAGTTTTTTCAGAATTTTTTCCAAGGCGTCGGAGTGGGCGCATTTTCAACGGTGGCGAACTGTTGCGCCCCGGGCGCATTGGCCGTATCAGCGGCAGTAAAGCAAGAGCCCGTCCCGCCAGCAGGGAATCGGAACCGGCGCGGACCCGCAATCGCGGACCGCCAAAGTCCGGTTTGGCGGTTGCGAGCGTCAAACGACACGTGGAACGATGCCAATGAACGATATGCAGCCGAAGACCGATGCCGAGCTTTTCCAGTTTCTCGATGGCCTCAGCATCCAGCATTCGACCAAGAATCACGATCCGGTCTTCACTGTCGCCGAATCGGTTGCGCTGAGGGACGAAATCCCCGGCGGCCACACCAAGAACCTGTTCGTGAAGGACAAGAAGGACAACTACTTCCTGCTGACCGTGGAGGAGAACGCGACGGTCGACCTGAAGACCGTGCATACGGTGATCGGCGCGGCAAGCAAGGTTTCCTTCGGCAAGCCCGAAAAGCTGATGGAATACCTCGGGGTGATCCCCGGTGCCGTCACGGCGTTCGGCGCGATCAACGACACTGCCAAAGCGGTGAAGGTCATCATCGACGAGGATCTGATGCGGTACGATGTCATCAATGCGCATCCCCTGCGAAACGACGCGACGACGTCCGTCGCTTCCAAGGACCTGCTGCGTTTCATCGAAGCTACCGGGCATGAGCCGCTTGTCTTGAAAGTGACAGCCTGACATACGATCTTCTGGCAACGCAGGATTAGCGGAGCGATCTCCGCGGGAGCACGAGACATGAGCGCAGGCGACAACCCCTATGCAGCATCCTACGGCGGGCAGATGACCGCGTCGGCGAGTTACGGAAACGCACCGGCGGCGGACCTGATCAAGGACACGACGACCGCCCAGTTCGCCCGTGACGTGCTCGAGGCTTCGCGCGAGCAGCCGGTGCTCGTCGACTTCTGGGCCCCCTGGTGCGGCCCCTGCAAGCAGCTCCAGCCGATCATCGAAAAGGTGGTCACGGAAGCGGCAGGGCGCGTGAAGCTGGTGAAGCTCAACATCGACGAGCATCCGTCCATTCCCGGCCAGCTCGGCATTCAGTCGATCCCGGCTGTCGTGGCGTTTTCCGGCGGCCGTCCGGTCGACGGGTTCATGGGCGCCGTACCGGAAAGCCAGGTGCGGCAGTTCATCGACAAGATCGCAGGCCCCGCAGGCGCCGACGGCAAGGCCGAGATCGAGGCCGCGCTGGAGGAAGCGAAGACCCTGCTGGCGGCGGGAGACATCCAGGCGGCTGCGGATCTCTACGGCGCAATTCTTCAGGCCGACGCCGAGAATGGCACGGCTCTCGCTGGCATTGCGGAGTGCATGCTGGCCGCCGGGCAGCCCGATGACGCCCGCCAGGCGCTCGCCGACCTCCCTGAGGCACTTGCGAACGATCCGGCCATCGTTGCCGTGTTGAAGAAGCTTGGACAGATCGAAGAGGCTCGCAAGCTCGGTGACCCCGCCGCTCTCGAGCAGGCTTTGTCGCTGAATCCGGACGACCATGAGGCGCGGATGAAGCTGGCAAAGATCCGCAATGTCGAGGGAGATCGCGAAGCCGCGGCCGATCACCTGCTGACGATCATGAAGCGGGATCGCGGTTTCGACGACGACGGCGCGCGCCGCGAGCTGCTGCAGTTCTTCGACGTCTGGGGCCCCAAGGATCCGGCGACAATCTCGGCGCGCCGCCGTCTGTCCTCGATCCTGTTTTCGTGAGGCGAGGTGCGCGCGTCATCTTGAGAATTGCGCGTCACACCCCACATTGCGAAGGAAGCGAACACAGCACCGGCCGCGTGATGATATTGTAAGTGGCGGCCGCGGAGGAGTAGAGGCATTTCGATGCAGGTGGGGAACGCACGCTATTTGAGAGCCGACGATGTTCCAGAGACGATCGCCGTTTTCCCGCTGTCGGGTGCGCTACTTCTTCCCGGTGGCCAGTTGCCACTCAATATTTTCGAGCCGCGCTATCTTTCCATGTTCGACGATGCGCTCGCGGGCAGCAGGCTGATCGGCATGGTACAGCCGGTCTTCGGCGACCATCAGGAGCATGACCCGGCCTCGGAGGCGCCTGCGCTCTGTCAGGTCGGGTGCATCGGCCGCATCACTTCCTTCGCAGAAACCGGCGATGGCCGCTATATCACGTCCCTGACAGGCGTGTGCCGCTACCGGCTCATCGCCGAAGTGCGAACCGGTAAGGCGTACCGGACGTTCCGCATCGCTCCGTTCGGTGCGGATCTCTCCGGCATCGACGACGAGGCGGCCGTGGACAGGGAGGCACTGCTTGCGGCATTCCGGGCCTATCTGGATGCAAACAAGCTGGAAGCGGACTGGGAAAGCGTCGAGCGCGCCAGCAACACCACTCTCGTCAATTCGATGTCGATGATGTCACCCTATGGGCCAGCGGAGAAGCAGGCCCTGCTCGAGGCACCCGACCTCAAGACCCGCGCGGAAACACTGATCGCAATCACCGAGATTGTGCTTGCCCGCAGTTTCGGCGATATCGATACTGTCCTGCAGTAGTTTTCCCACCTGGCGGAGAGCGATAGTGACAGATCTGAAGAGCAGCCGCGTAGACCCCAAGATGCTGGAGCTTTTAGTGTGCCCCTTGACCAAGGGGCGGCTGGTCTATGACGCCGAGGCCAGCGAGCTCGTGTCGGAGAAGGCACAGCTTGCCTATCCGATCCGCGACGGAATCCCGATCATGCTTATCTCGGAAGCGCGGGAAATCAAAGACTAGAGAAAATCCTGGCAATAGGGCGCAGCGGTTTGGCGCCCGAAAGCCCCTGATACGAAGGATTGGAGGGAGCCGGCGAGCAGATCGCCTGCCTTCCTAAGATCAGATGGGTTGACCGACCAGCATGCGTGGCAGGTCGCTTCCGGAAATGCCCTTTGCCTGACCAATGAAATAGGACTTCAATCCCGGCAGCCTGTCGACGATGCCAAGGCCCAGGTCGCGCAGCATGCGCACGGGCGTGATATCGTTCGAGAAGAGGCGATTGAGCACGTCGGTGGTCACGCCCATGCGGAAGGTATCGAAGCGTCGCCAGGTCTCATAGCGCTCCAGAACCGACAGCGCGCCGATGTCGAGGCCGAGCCGGTCCGCCTCCACCACAGTCTCGGCGAGTGCTGCGACGTCCTTGAAGCCGAGGTTCAGTCCCTGTCCGGAAATCGGATGGATGCCATGGGCCGCATCTCCCGCGAGCGCAAACCGCGGTGCGACGAAGCCCCGTGCAAGGGTGAGGCCGAGCGGAAAGGCCTTCCTTCCGCCGGCCAGGGTGAGCGCACCGAGCTTGTGGCTGAAGCGGCGTTCCAGTTCCTCCTCGAAAACGAGCTCATCGCTCTCAACCAGCTTGCGGGCATCTTCCGTTCGTTCCGTCCAGACCAGCGACGAGCGGTTGCCTCTCAGCGGCAGGGTGGCGAAGGGACCGGCGGGCAGGAAATGTTCTTCCGCTGTTCCTTCGTGCGGGCGTTCATGTTCGACGGTCGTGACAATACCGGACTGGCCGTAATCGAAGCGAACCGTCTTGATGCCCGCGGCGTCGCGCAAGCGCGAGCGCACGCCGTCGCAGGCCACGAGCAAGCGCGTTTCGACCGACGTACCATCGGAAAGCTGAACAGCAACCGAATGCTGCCCGGTGGCGAAGCCTTCGGCGGTGGTGGACCAGCGGACGGAAACGCCAAGGGCTGCGGCCTTCCCGAGAAGGCTCCTCGTCATGTCGCGATTTTCCACCATGTGGGCGAAGGGCGAGCCTTCCTGGTCGGACGATGCATCCTCGAAGGTCAGGAAGACGGGACGGACCGGGTCGGCCGTGCGGGAATCGGTTATGATCATGCGGCGGATCGGTTCCGCCTTGTCCGCGATCTCTGGCCAGACACCCAGAACGTCAAGGAGATTGCGCGCTGCTGCAACGATCGCGGAGGCGCGTTCATCCCGCTCCCATGCGCTTTGCGGCGCCCCGTCGACGACCGCGATCTCGAGGTGGGGTGCGGCCATTTTCACGGCCACCGCCAATGAGAGACCCACGTAACCGCCGCCTGCGACAAGCATGTCGATCATCGCCCGGATCTCCTTCCACTTGAGCTGTCGTTCCCGCCTATATAGATGATGGAAAAGGAGTTTCCTACAGCGCAAGAGGAACCAAATGTCGCGTCAGATACCGAAGACACTCGCCATGGAAACGCTTCTCGCGATACTGGACCTGGAAAATCTCGAACAGAACCTGTTCCGCGGACAGAGCCCGCAGGTCGGCTGGCAACGCGTCTTCGGCGGTCAGGCGATCGCCCAGGCGGTGGTCGCCGCCTCGCGCACGGTGGGCGAAGGGCGCCATATCCACTCTCTCCATGCCTATTTCATCCGGCCCGGCGACCCGTCCGTCCCGATCATCTATGAGGTCGAGCGTGTGCGCGATGGCGAGTCCTTTGCGACACGGCGCGTCGTCGCGATCCAGCACGGAAAACCGATCTACCTGATGACCGCTTCATTCCAGTACGACGAAGAGGGCTTCGATCACCAGATCGCGATGCCGGAGGTGCCGCTGCCGGATACGCTTATGGGCGAGGAGGCGATCAAGACGCAGTTCCTTGCCAATGCGCCCGCCCACGTGCGCGCCTACTGGGAGCGCCCGCGGCCGATCGAGCTGAGGCCGGTTTCACTCGAGCGCTACGTCTCGCGGAAGAAACTGGATCCGCGCCAGCATGTCTGGGTGCGAACGACCGGTCCGGTTCCGGAGGACCGTCACCTCCAGGCGGCGATCCTCGGATATCTTTCCGACATGACCCTGTTGGATACCTCGCTTCTCGCTCACGGAACGTCGGTGTTCGACCGGTCCCTGCAGGTGGCGAGCCTCGACCATGCCATGTGGTTTCATCGCCCCTGCAAGCTGGACGGCTGGCTGCTCTACACGCAGGACAGTCCGTCTGCGTCGGGTGCGCGTGGCATGACCCGCGGCAGCCTTTTTGATCTCCAGGGAGCGCTGGTTGCCTCGGTAGCGCAGGAAGGGCTGATTCGGAAAAAGGCAATTGATGAATAGATATGCAATTTTGCAGATTTGCACATTATATAGGCATTAGACTTGACGATTTTTTAACTTTTCGCGCCTGAATGAATTATTGTCGTTATATTTCAGGTAGATAGTCGGTGAATGTGAATCTGGCACGGCCCTTGAATGTGTAGGCACGGTCGTTGTGGACGGGGCGTTCGCAGCGGCAAGGAGAAACGGCTCCGCGCCGTGGGTAAACACAAGGATGGGAAACCAGATGAAAATTGTGATGGCCATTATCAAGCCTTTCAAGCTCGATGAGGTTCGCGAAGCCCTCACCGCAGTTGGGATCCAAGGCCTGACCGTGACCGAAGTGAAGGGATACGGGCGCCAGAAGGGACACACCGAGATTTATCGCGGTACCGAATATGCCGTGAGCTTCTTGCCGAAACTGAAGATCGAGATCGCGGTCCCCAGCGACGTCGTAGAAAAGACCGTCGAAGCCATCGCGTCCGCTGCCAAGACGGGCCAGATCGGTGACGGCAAGATTTTCGTCTACTCGATCGATCATGCCGTGCGCATCCGTACCGGCGAAACCGATTCCGAAGCGCTGTAAGCACAGGCAGTTCAGGGAGCAACTTCACATGTCGTCATTCAAGATCTCAACAACTCTTGCCCGCGTAGGCGCTGCTTCCGCAGCAGTCCTCGCTCCGGTCGTGGCTTTCGCGCAGGAAGCGGCACCGGCCGCCACGGAGGCCGCAGCCGCGGCGCCTGTACCGGACAAGGCCGACACCGTCTTCATGTACCTCACGACCCTGCTCGTGCTCTTCATGCTGATTCCCGGCCTCGGTCTTTTCTACGGCGGCCTGGTCCGCGCGAAGAACATGCTTTCCGTGCTGATGCAGTGCACGGTCATCGGCGCTGCAATGATGATCATCTGGGTCGTCTACGGCTATTCCTTCGCCTTCGGCGGATCCACCAGCGCCTATTTCGGTGGCTTCGGCAAGGTCTTCCTGTCGGGCGTAACGGTTGACAGCACATCCGCCACGTTCACCGACGGCGTCGTCATTCCGGAATATCTCTTCATCATGTTCCAGATGACCTTCGCGGCAATCACGCCGGCTCTGATCATCGGCGCCTTCGCCGAGCGCATCAAGTTCTCGGCCGCAGTGCTCTTCTGCATCCTGTGGGCAACGTTCGTCTACTTCCCGGTCGCCCACATGGTCTGGGACGCAAACGGCCTGATCTTCGGCATGGGCGCACTCGACTTCGCCGGCGGCACGGTCGTTCACATCAACGCTGGTATCGCCGGTCTCGTCGGCGCGATCATGGTTGGCAAGCGCACAGGCTTCGGCAAGGACATGATGGCTCCCCATTCCATGACCTTAACGCTGGTCGGTGCGGCCATGCTGTGGTTCGGCTGGTTCGGCTTCAATGCCGGCTCCAACCTGGAAGCTTCCGGCGGTGCCGTTCTCGCAACGGTCAACACCTTCCTCGCCACTGCAGCAGCTATCCTCGCATGGTCGATCGCTGAAAGCTTCACGCGCGGCAAGGCTTCCATGCTCGGCGCCGCATCCGGCATGATCGCCGGTCTCGTCGCTGTCACGCCGGCTGCCGGCTCGGTTGGCCCGATGGGTGCAATCGTCCTCGGCCTGATCGTTTCGCCGGTTTGCTACTTCTTCGTCTCGGTGGTGAAGAACAAGTTCGGCTATGACGACACCGCTGACGTCTTCGGCGTTCACGGCGTGGGCGGTATCCTTGGCGCTCTCGGCACGGGCATCCTGACGGCTCCGTCGCTCGGCGGCACCGGCGCTGAAGACTTCTCCATCGCCTCGCAGTTCGTCACGCAGCTGACTGCAGTCGTCATCACCATCGTATGGTGCGGTGTCGTCTCGGTCATCCTCTACAAGGTCGTTGACGCAATCGTCGGCCTGCGCGTTTCCGTCGAAGCCGAACGCGAAGGTCTCGATCTCGCATCGCACGGTGAAGCGGCTTACCACGCCTAAGAAACTCGCGGCGGCACGCCCAACGATTGCCGCCGCTCAAAAATCCTGTCGCGGTCATGCGCAAGCGTACCGTACTTGGCCCGGACCTTGGTCCGGGCCTTTTTCGTTCGGCGAAGGGCGATTGAAGCGAATTCTCGCCGGCGAGGGCCTGATGGTCTGCCATGGTTAACACGACATTAAGGCTTCGCTTGTTAGGGTCGCGCATCATGCATGTCCCTGCGTCGTGGGGATGCGCATCCGGGCAGAGCGGGCAGCGGGCTTACAAACATGGGCAGAAGTACTTCGGCAATGTTGGACAACCGATCAGAACGATTCGTCCTGTCAACCTTCGTGTGGCGGCAGATCCAGGCGCTCGCGGGCTTCGGCCTGTTTCTTGCGCTGGCGCTCGCAATTGCCGCCCTTTCGACATGGAACGTATCCGACCCCAGCCTCTCCTACGCTTCGGATGGAGATCCCACGAACATCCTGGGTTATTCCGGCGCGATCTTCGCCGACCTGTTCATGCAGTTCTTCGGACTTGGGTGCGTGCTCGCCCTGCTGCCGGCGGTGTCCTGGGGCCTCATCCTCATCAAGGGTAAGCGTTTCGACCACATACCGAAGCGGGCCGCCGCCTGGCTCGGCGGCGCCATTCTTTCTGCGGCCGCGCTGAGCTGCGTACCAGCTCCCCCGACCTGGCCGCTGCCCAATGGCCTTGGCGGCGTCTTCGGAGACATGATCCTGCGCCTTCCGGCGCTCTTTACCGGCGCCTACCCGACCGGAACGCTTGCGAGCGTGCTTGGGGCCATCATAGCCGTGCCGGCCTGCTGGCTGCTGATCTACAGCGCCGGGCTCATCGGCGTCGATCCCGTCGAGGAAGAAGATGACGTGCCTGCAGTCCAGCCGGAGAGCAGGGCGCGCACCATCGCCGGGCCTGACGAGGAGGAAGATGGCGAGGGTCCGCTCATGGTGGTTGCCGGCGCCCTGACACACGTCTGGTACACGGGGCAGGCGCGGATGCGACGCCTGTTCGGCTTCTCCGGGCGCCGTTCTCGCGCGGTCGAGCAACCATACGACTTCAATGACGACGAGTTCGGCACGCTGAACGAGCCAACCCGTGCAAAGGCTGCAAGAGCGCCAGGAGAACGGCTGGAACCGTCCATGGACGCTTCCGAGCGCCGAAGGATCGTGCCGCCCTCCATCGCCGCCGAAGACGACGACATACCTTTCGACATGGACGACGATCTGCAGCGCCCCGACGGCATCCTTCCGGATGACGACGATGTTGCCTCCGATTGGGCGCCGCGCCCGGCACCGGCGCGTGCGACCGCTGCCGGCGGCCGCCGTGTCGCCACCCCTGCGCCCAGGCCGAAGGTCGGTCAGCGGATGGAACGGGAGGCGCAGGCCTCCTTCGCGGGACCTGACGGGTTCCAGCTGCCGCCGCTCCATCTGCTCGCCGAGCCCAAGAGCGTTGCACGGGATGCGACCCTTTCCGCCGATGCGCTCGAGCAGAACGCCCGCATGCTTGAGGGCGTTCTCGAGGATTTCGGGGTCAAGGGCGAGATCATTCATGTCCGTCCCGGCCCGGTGGTTACCTTGTACGAGCTCGAACCTGCGCCCGGGATCAAGTCATCGCGGGTCATCGGGCTTGCAGACGACATCGCCCGTTCGATGAGCGCGATTGCTGCGCGCGTCGCCGTGGTTCCCGGCCGCAATGCGATCGGCATCGAATTGCCGAACATGGGCCGCGAGACAGTCTATCTGCGCGAGCTGATCGCCAGCCGCGATTTCGAGGGCAGCAAGGCCAAGCTCGCAATGGCGCTCGGAAAAACGATCGGCGGCGAGCCGGTCATTTCCGACATCGCCAAGATGCCACACCTGCTCGTTGCCGGTACGACCGGTTCGGGCAAGTCGGTCGCGATCAACACCATGATCCTTTCGCTGCTCTACCGTCTGCGGCCCGAGCAATGCCGGTTGATCATGATCGATCCGAAGATGCTCGAGCTCTCCGTCTATGACGGGATTCCCCATCTCCTGTCGCCTGTCGTCACCGATCCGAAGAAGGCGGTGGTCGCGCTCAAGTGGACGGTGCGCGAGATGGAGGAGCGCTACAAGAAAATGTCGAAGATCGGTGTCCGCAACATCGACGGCTTCAACAGCCGCGTGGAGCAGGCACTTGCCAAGGGTGAGGCGATCACGCGCACCGTTCAGACCGGCTTCGACCGCCAGACCGGCGAGGCAGTCTACGAGACGGAGGAATTCGATCTCCAGCCGATGCCCTACATCGTCGTCATCATTGACGAAATGGCGGATCTGATGATGGTGGCGGGCAAGGACATCGAAGGCGCCGTCCAGCGGCTGGCGCAGATGGCGCGCGCTGCCGGTATCCATGTGATCATGGCGACGCAGCGCCCGTCCGTCGACGTCATTACCGGCACGATCAAGGCAAATTTCCCGACGCGCATTTCTTTCCAGGTGACGTCCAAGATCGACAGCCGCACCATTCTGGGCGAGCAGGGAGCCGAACAGCTCCTCGGAATGGGCGACATGCTCTACATGGCCGGCGGCGGACGCATACAGCGTGTCCACGGGCCTTTCGTGTCCGACCATGAAGTGGAGGCTGTGGTTGCCCACCTGAAAGCCCAGGGTGTCCCGCAGTATCTTGATGCCATCACCGAGGACGACGATGACGACGACGGCGGCGGCGGGCCGGCGGGAACCTCCAATCTGGAGGATTCCGACGACCCCTACGATCAGGCCGTCGCTGTCGTACTGCGCGACGGAAAGGCATCCACATCCTACATTCAGCGGCGCCTCGGGATCGGGTATAATCGAGCGGCTTCGCTGATCGAACGGATGGAGCAGGAAGGGCTGATCGGCCCCGCAAACCACGCCGGCAAGCGGGAAATCCTGGTTCCGACCGAATCGGAAATCACCGAACGCTGAACGGAACGGCAGGCAGACCCACCGCGTTCAAAGGCGGGACTGGGACGATGGCAGGGTGCGCCTTGATGGCGCCGTACTTGCCGCACATGAGAGCGACATGAAGGAGATCGAGATGACCAAAACCGAAACGCGCGGCCCCGCCATTGAACCTGGTCGCGCTGGCCTCACGCGGCGCGATTTCGTTGGTCTTGTCGCTTTCGTGCTCGCCGTCGGCTCATCGGCATTCCGGCCGGACGAAGCTGAGGCGCAGGTTTCGGGTGCGGCGCAGAAGATCGCCGATCATTTCGCCTCCGTGAAGACCATGATGGGCGAGTTCGTCCAGTTCGGTCCGCGGGGAGAGCAGACCGGCGGCAAGTTCTACATCGACCGCCCCGGCAAGATCCGTTTCAACTATGAAGATCCGTCGCCCATGCGTGTCATCTCCGACGGCAAATCCGTGGTGATCGGCAATCGCAAGCTGAAGACCTGGGATATCTATCCCCTCTCGAAAACGCCGCTGAAGCTTCTGCTTGCGGAGAAGATCGACCTTTCGGCCAAGATGGTGCGCAACGTCAAGGAAGAGGCAGACCTCACCACCATCGTGCTCGGCGACAAGAGCATGTTCGGCGATTCCACCATCACCATGATGTTCGATCCGAAGAGCTACGACCTGCGCCAGTGGACGATCACGGATGCACAGGGCAAGGATACCTCGGTGATGATCTTCAACGTGAAGACCGGAGTGGAACTCGCCCCCCGCATCTTCGACATACCCTACGACGAGATTCGCAAGTAACGACCGGCCATTTTTTCAGGCAGCGGGATGGCCTTTGGGTCTTATCCGGGATCGTAAGCTTCGGTCCCGCCCGCAGCTCAATGTGCGGCCGTCAACAAATCCTCGGTCTTCAGCAAGATTCAATCCGGCAGACTGCTTCCATTTGAGCATCCGTCGCTCTAAGAGCCTTTGCATCGGCCCGAGTGACGGGCGCCTGGACAAGGGATGCGGCATGGCACTTTCGATTGCGACCTGGAACATCAATTCCGTGCGACTGAGGATGCCGCTGGTCGAGCACTTCCTGAAGACCCATGCGCCGGACATCCTGTGCCTCCAGGAAACGAAATGCCCGAACGATCTCTTTCCGTCCAAGCCCCTCAGGGCGCTCGGCTATGAGCACATCGTCATCCATGGACAGAAGGGATATCACGGCGTCGCCACCATATCGCGGCTGCCGCTGACGGAACTGGTGGAGCGGCGCGACTATTGCGGCGTGGGTGATGCCAGGCACGTGTCGGTCGTCTTCAATCACGGCGGCAAGGCTATTCGTCTCCACAATTTCTATGTACCGGCCGGCGGCGACGAACCGGACCGGACAATCAATGCGAAATTCGGCCACAAGCTCGATTTCCTGGAGGAAATGAAGCTGCTTCGTGCCGAAGCTGAGGCGGGTATCTCGTCAATCCTGGTGGGTGATCTCAACATCGCACCGTTGGAACACGATGTCTGGTCGCACAAGCAACTCCTGAAGATCGTCAGCCATACGCCTGTCGAGACGGATGGCCTCATCGAGGTGATGACGAAGGGAGGATGGGTGGACCTGATGCGCCAGAAGATTCCCGCCGACCAGAAACTTTACACCTGGTGGAGCTATCGCGCGCAGGATTGGGCGGCGGCGGATCGTGGCCGTCGCCTCGATCACATCTGGTCGTCGGCGGATCTTGGACCACACCTGTCGGACATCTCGGTTCTTCGGGAGGCGAGGGGCTGGGAGCGGCCGTCCGACCACGTGCCGGTCATCGCCGCGTTCGATCTCTGACCGACGCCGTCAGGCGAAGCGGTGGGCGGTGCTGCTGACCCTGCCGATCATGGCTTCCAGATTGGCGCGGATGCGCGCCTCTACAATCACGGCCACGTCTGGATACTCCTCGAGCATCCGACGAAAGAGCGGCCGGTTGATGCGGATGACATCGCTGTCTTCCTCCGCAACCGCCGTGTACTTGCGCTCGACCGCAGAAATCATCGCAAGTTCGGAGAGTAA
This sequence comes from Sinorhizobium sp. BG8, assembly GCF_016864555.1. NCBI lineage: Bacteria > Pseudomonadati > Pseudomonadota > Alphaproteobacteria > Hyphomicrobiales > Rhizobiaceae > Sinorhizobium > Sinorhizobium sp. BG8. Next base: position 471,294 of record NZ_CP044011.1, on the reverse strand, counting down.
CGTGCCGGCACCAGCCTTTCCTTCGTCGCGGGGCGAGCCGTCGCGTGCCATCGACGTGAGGCGGAACAGGCCGCTCGCGATGACAAAGCCGCAGTCAGCCGAGGTTCCCTCGCGAAACAGCGTCTGCCCCTCAACGATCCGCCGCCGCTCGGCACCGAAGGCCATCAGCCGCAGCTTGTCTTCCGACAGGCCCGAGAAAAGCGGTACCTTCGAGAATAGGGCGATATCGTCGTTGAGAGCCAAAGCCGGTGCTCCGGTTAGGGTACGATCTTGTAGCCGCCGTTCTCTGTCACGAGAATCTCCGCATTGGAAGGGTCTCGCTCGATCTTTTGCCTGAGGCGGTAGACGTGCGTCTCCAACGTGTGGGTCGTAACTCCGGAATTGTAGCCCCAAACTTCCTCGAGGAGCACGTCGCGCGTCACCACCCGCTGATCGGCGCGATAGAGATAGCGGATGATGGCCGCTTCCTTCTCGGTGAGGCGGATCTTCTGGCCGTTTTCCATCGTCAGCAACTTCTGGCCGGGCTTGAACGTGTATGGTCCTACCGTGAAGGTCGCGTCCTCGCTGCTCTCGTGCTGGCGCAGCTGGGCACGAATGCGCGCCAGGAGGACAGCGAAACGGAAGGGCTTGGTGACGTAGTCGTTCGCGCCGGCTTCCAGCCCGAGAATCGTGTCGGAATCGGTGTCGTGGCCGGTCAGCATGATGATCGGCGCCTTGAAGCCGCCTTTCCTCAGAAGCTTCACCGCCTCGCGACCATCCATGTCGGGCAGGCCAACGTCCATGATCAGCAGATCGACCTGATTGCTCCGGGCTGCCTGCATCCCCTTGGCTGCCGTCGTCTCCTGGAGGATCGTAAACTCGTCGTAGAGAGAGAGTTGCTCAACGAGTGTCTCCCGCAGGTCGTTGTCGTCGTCAACGAGAAGGATGGTCCGGGATGTCATAGGGGTCCTTTCTGCATTTCACTCGAAAACTAAGCCAAATTGGGCTTTTGGCAAGTACGCTCGCGGGGTATGCAAAACGACGCCAGCGGGCGCGACCTATGCGCGCGTTGTGTGTCGTGGGCAAGGCAAAAGAATGTGACCGGCATGATGGCAAAATCGAGAGCAGCGGGCGGGAAGAGACGCAAGCCGATGCGGCCGATCGTGGTGCGGCGGGCGGTCGGTGCGAAGCATCGTGCAATCCTCCATTACGGCGAGTTCCGTGCCGAAGCCGCGATCGGGCGGAATGGGACGACCGCGTTCAAGGGTGAAGGAGACGGCGCCACCCCGATTGCAACGATGAAGCTGCTCTACGGCTTTGTGCGGGGTGACAGGATGCGTTCACTCCCGACCGCTCTGCCGCTCAGACGAACCCGCTCGGATATGCTCTGGTGCGATCAGTCCGGCCACCCTGCCTACAATCGGCTGGTGAAATCGCCTTTCAAGGCGAGCGCCGAGGACATGATGCGCAAGGATGATCTTTACGACATCTGCCTGGTACTCGACTGGAACATTACCTCCCGCCGGCGTGAGCGTGGATCAGCCATCTTCCTTCACCTCATTCGTCCCGGCTACGAGCCAACAGCGGGCTGCGTCGCGCTGGAGCTTTCGGATCTGAGAAGGCTCCTGCGATATCTCCGCGTTGGAACACCGCTCAAAGTAATCTGAAGTGGTGAAATCCGCGGCCTGGATCCCTATGTAGGCGAAGCCGCCCATTCGGCAGCGGACATCTTCGCGAGCCAGTTCGGCTTCATCCGAACCTTTTCATCACGCTTTCAACTGTGGAGACCTATTGTGAGCAATCAAACGACCATCCCCTTCAACGATGGAAAATCGATACCGCAGGTCGGCCTTGGCGTGTGGCAAACGCCCAACGATGTCGCGGTGACGGCGGTCGAAGCCGCCATTTCAGCGGGCTATCGCCACGTCGATACCGCCGCCATCTATGGGAACGAGGAAGGCGTCGGCCAGGGCATCCGCAAATCGGGCGTGGATCGCAAGGAGATCTTCCTCACGACGAAGCTCTGGAATGACGATCAGGGTTTCGATTCAACACTCAAGGCGTTCGACCAGAGCCTGAAGCGACTGGGCACGGACTATGTCGATCTTTACCTCATTCACTGGCCTTCGCCGCAGCGTGGCCGATACGTGGAAACGTGGAAGGCCTTCGTTCGCCTGAAAGAGGAGGGCAGGGCTCGCTCCATCGGTGTCTCCAACTTCTATCCGGAGCATATCGCGCGCATCATCGGCGAGAGCGGCGTGACCCCGGTCATAAACCAGATCGAGCTTCATCCGGACTTCCAGCAGAAGGCGGCACGAGCGGCGCATGAAAAGCTCGGCATCGTCACGCAATCCTGGAGCCCGCTCGGACAGGGCGCCCTCCTTTCGAACAGCGTCATTGGCGCGATCGCCGGCAAACACGGCCGCACGCCTGCCCAGGTCATCATCCGGTGGCATATCGACAACGGCCTGGTGGTCATTCCGAAGTCGGTGACGCCTTCGCGTATTGCCGAGAATTTCCAGGTCTTCGATTTCAAGCTCGACGCGGACGACCTCGCGGCAATCGCCAAGCTGGAAAATGCGGGCGGCCGCATCGGACCTGACCCGAACACGGCAACGTTCTGAGGCAAAGATCGCGCTTCCGGGTGGCATCCCGGGGGCGCATCCCTTTCAGGCGCGCGCTAGCGATTTCGGCGTGGTGAACTGCACGAGGCGACCCGAGGCGGGCGAGATTTCCTCCCAGCTGCGGATCTCGAATTCCATGATAGCGAGAGCGCCCGTCGGGAACTTCTCCCGCAAACGCTCGAACACCTCGGGATCGCACTCGCCGACCAGGCGGACGGCGAGGTCCTGAAGTCCCGGATTGTGTGCGATCAGCATGACCGTGTTATAGGACGGCTCGATCTCGCGAACTATCGAAAGAAGCTGATCCGCTCCGGCCGCATAGAGCTTCGAAACGCTACGCCTCACTTCATGGATGTTATCCAGCTCCCTGGCAACGAGATCCCAGGTCTCTTGTGTCCTGCGCGATGTGGAAACGAGGACGAGATCGGGAACGATATTGCTGCGCGTCATATAGGCACCCATCGCGCGTGCAGCCTTCTGACCGCGAAGGGCGAGGGGGCGGTCGTGATCTTCAACGCCGTCAGGCCAGGCGGACTTCGCATGGCGCAGGAGGATCAGGCGATGCGGGCCCTTGGAGGCTTTCGCCTTCTTCTGCTCTGGCAATGTGTCCTCCCTTCGCTATGGCTGCGATGTCGTTTTCTCCCTCACACTACGGGGGCACGATCCCCATAGGCGTCTCATTTCATAAGATAACAAAAAAAGCCGCCCGTTTTAGGGGCGGCTTCGATCCTGTTCGCAACGCTTGCGATTACTTCCACTCGCGGATGTCAACGAAGTGGCCGGCGATCGCGGCGGCGGCTGCCATTGCCGGCGATACCAGGTGTGTCCGGCCCTTGAAGCCCTGACGGCCTTCGAAGTTGCGGTTCGACGTGGACGCACAGCGTTCACCCGGCTTCAGTCGGTCGTCGTTCATGGCGAGGCACATCGAGCAACCCGGTTCCCGCCAGTCGAATCCTGCGTCCTTGAAGATCTTGTCCAGGCCTTCCGCCTCCGCTTGCTCCTTCACGAGGCCGGAGCCCGGAACGATCATGGCGTTGACGGTCGAGGCGACGGTCTTGCCCTCGACGACCTTGGCGACTTCGCGCAGGTCCTCGATGCGGCCGTTTGTGCAGGAGCCGATGAACACGCGGTCGATCGCGATATCGGTGATCGGCGTCCCCGGCTTCAGGCCCATGTAGTCCAGTGCGCGCCACTTCGACGTACGCTTGTTTTCGTCCTGGATGTCATCCGGATTGGGAACCGCACCCTGAACCGAGGTCACGTCTTCGGGCGAAGATCCCCAGGATACGATCGGCGGCAGGTTGGCGGCATCGAGCACCACCACGCGGTCGTAATGTGCGCCTTCGTCCGACTTGAGGGTCTTCCAATATTCGAGGGCCTGGTCGAGCGCCGCACCCTTCGGAGCGAGCGGCTTGTCCTTGATGTATTCGAAGGTCTTCTCGTCCGGGGCGATCAGGCCTGCGCGTGCACCGCCTTCGATCGTCATGTTGCAGACCGTCATGCGGCCTTCCATCGAAAGCGACCGGATCGCTTCGCCGGCAAATTCGATGACGTGGCCGGTACCGCCGGCGGTGCCGATTTCACCGATGATGGCAAGGATGATGTCCTTGGCGGTCACGTGCGGCGGAAGCTGGCCATCGACGCGCACCAGCATGTTCTTCGCCTTCTTCTGGATCAGCGTCTGAGTGGCGAGCACGTGCTCGACTTCCGACGTGCCGATGCCGTGCGCCAGCGCGCCGAAAGCGCCGTGCGTGGAGGTGTGGCTGTCACCGCAGACGATGGTCATGCCCGGCAGCGTAAAGCCCTGCTCCGGACCGACGATGTGGACGATGCCCTGGCGCTTGTCGTGCTCGGAAAAGTATTCAACGCCAAATTCGGCAGCGTTATGGGCGAGCGCCTCGACCTGGATGCGGCTTTCCTCGTTCTTGATGCCTTCGTAGCGGTCAAGCGTGGTCGGTACGTTGTGGTCCACGACCGCCAGCGTCTTCTGCGGGGCGCGAACCTTGCGGCCGGCCATGCGCAGACCTTCGAAGGCCTGCGGCGACGTCACTTCGTGGACGAGATGACGGTCGATGTAGAGAAGACAGGTTCCGTCATCCTGGCGGCTGACGATGTGGTCGTCGAAAATCTTGTCGTAGAGGGTACGGGGTGCGCTCATGGCTCTTCATCCGATTTGCAGCATAAAGATATGGGAAATTGACGCAGCACTGGGCTGCGAAACCTGACCGGATCAGGGTAGGCGGCTGTTGAGCGCGCCGTAAATGCACGAGAAGAAGCGTGCCGGCAGGCGCTTGTGATCCTGCAGCACGACGATACGCGTCCCAATGCATCCGAACTTGGATTCCATGGAGGTGCACATATCAATTTTTTGACAGCTCGGCAATCGCAGAGAATCGGCCGTGCGCCAGATGGAGACTACCGCTCATAAGCCCGGCGCAGACGCTTCTCCAGCGCCCTCAGTGCCAGCGACAGCCCGATCGTCAGGATGAGATAGATGTAGGCGACGATCGAGTAGGTCTCGAAGAAGCGGAAGGAGCCCGAGGCATAGACCTTCGCCATCTGCGTGATGTCTGCGACGCCGAGCACCGAGACGAGGGAGGAATCCTTCACCATTGCGACAAAGTCGTTGCCGAGCGGTGGAAGAATGACACGAATCGCCTGCGGGAAGACGACGAGTCGGAACCGCTGCACCCGCGAGAGGCCGAGCGCCTTGGCAGCCTCGACCTGCCCCTTGTCCACCGACTGGATGCCCGCCCGGAAGACCTCTCCGATAAACGCGGAATATCCGATCATCAGGGCTATGATGGCGCGCCACATCAGGGACACGTCCCTGACCTGCATCGGCTCGGCGACACCCCATGAGACAAGCGGGCTGATGGCGAAGTTGATCACGGCGACAACCGCCGGCGCGCCGACGAATGCGATGTAGAACAGGAGCACGAGAATCGGCACGCCGCGAATGACTTCCGTGTAGAAGCGGGCGACCTGGCGCAAGGCTGCGCGCTCCGACAGTCCGAGCAAGGCTATGCAGAGACCCAAGAGGGTTGCGAGAATGAAGCCGACCAGCGTGACGAAGATCGTTACCCACAAACCCTTTGCGACGGTGCTGAGGACCTGCACATAGAGATCGTTCGTCGCGATGACTGCGGCCAGAACGGCGGCAACAACGGCAAGGGCAACCAGCCACCAGGGATAATCGCCCTTGTCTTGCCGGGATGAGGCAGGCGCGGATGCCATGGCTCCGCTTTACTGGCCCATCTTGTAGTCGAGGAACCACTTCTTATTCAGCGTATCGAGCGTGCCGTCCGCCTTCAACGCGGCGATTGCCGCATTCACCGGGGCGACGAGATCCGAGCCCTTGGCGAAGATGAAGCCGAAGTCCTCCGTGCCGAGCGGGCCTCCGACCAGCTTCAGTTCGCCGCCCGATGCATCGACGTAGCCCTTGCCGGCGGTGCCGTCCGTGAGCACCACGTCGACGTCGCCCGCCTTGAGCGCCTGGACCGTCGCGCCGAAAGTTTCGAAGAGCTTGATGCGCGGGTTCTGCTCGTTGCCGTCGAGAACATTGTAGACCGCGACATAGAAAGGCGTCGTCCCCGGCTGTGCACCGACGAGGCCATCCTCAAGTCCGGCAAAGCTCTTGGCGTCGTCGAAGCGCGTCTCGTCGCCGCGCACCAGCATGAACATCTCCGAGCGCATGTAGGGATCCGAGAAATCGACCTTTTCCTTGCGCTCGTCCTTGATGGTAATGCCGGTCATGCCGATCTGGTACTGGCCATCGGACACGGCCTGTATCATCGCATCCCAACTGGTGTTCTGGTACTCGACCTTGAAGTTGAGTCGCTTGGCGATCTCGTTCATCGCGTCATATTCCCATCCCACCTGCTGGCCTGTCTTGGGATCGACGAACTGCAGCGGCGGATAGGCGTTCTCCGTCACCACCACGACCGTCTTGCCACCGAGATCAGGAAGATCTGCAGAGATGGTAGGGAGAGATGAAAACAGGACAGCGGCGAGGCCGGCAATGACCGTGCGTCGGGAAAACATGAATGAACTCCTGAAAATTGTGGCTGCCGAGACTGTCACAATTCTCTGCTTGTAGGCAAGCCGCAAGCATGCGGCGGCACGCCGACGAGCGATGGTTTGCCCAGGCCCGCCGTCAGCCTTCCAGTTCTTCCCTCAGCATTTCGAGCTCGAGCCATTCCTCTTCCATCCGTGCCAGTCCGTCGCGGAGTTTCTCGAGTTCGGCCGCAATCTTCGAAAAGGCATCCGGGTCTTTGGTGAAAAGATTGGGATCGGCCATTCTGGTTTCGCGCTTTGCGATCTCCGCTTCCGCCTTGGCCATTTCCTTGGGCAGATTCTCCAAGGCGAACTTCTGCTTGTAGGAGAGCTTACCCTTTGCCGCGCTTTTTGCTTCCGCGGCGGGCGCAGGCTGCTCTTTTGCCTTTTCGGCGCGCTCCGCCTTGCGGCGCTCTTCCTGCATGCCGCGGCGCTGCGCCATCATATCGGTGTATCCGCCGGCATACTCGATCCAGCGGCCGTCGGGCGCCTCGGGATTGGAGGGTGCGATCGTCGACGTGACCGTCCGGTCAAGGAAGTCGCGATCGTGGCTGACGAGGATGACCGTTCCCGGGAACCCGGCAACTATTTCCTGGAGCAGATCCAGGGTCTCGATGTCGAGATCGTTGGTAGGCTCGTCCAGGATCAGCAGGTTCGTCGGGCGCGACAGGATGCGTGCGAGCATCAGCCGCGCGCGCTCACCACCCGACAGGTTCCGGATCGGGGTGCGTGCCTGTTCCGGCTGGAACAGGAATTCCTTCATATAGCCCGTCACGTGACGCTGTTCGCCATTGACGAGGAGGTTCTCGCCACGACCATCCGTCAGGTAGTGCGCAAGCGTGTCGTCCAGATCGAGCTCCTCGCGCCGTTGGTCGAGTGTCGCCATCTCCAGATTGGTGCCGAGCTTGACGGTGCCGGCATCGGGCGGGGTCTGCCCCGTCAGCAACTTGAGCAACGTTGTCTTGCCGGCGCCGTTCGGGCCGACCAGGCCGATGCGGTCGCCGCGATGGACGCGAATGGAGAACGGGGCGACGATCGTGCGCTCGCCATAGTTCTTGGTAATCTTTTCGGCTTCAATGACAAGCTTGCCGGACTCGTTGGCGTCGGAGAGCGTCGCCTGGACGGTTCCCTGCGGTCCCTTGTGCCCACGATACTTGCTGCGCATGTCCTGTAGCTCGCCAAGACGGCGCATGTTGCGCTTGCGCCTTGCCGTCACACCGTAGCGAAGCCAGTGTTCCTCGCGCTCGATGGCCTTGCCGAGCTTGTGTTGTTCAAGCTCCTCCGCTTCCAGCACCTGGTCCCGCCAGGCCTCGAAATGGCCGAATCCACGGTCCAGGCGTCGCGAGGTGCCGCGATCAAGCCACACGGTCGCGTTCGATACCTTTTCGAGGAAACGCCGGTCGTGCGAAATCAGCACGAGAGCCGAGCGGCTGTTCGCAAGTTCACCTTCCAGCCATTCGATCGTCGGCAGATCGAGATGGTTGGTCGGCTCGTCGAGCAGCAGGATATCGGGCTCCGGCGCCAGGACGCGGGCAAGGGCCGCACGGCGCGCTTCCCCGCCCGAAAGGCTTCTGGGGTCCTCCGAGCCGGTCAGTCCGAGATGCTCTAGGAGATAGGCGACCCTGTAGGGATCGTCGCTCGGGCCGAGACCCGACTCCGCATAGGCGGAAACCGTGTCATATCCTTCGAAATCCGGCGCCTGGTGCAGGTACCGGATCGTCGCCGTGGGGTGGCGGAAAACCTCTCCGGACTGCGGCTCGACCAGACCGGCGGCGATCTTCAGCAACGTCGATTTTCCTGAGCCGTTGCGCCCGACGAGGCAGATGCGGTCGCCAGGTTCGACCTGGAGCTGGGCGCCCGCCAGCAGTGGCGTGCCGCCGAAGCTCAGGAAGATGTCGGTCAGTTTGAGAATAGGTGGTGCCAAGGGTCAGGCTCCTGACAGGTCGTACGGGCGGGCGAGCAAGAGGCCCCGCCCGGCACGGAGTGAGATGCGCACGGTCCCCTCAGCGATGTTCGAGATTGTGCGTGAAGAGCCGAACGGCAGATCGAAATCGGAAAGCGGATAGCGGACGTTGGCGATGGAGAGCCGGTCCAGGCTCGACAAGCCGAGGATGGAGAACAGGCTGCCCTTGGGCAACGAAACGGAATTGGTTCCCGGAAGCAGCGGCCAGGCCTCCTCTTCGCCGGAAGTGAGCCTCAGTTCGAGGCCCTGCTCCGCCAGCCGGAGTGCGAGCAGCATGTGCATGAAGGCGTGATCGCTGCGTTCCCCGCCCAGTGCGCCTGCGAGTATTATGCTTTTCGCGCCGCGGGCGAGCGCCGCCGCGACTGCGATCTCTCCGTCGGTTTCGTTCTTTGCTGCCGGATACGGTTCTCGCGGCACGTCTGGCCAGTTGGCTATGAGGCCTGCAGAACTCGAGTCGAAATCGCCGACCCAGACTTCAGGCCGTACGCCCAGCATGGTGGCGTGGCGCATGCCGCCGTCGGCCGCGACGAAGCGCGCGCCGGCTATGTCGGCCTTGAAACGTGGCGTTGGCTCGAGTGTTCCGCCGAGGAGAATGACAAAGGTCTGATCGTTCATGGGCATTGCCCATAGCGCATCCGCTGCCAAAGGAAAATCCGCATTTTCCCGTTCGACCGTGGAGCGCTTCCCGCTCCCGCGCGTTCGACCGATTGTCCGGGTTCTATCCTGCGGTTTCACGGAGGACTTCGGTGCAGGAGCTTGTGAAGAACCGGGCCTTGCCAAGCCAAGGGGGCGGGTCTAAAGCTTTTGTTGCTCTAACGGGGTGCCGGACGATCCTTAGATCTACCGGCTGAGAGGCTTTCGGGCCAACCCGCGGAACCTGATCCGGCTTGTACCGGCGGAGGGATTAGACGGCTCGATCAGCGCGCTATTCCCGTTCACTTGGAAGAGGAGGCGCTGATGCGCGTGAAACTTTTTGCAATGGTGGCGACACTTGCCGCCGGCCTTTCGGCTTCGGCCCTCGCGGCCGAAAAAACGCTGACAATCTACACCTATGAGAGCTTCGTCGCGGAATGGGGCCCGGGAGCGAAGGTCGCAGCCGCGTTCGAGAAATCATGCGCCTGCAAGGTCGAATGGGTCGGGGTCGCCGATGGGGTCGAGCTACTGACGCGGTTGAAGCTCGAGGGTGAAAGCACGAAGGCGGACATCGTCCTCGGTCTTGACACAAGCCTGATAACAGAGGCGAAGGCAACAGGTCTCTTCGAGCCGCACGGTCTTTCGCCGCAAGGGCTTACCGTTCCAGGCGGGTTCTCGGACGATACCTTTCTTCCCTACGACTATGGGCACTTCGCAATCATCTACGACACCGATGCGCTCAAGGATCCGCCTCACAGCTTGAAGGAGCTCGTCGAGGGCAATCCGGATGAGAAGATCGTCATCCAGGACCCGCGCACGTCGACCCCGGGTCTCGGGCTGCTTCTCTGGATGAAGTCCGTCTATGGCGACAAGGCCGCGGAAGCCTGGACGAAGCTCAAGCCGCGTGTTCTCACGGTCACGCCGGGCTGGTCCGAATCCTACGGGCTCTTCACCAAGGGCGAGGCGCCGATGGTGCTCTCCTACACGACGTCGCCCGCCTATCACATGATTGCCGAGAACACGGACCGCTATCAGGCGGCCTCTTTCACGGAGGGGCACTATGTCCAGATCGAAGTCGCGGGAATGACGAAAACAAGCGACGACAAGGATCTTGCGCGCCAGTTCCTGTCGTTCATGACCGGACCCGATTTCCAGTCGATCATCCCCGAGACGAACTGGATGATGCCGGTCGGTGCAACGAAGGATCCGCTCCCGGATGCCTTCGGCAAGCTGGTGAAGCCTGAAAAGACACTCCTTCTCGGGTCGGACGAGGTGGCCGCGCACCGCAAGGCCTGGATCGACGAATGGCTGTCGGCCATGAGTGCGAACTGACCGATGTATTCTCGTGCCGAGAAGCGATTTGTGCGTGGGGCCGGGGCTCTTGTCCTCGGCTTCGTCGCTTCGTTCGTCGGCATTTCGATCGCGGTGCTCCTGGCGAACGGTGCCGGCCAACGAAGTGGGGAAGTTCTGCTTGATGCCTATGTCTGGCGGGTCGCGCGCTTCACGCTCCTGCAGGCGTTCCTTTCCACCTTCCTGTCCGTGGCTTTCGCCATTCCGGTCGCCAGGGCGCTGGCACGCCAGCGTCGATTTCCGGGACGAAACTGGCTTGTCCGTCTCGCGGCGCTGCCTCTGGGCATGCCGGCGCTCGTGGTAGCGCTCGGCATCGTCACGATCTGGGGCCGGCAGGGCATTGTCAACGATCTCCTCCTGTTTGCAGGCGCAACGAGACCTGTCAGCATCTATGGACTGTCGGGCATCCTCATCGCCCATGTCTTTTTCAACCTGCCACTGGCAACTCGGCTGCTGCTCGCCGGACTCGATCGCATTCCCGCGGAGTACTGGCTTTCAACTGCCAATCTCGGCATGAGGCCGGGCGCGGTGTTCCGCCTCATCGAGTGGCCCGTCCTGCGCCAGCTCATTCCCGGGATTGCCGGCCTCATCTTCATGCTGTGCGTGACCAGCTTCACCATCGTGCTCACGCTTGGAGGTGGCCCCGCAGTGACCACCATCGAGGTCGCGATCTACCAGGCCCTGAGGTTCGATTTCGATCCGCCGCGCGCCGTCCTGCTTTCTTTCCTGCAGATCCTCGTGACCGGCGCGCTCCTGACGATCATGGCGCTTGTCGGCAATCGACCGGCGGAAGGGACGACTACGGGGCGGGAGATCCGCCGCTTCGACGCTGCCGGGAGACGCTTGGCCGATGCGGCGATCCTCGTAGCGTTCGCCTCCTTCGTGGGTGCTCCCATTGTGGCGATCGTGGTATCCGGGTTCGCAGCAGATCTCGGGCGGCTTGCCGCCGACCCTTTGCTTCACAAGGCATTGGTCACAAGCCTCGCGATTGCCTTCAGCTCGGGCCTGCTCTCCCTCGCGCTGGTCGTTCCGGTGATCGTGCTACCGCATCTTACCCTGCCGACCGATACGTCCCTTGGTTCCACCCGGTTCCTTGCAATCCTGCTCAAGGGGACCGCCTCGCTCATCCTGCTCGTTCCACCGATCGTTATTGCAACCGGGTGGTTCCTCGTCCTTCGCACATTCGGGGAGACCGGGCATATGGCACCCTACGTCGTGGTGGTGATCAATGCACTGATGGCTATGCCATTCGTCGTGCAGGTGCTCGAACCTGCCTACAGAACCCATATCGCACGAACGGCGCGACTGGCTCTCAGCCTCGGCGTAACCGGCATGCATCGTGTACGTTGGATCGATCTTCCAGCCCTGAAGCGCCCTCTGCTGACCGCCTTTGCCTTTGCAATGGCGTTGTCGCTCGGGGACCTCGGAGCAATCGCGATTTTCGGGGCCGAGGGTTTCACCACGCTTCCGTGGCTGCTGTTCAGCCGGATGGGCAGTTATCGCACCGATGACGCCGCGGGCATTGCGCTTGTCCTCGGCGCAATCTGCCTCTTGCTCGTATTGCCTTCGACATTGTCGTGGGGGACCGGGGAAACCGCCAATGGTTGAGACGCGAACCCATCCCGGCGCGGCGAGCGCGATCCGGCTGAAGAACGCGACCGTCGCGTTCGCGGAGAAGAGGCTCGTTTTCGACTGCGAGATTCCGCAAGGGATCTCGGTCGCTGTCGCGGGACCTTCCGGGGCGGGCAAGTCAACGCTTTTCAACGTCATCGCCGGCTTCCAGCGGCTCCAGTCGGGATCAGTCGAGATTTTGGGCGAAAACATGCAGGGCCGTGGTCCGGCAGAGCGCCCCGTATCCCTGGTGTTTCAGGACAACAATCTCTTTTCGCATCTTGCGGTTGCCGAAAATGTCGGACTGGGGATCAATCCCGCCCTGAAGCTTACCGGGGCCGAACGACAGCGGATTGCAGATGCGCTGACGCGGGTCGGTCTCGGCAACTACGCCCAACGCATGCCGTCCTCGCTGTCGGGCGGAGAAAGGCAACGTGTGGCGCTCGCCCGTGCCTTCGTACGCCAGCGGCCCATCATCCTTCTTGATGAGCCCTTTGCCTCGCTCGATCCGGCCATGCGCGCCGAGATGACATCACTCCTCGTTGAGTTGAAGCGTGAGACCAAGAGCACGATCCTGATGATCACCCATCAGCCGGACGACATACGCAGGATAGCCGATCGTGCTATGTTCATCGAGGACGGCGCGATCCGTGTATTCGAGCCCGTCGCGGACTTCTTCTCCCACCGCGACAACGCCTCCCTCCTGAAGTTCCTTGCGTATTGAAAAATAATATTATTTTTGAGAGAGGGATTGCCATATTTTAGACGCTGCCCTGTGTCACCGGAGCCACAAACGGAATGCATTGTCGATCGGGAGTTGCCCTCAGCGGAAGCGGCGCCTATCTCTCGGTGGCAGGAGAGGGTAAGGTTCCCTGGCGTGCTGCTGGAGCAGGAAGCGCCTCGAGTATCCGACCGTGAAGGGGCGTGGCAACAGGAATGCGGAGCATAGACCAGCTTGCAGTGAGGGACTCTGGGCGCCGTTTGCGGAAAGTCCTGCCGGGTGTGCTTCTCGCAGCTGCACTCCTGTCCGCGTGCCAGTCGGTTCTTGAGCAGTCTTATGAACCTTCCGTCTCGCCCTCGTCCAATCCCCAGATCGTCGCTGAGGTGCAGAAGAACGACCCGCGTGCCCAGCTTGGTGCCCGCGAGCATCCGCGCATCGTTGCGAGCTACGGCGGCGAGTACAAGGACGCGAAGACCGAGCGGCTCGTTGCGCGCATAGCGGGAGCCCTGACGGCGGTCTCGGAAAACCCGACTCAGTCCTATCGGATCACGATCCTCAATTCGCCGGCGATCAACGCGTTCGCGCTTCCTGGCGGCTATCTCTATGTGACACGTGGCCTGCTCGCGCTTGCGAACGACGCCTCGGAAGTGGCTGCAGTCCTTTCGCATGAAATGGCGCACGTGACGGCCAACCACGGCATCGAACGGCAGAAGAAGGAAGAGGCCGAGGTCATCGCCAGCCGCGTGGTGGCCGAAGTGCTGTCCAGCAACATTGCCGGCAAGCAGGCGCTCGCCCGGGGCAAACTCCGGCTCGCCGCCTTCTCGCGAAACCAGGAACTGCAGGCCGACGTCATCGGCGTACGCATGCTCGGGGAAGCGGGTTACGATCCCTATGCGGCAGCGCGTTTCCTTGACTCGATGGCCGCATACAGCCGGTTTACCGCCGTCGACCCCGAGTCCGACCAGAGCCTGGACTTCCTCTCGAGCCATCCGAACGCTCCCCAGCGCGTCGAGCTGGCGCGGCTGCATGCGCGGGCCTTCGGACCGGAGGGAACGGTGGGCGATCGGGGCCGGGACTATTATCTCGCCGGCATCAACGGCCTGCTCTACGGAGATAGCCCGCAGGAGGGCTATGTTCGCGGGCAGACCTTCCTGCATGGCAAGCTCGGGATTCGCTTCGACGTGCCTGCAGGCTTCCAGATCGACAACAAGGCGGAAGCCGTGCTGGCGACGGGCCCTGGCGACGTTGCCATCCGCTTCGATGGCGTTGCGGACAGTCAACGGCAGAGCCTCGTGAACTATATTTCCAGTGGGTGGGTCACGGGCCTGCTGCCGGAAACGATCCAGCCGATCACCATCAATGGCCTGGAAGCAGCAACGGCCAGCGCCTCGGCAGATCGCTGGGACTTCGACGTGACCGTCGTTCGCATCGACGATCAGATCTACCGGTTCCTCACCGCCGTGCCGAAGGGTTCGCCAGCGCTGCGGACGACCGCGGATGTTCTGAGGGCCTCGTTCCGAAGACTTACGCCGGAGGAAGCTGCCCAATTGAAGCCACTTCGCGTGCGTGTCGTGACGGCAGGAAAGGACGACACCGTGGCGTCCCTGGCGGGCAGGATGATGGGTACGGACCGGAAGCTTGATCTGTTCCGCCTGATCAACGCCATGACGGCCACGAGCACCGTCAAACCGGGCGACAAGGTAAAGATCATCACGGAGTGACAGCGTGGCGTGTCGCTCCGCGATATCTCACTCGCTGTGACCGACTGAGTGCCTCGGCACGCTGGTCACGCTTGCATCGTCGCGGAAAATCCGGGGGTGCTCTCGACCAAAGCTGTTCTGAGCTTCTCGAGCGCCCGGCATTCGATCTGCCTCACTCGTTCCTTCGAGATGCCGAGATCCGCCCCGAGTTCCTCCAGAGTGGCACCCTCTTCAGCGAGGCGTCGGGCGTGAATGATCTTCATTTCACGAGCGTTCAACTGGGCGAGTGCGGAATGGAGCCATCCGCGCCGGCGCTCCCCGTCGATTATCTCTCCGACTTGCTCATCCGGGAGCGGCGTATCACTTGCGAGCAGGTCGAGCCGGTTCGCACCTTCATCGTCGCCGGAAGAAAGCGGGGCCTGCAGGGAAATGTCGGATGAGGAGAGCCTCGCATCCATGTTGCGGACATCCGCCGTGCTGACGCCGATCGCCGCCGCAATCTCCTCGTGCACGGCCTCTGAAGTAAGTTGGCGGTCGCCGCTTGCAAGGCGTGCCCTCAGCCGCCGCAGATTGAAGAACAGCGCCTTCTGCGCGGAGCTGGTGCCGCCGCGAACGATGGACCAGTTGCGCAATACGTAGTCCTGAATGGAGGCCCTGATCCACCAGGTGGCATAGGTCGAGAATCTGACCTGGCGGTCAGGCTCGAAGCGCGCCGCCGCCTCCAGCAGCCCGATATGGCCCTCCTGGACAAGATCGCCCACGGGCAGACCGAAATTACGAAACCTGGCCGCCATCGATATGACCAGACGCATGTGGGCCATGGCGATGCGATTGCGGGCTTCCTGATCGTTATTTTCCTTCCACGCGTGAGCGAGCGCCTGCTCCTCGTCGCGCTCGAGATAGGGCGCCGACATTGCAAGCTTGATCATGCGGCGGTCTGCTGTGGTGGTAATCATGAACCATGTCCCCCGTAAACCGATCGTCACTTACGCTTAGATATATTGGCCGGATTACGAACCGCAATCAGCGCAAATCTTCGTCTGCGGTGAGCGATGGGCAACCGTGGCACGTCTGTAACGGCGTAGGTTGCCCATTTCTTCGTGGTCGCAACGCGTACGCCCCAAAAAAGTTCCACAAAAAAACCCGGCTGAAACAGCCGGGTTTTGAATCGTCGTCGATGCGGGGAAGCTTAAGCGGCTTCGTCCTGCGTATCGTCTTCCTCGATCAGCTTGCCGCGCTTCGGACCCTTGCTGAGATTGGTCTCAACGAGGCGAACAGCTTCGGTTTCGGACATCTTGTTGACGGCGGCGATTTCACGCGCCATGCGGTCAAGTGCCGCCTCGTAAAGCTGGCGCTCGGAATAAGACTGTTCCGGCTGGTTCTCTGCACGATAGAGATCGCGTACGACTTCGGCGATCGAGATCAAGTCACCTGAATTGATCTTCGCATCGTACTCCTGTGCGCGGCGCGACCACATGGTACGCTTCACGCGGGCCTTGCCCTGCACGACTTTCAATGCACGTTCGACGAAGTCCGTCTCGGAAAGCTTGCGCATGCCGATGGATACGGCCTTTGCGACCGGCACTTTCAGGCGCATCTTGTCCTTTTCGAAATCAATGACAAAAAGCTCAAGCTTCATGCCTGCAACTTCCTGCTCCTCGATGGCGACGATTTGCCCTACGCCGTGGGCTGGATAGACGATGGATTCACCGGTCTTGAAGCCTTGGCGCGTCGAGGATTTCTTCTGCTGGGTCGTCATTCTGCTCAAATACTCCCTGTTACGCTCCCGGCGGGTGCCGGGGCCGGGTCAGCGAGGCCCGGGAAAGACGGGACATCGTGGGCGATGTCTCAACTCTGGTCCGCACAGCCAAGCACAAACATTCATACGACGCGATCACAGTGCAGCAACACGAGGTTGCCTATGGGAGGTGAGCGTCGTCTTGAGATCGTTTGCTTTCGTGGTGGTGTTTTGGGCACGGCAAAGTGCCACAATTTGGATCAGTTTTTTGACCCTAGCATAAAAAAGTGTCCGAATCAATAATTTGCTTTACATGGGTCATCAAGCCTGCCCTATCCCCAAAGTGGGTGGGAAGGCTGTTTTCCACAGTGCAGAAGCAGATGGAGAGCGATCCGTCAGTCGCCCTGGCCAGGGTTGGCCGAGAAGTACTTTTCGTACTTCCCTTCCTCGCCGTCCATCTCTTTTGCTTCGGGCATGGCATCACGCTTTACGGTGATGTTGGGCCAAATCTGAGCAAATTCAGAGTTTATCTTCAACCACTTGTCGAGTCCGGGCTCGGTGTCCGGTTTGATCGCCTCGGCGGGACATTCCGGTTCGCAAACACCGCAATCGATGCACTCGTCGGGATGGATCACGAGAAAATTCTCGCCCTCGTAGAAGCAATCGACGGGGCAGACCTCAACGCAGTCCGTATATTTGCAGCGTATGCAATTGTCGGTCACGACATACGTCATGAGTTACTCCAGAGAATTCTCTGCGGCATGTCCCGCGACGGGACAATTCGTCCCAAAATCCATCACGAAGACGCATCGCCGCGCGCATTCTACGCCTCAGTATGTGCCCTCTATCGCGTTGCAGGTAAAGACTTTGCCATCGCTTTGCAAGGACAAACGATGCTTAAAAGCCGCGGCATTGAAGGACAGTTTTCTAATCGTCCGTTCCATCCTGCAAGCGGTCGATCTGGCGCCTCTCGCGTTTGGTCGGGCGGCCTGCACCCCGGTCGCGCGTCACCTCGGCAAAGAGATTGCGTTCACCTTTCGGGGGAGGCGGAGGCGTCATGTCTTCATAGAGGAGGCGCGCCTCCTCGTAGGGGCCACGTCGTACACCGCCTGAGAGGACTTTCACGACAATGTCGTGACGGTCGGCAGACACCACCACGACGTCGCCTGCTTTCAGGCCATAGGATGGTTGCCGGATCTGCTGGCCGTTGACCGCGACATCGCCCGACTCCACCGCTTTTGCTGCAAGAGAGCGAGACTTCTTCAGCCGGGCAAAGAACAGCCACTTGTCGATGCGCTGGCGCGCCAGACCCGTTGGCTGTTCCTGACCGTTTGCCATATGGCTACTTCTTCATCTGCTCCTTGAGCGCGGCGAGCTTCGCGAAGGGCGAATCCGGATCGATCGGCTTCTCCTTGCGCGGAGGCCGAGCCTCGAACCTCTGCTGCTGCGGCTTACCGCCGCGTTCGTTGCGCTCCGGCCGCTCACCGCGATCAGGGCGGTTGCCCCGATCCGGACGGCCTGCATCCTGCGACCTTCCGTCGCGGCCCTTGGCTCGATCCGGGCGCCCGCCCGCCTGCTTCTTGCCGTCGCGTCGATCACCATGCCGTTCACCCTGTCCGCGGTCGCGGTGGTTGTGGCGCTGGTTGTCATGGCGCGAACCCGGCCGCCACAGCAGAACCGGCTTCGGCTCCGCTGCCTCGGCTGCAGCCGCTTCGCTTGAAACGTCCAACGGGCTCGACTGTTCCTCTGCTGCCTGAACACTTTCGGCGGGTTGGGCCTCGCCCTCTGTTTCCGTGGCAGCGTCGGCGTCGTCGTGATCCGCCTTGCCGTTGTCGTCCGTCGTCTCGGCCGCTTCCGCTGCCGGAGCAGCCGCTGCGGTTTGAGAGGCGAGGAAGGCCGCGGCTTCTTCCGCTTTCACGCTGTCAGCGCGATAGCCGAGCCCCTTCAGGATTTCTTCCATGTCGTCCGGCGTCGCGCCGAGAATGGAGAGCATGGCGGTTGTCGTCGTGAAACGGCGGCCGTCATAGGCACCATCCGGGCGCGGAGTGCCGGGCTTCCACTGCAAGAGCGGCCGGATCAGGTCGGCCAGGCGCTCGAGGATGTCGATGCGCACGGCACGCTTTCCGAGGAAGCGGAAACCGGCCAGCTTGTAGAAGGTGCGCTCGAAAGCGGGATCGGTGACAACAGACGTACGCCCGGCAGCCAGGACCGGAATGAGGTCGCCATAGCCCGGCTTGTCGAGTCCGTCGTTCTTCAACGCCCAGAGCAGGGTGATCAACTCGGCCGGTGCCGGCTTCAGCAGGGCCGGCATGAAGATGTGGTATGCACCGAAACGGATGCCGTGCTTGCGGATCGACGCACGCGCGTCCTGGTCCAGGGACTTCACGTCCTCGGCCACATCGCGACGGAACAGGACACCCAGGCTCTCGACGAGCTGGAACGCAAGTCCCTTCGCAAGACCTTCAAGGTCTTCTGCACGCGACAGATCGTCGAGCGGCTTGAGCACGTTAGCGATATGATAGTTCACGAAGCGCTCGATGCGGGCGGCCACGTGGTCGCGCGCATTTCCGGTCAACTGCTCGTCTGCGAGCAGGATCACGCGGGGGCGCATGATGTGATCGCTCGCCGAAAGACGGGCCACGGGATCGCCGAGCCAGCGGACATAGCCGTCCGAGCCGACCGCGAGATCGCCATTGCCTGCGGCATGGAGGCGCGCCGCGCGAGCCTCAAACTCGAGCGCCAGGGCCTTCTGCGAGGCTGACTGCACCGCTTTCGCGTCGGGACCTTCCGTGCCCGCCGCCGGCGTGAACCGGAATCCGGCCAATTGTCCCACATGATGTCCTTCTACGAAGACATCGCCATTCACACTGATCTCAGCTTCCAGCATTGCATTCTCTCTCAGGCGCTTCATGAGCACAGATGTCCTGCGATCAACAAAGCGTTTCGTCAACCTTTCATGTAACGCATCGGACAATCGATCCTCGATTTCCCGCGTCTTTTCCTGCCAGTGTGTCGGATCGGCAAGCCATCCGGGCCGGTTCGACACATAGGTCCAAGTCCTGATCTGTGCGATTCGTGCCGAAAGTGTGTCAATCTCACCATCGGTGCGATCGGCGCGTCGCACCTGCTCGGCCATGAAATCCTCGTTCACCGTACCGCGCCGGACGAGATCGGCATAGAGGGTCGAGATAAGATCGGCGTGCTGGACGGGCGTAATTCGCCGATAGTCCGGCAGGGCACATGCCTCCCACAGCTTTTCCACCCGCTCGGCCGTGGTCGCGATTTCCTTGATATCGGGGTATCGCGACAGATGCTCGAGCGCCTGCTGGTCGATTGCCGGGAGGGCGCGGGTGAGGCCACTGATCGTGGGCGGCGCGTCGAGACTCGCCTTCAAACCGGTAATCGAGCTGAAATCGAGGTTCTTCGACCGCCACTGCAGGACGCGAACGGGATCGAAATCATGGGTCTCGATGCGCTGGACGAGTTCCTCGTCCATTGGATTGACCCGCCCGGTCACGCCGAAGGTGCCATCCCGCAGATGCCGGCCGGCGCGCCCGGCGACCTGGCCGATTTCGCCCGGATTGAGGTTCCGGTACTGGTAGCCGTCGTATTTGCGGTCCTGCGCGAAGGCGACGTGATCGACATCAAGGTTCAGGCCCATGCCGATGGCATCGGTGGCAACCAGGTACTCGACGTCGCCTTCCTGATAGAGCCCCACCTGCGCGTTTCGAGTGCGCGGCGACAGGGCGCCGAGGACCACTGCCGCGCCGCCGCGCTGCCGGCGGATCAGTTCGGCGATGGCGTAGACCTCGTCGGCGGAAAACGCGACGATGGCAGTGCGCTGGGGAAGGCGCGTGATCTTCTTGGAGCCCGCATAGAAGAGCTGCGAAAGGCGCGGTCGCTCGACGATCGTGATGCCGGGAAGCAGATGTTGCAGGATCGGCTTCATGGTGGCGGCGCCGAGGAGAAGCGTCTCGTCGCGGCCGCGCAGATGAAGGACGCGATCGGTGAAGATATGGCCGCGCTCGAGGTCCCCGGCGAGCTGCACCTCGTCGATTGCCACGAAGGAGGCACGTGTCTCGCGCGGCATGGCTTCGACCGTGCACACCGAGTAGCGCGCCTTGTGCGGTGCGATCTTTTCTTCGCCGGTGATCAGCGCGACATTGTGATGGCCGACCTTTTCGACGAGTCTGGTATAGACCTCGCGCGCAAGCAGTCTCAGCGGCAGGCCGATTACGCCCGTCTCATGCGCCACCATGCGTTCGATAGCGTAGTGGGTCTTGCCCGTATTGGTCGGGCCGAGGACCGCAGTCACGCCGCGGCCACTCAGAATCATCGGTGCAGAAGACAAGGAACGCCTCGGCAAGAATTCAGTTACGTGCCGCAAAGGGACTTGGGACCCTCTCAGCCGGCAGGCAACAAATGCCCATGCCGCGGTGCAATAGCAAGGGGACGGCGCTCCAAACGTCCAATTTCGTGACCTCGACGGGGCTTCCGGACGGGTAAAATCCGTGTGTCCCGGACGAAAAGTGGAATCGGAACACCAAAAGAACGAATCAGAGACGAATCGCAGACTCGCACGGATTCAGGTTTTGTTCACCGCATCATATAGAAGTGATTCGTTCAGGGGTCACCACATCTAGACTCCCGCCTGGACTGCTTTCGACGACGTTAGAAGCGTCGAGGTGCAAGCGTCAGGAGGGACGATCCTCGATACCCGATGCGGCATGAGACGTCCGCGCTTCGGAGAGCGGGAAGACTTCTTCCGTCAGGTAAGGACCTCCGCCGACCGATTCCTTCGACGACATGACGACGAATCGATTGATGGTGAAGGGGGCCGTCTGGAAATTCGCGCGTCCAGAAAGATAGGAGACGACGTCCTCCAGCCTTGCATTGCGAAGCCTCGCGAGGGTCACATGCGGGGTAAATTTGCGCGGATCCGCAGGAAGTCCAAGGCGTTGGCAGATGCGTTCGATCTCGGCCTGCAGCGCATACATTTCCGGCGCCGGCGTTACGCCGGCGTAGATGGAGTGCGGTTTCCTGGAGCCGAACGAGGCAACCCCGTTGAGGGCGATCTGGAATTCGCTGCGGTCGATCCGGTCGAGCTTGTTGACGACTTCATCGGCCGTTCGTCCGTCAACATCACCGATAAAGCGCAGCGTAATGTGGAAGTTTTCTACGTCGATCCACCGAGCTCCGGGGAGACCTCCGCGTAACAATGAAAGGCTCATTGCGGCACTACGCGGAATTTCGAGGGCGATAAACAGTCTCGGCATGGCGAGGTCCCCGTCTCTACTAGAGATAGCTTAGCGAATCACGCATCGAGTCGAGACGCAACCCCTATTTCGCACCCGCGAGATTGTACTATCCGTCTTTCCCCAAGCTTGTCAGGAATGACTCGACTGCAGGAAGAATGCGTTCGACCATGACCGCGACGCCCTTGCCGTTCGGATGCATGCCGTCCTCGAGCTGCAACTGCGCCTGCGTGACCACGCCGTCGAGGAAAAACGGATAGAGGGGAATGCCGTGCTTCTCGGCAAGTCGCGAATAGATCGCGTTGAAGGTCTGCGCATATTCGGGGCCCATGTTCGGAGGGGCGAGCATTCCGACGAGCAGAACGCCAACCTTGCGTTCCTTCAGTCGCGCGATCATCGCATCAAGGTTCTTTTCCGTCTGTTCAGGTGGGATGCCGCGAAGCGCATCGTTTGCACCGAGTTCGAGGATGACGCCTTGCGTGCCATCCGGCACGGACCAGTCGATTCGCGCCAGGCCTCCTGAACTGGTGTCTCCCGAAACACCGGCATTTACGATCGTGATGTCGAAGCCCTTCTCCTTCAGCGCCTTCTCCAGCTGCGCGGGAAAGGACTCCTCCGCCGGCAACTGGTATCCTGCCATCAGGCTGTCGCCAAAGCCGACGAGGCTTGCCGCCTGGGCTGCCAAAGGCGATGCAAATGCAAGAGACAGAAGCGTCATGCCGGTGAAAATTCCGTGAGCGGCTTTAAACAGCATTCCGGGGATCCTAAATTGCCGGTGTCAGTTTCATTTCATCCAGTCATATAGGGCAGATTTTCTTGGCCAAAACCATAATCGACCTGAAAAATGCCGATCTCACGCTTGGACGTGCCGCCGCCTCCGTCCACGTGCTCAAAGGCGTCGACCTCACCATCCGGGCAGGGGAATCGATCGGTATAGTCGGGCCGTCCGGGTCAGGAAAATCGACGCTGCTCATGGTGCTGGCAGGGCTGGAGCGCCTGGACGGCGGCGAGATCCACATCGACGGAGCGCCTCTCCACACGATGAACGAGGATCAGGTCGCCGCTTTTCGCGGACGGAACATCGGTATCGTCTTCCAGTCGTTTCACCTGATCCCGAACATGACCGCGCTGGAAAATGTCGCCGTGCCGCTGGAACTCGCCAATGTCAGGGATGCATTCGGTATCGCGAAGCGTGAGCTGAAGGCAGTCGGTCTCGGCGAAAGACTGTCGCACTATCCGGGGCAGCTGTCGGGCGGCGAGCAGCAGCGCGTGGCGATCGCCAGGGCGCTTGCGCCATCACCGAAACTGCTGATCGCGGACGAGCCGACAGGAAACCTCGACAGCGAGACGGGCCGGCAGATCGCCGACCTTCTGTTCCTGCAGCAGGCTGAACGCAACATGACGCTGGTACTCGTGACGCATGATCCGTCTCTTGCGGGGCGCTGCGGTCGGCAGGTGAGGATGCGCTCCGGCGAAATCGTGTCCGGCAGTCAGGCTGCCGCCGCGGGTGAGACGGTGCCGGCATGAGCGCGCGGTCGACCGTGGTGCTCGCTTTCCGACTCGCCTTTCGCGAGATGCGCGGCGGGCTCCGAGGCTTCTACATATTCCTGGCGTGCATCGCGCTCGGGACAGCCGCAATCGCGGGCGTAAACTCCGTATCCGGCGCGATTACCGGAGCGCTCGCCCGCCAGGGGCAGACGCTTCTTGCGGGAGATGTCCGTTTCGAACTCAACAACCGGACAGCCACCGATGCGGAACGCAGCTATTTCAATTCACTTGGAAAGGTCGCGGTTTCCACGGGGCTTCGTTCAATGGCACGCCTTGCCGATGGCCGCGACCAGGCGCTCGTCGAAATCAAGGCTGTTGACGATGCCTACCCGCTCTACGGGGAGGTGGAAACCGCCCCGCAGCGACCGCTTCCGCAGCTCCTCGCAAAGGACGGAGAGAGGTTCGGAGCAGTCGCTGCGCCCCTGCTTCTCGAGCGGCTTGGCATCAGGGTCGGGGACGAGCTGATGCTCGGCAGCGCCCGGCTTGTCTTGACGGGCACGATGGTGAAGGAGCCTGACGCGCTTTCGGAGGGTTTTGGGCTCGCACCGCGGCTGATGATCTCACAGGAAGCGATCGCTCAGACGGGGCTTGTTCAAACGGGAAGTCTCGTCGAGCATGCCTACAAGGTGAAGATGGAGGATCCGGTCGCCGGCCTGACCGGAATCCGCAAACGGTCCAACGAGGCGTTTCCATCGGCCGGCTGGTCGATCCGCACCAGCGAGAATGCCACGCCCTCGCTCTCGAACAACGTCACACGGTTTTCGCAGTTTCTGACACTTGTCGGCCTGACCTCGCTGGTGGTCGGCGGGGTTGGAGTGGCGAATGCGGTGCGTGCCTATCTCGATTCCAAGAGGGGCGTCATCGCGACCTTCAAGTGCCTCGGCGCTCCGGCGTCGCTGATTTCGATAATCTATCTTGCCCAGATCCTGATGATCGCGATCATCGGAATCGTTGGCGGTCTCGTCATCGGCGCGCTGATGCCGGTGGTCGCGATGCGTTTCCTGGCCGATCTGCTCCCGATCTCCGCCGAGCCCGCGCTTTACCCCGGTGCGCTGGGGCTCGCCGCTATCTTCGGCGTGGTAACCGCGCTCGCCTTTGCAATCATGCCTCTCGGCCATGCGCGGGCGGTGCCGGCAACGGCTCTTTTCCGCGAACAGGGGTTCGAGACGGCCCGCCTCCCGGCCTGGCCTTACATCGCAGGGGCTGCGTTCTTTCTGACCGTGCTCGGCGGGCTTGCCGTCTGGACAGCCTTCGATCGCTACATCGCGATCGTCTTCCTTGGCGCCGTCGTGTTCGCCTTCGTGGTGTTGCGTCTGGTCGCATACGGAGTGACCGTGCTGGCACGCCGGAGCCCGCGGGTGCATTCGCCCTCCTTGCGCCTTGCCATCGGCAACATCCATCGGCCGAGCGCGCTGACGGCGTCGGTCATCCTGTCCCTTGGTCTCGGACTGACACTGCTCGTTACCCTCAGCCTGATTGACGGAAATCTGCGCCGCGAACTGACGGGCAGCCTTCCCGAGCGGGCGCCGAACTTCTTTTTCGTCGATATCCAGGGAAGCGAAGTCGAAGGTTTCCGGCGCGTCCTGTCCGAGAACATGCCGGGGGGCAAGATTATCGAAGTGCCGATGCTGCGCGGCCGGATTCTCGCGTTCAACGGAGAGGACGTCAGCCGGCGGAACGTGCCGCAGGGCAGCCGATGGGTGCTTCAGGGTGATCGCGGCATAACCTATGCGAAGAATATCCCGGAGAACTCAACGCTCTCGGAGGGGCAGTGGTGGCCGCAGGATTACTCTGGAGAGCCGCTGGTCTCGTTCTCGTCCCGGGAGGCAGGTGAACTCGGCCTGAAGGTCGGGGATACGGTGACGGTCAACGTGCTGGGCCGCAACATCACGGCAAGGATTGCCAACTTCCGGACGGTCGAGTGGGAGTCCCTTTCGATCAACTTCGTGATGGTGTTCTCCCCGAACACTTTCGCCGGCGCGCCGCACGCCTGGCTTGCCACCATGATCGATCCAGGTGCGACCGACGAACAGGAGGCGGCCACCCTCAGGGCGGTGACGAATGCATACCCGACGATCACCAGCGTGAGGGTGAAGGATGCACTCGATATAGTGAACGATCTGGTTGGACAGCTTTCGGTCGCAATCCGGGCGGCTGCCGCGGTCGCGCTCATAACGTCGGTTCTCGTGCTTGCGGGCGCGCTTGCGGCGGGCAACAGGGCGCGCATCCACGACGCAGTGGTTCTCAAGACGCTGGGTGCCACGCGCTCGACGCTCGTGCGCGCCTACACCTATGAATACATGCTGCTCGGCACGGCCACGGCAATCTTCGCCCTCTTCGCCGGAAGCGTTTCGGCATGGTTCGTGGTGAGTGACATCATGCGTATAGGCTTCCGTTTCCTGCCGGACGTCGCAGTGACGACGATAGCCACGGCATTGGTGATGACGATCGGGATCGGCCTGGCCGGTACATGGCGGGTGCTCGGGCAGAAGGCGGCACCCGTATTGCGCGAGCTTTGAGAAACCCAGTGTTGCAGGGTGTTGAGGCGGCCACTCCCTCGAGGCGGTGGTCTGAATCGACCGAGTGGTTGCACGTAGGTCTTGTGCGGAACACAATTCGTGATCATATTTGATCAAGGCATGCTGGAGTCCCGCAGCGGCGCCTGGGGTGTCGGATCAATGCGGCGTTGGCCGCGAGGGTTCGCAAGATGGTTCATGGTCCTCAAGGACATGAATCCAACACTCGACACCGTAGAAACCATCGGGGCTTTACGAGAGGAAAAAATGGCTGATCCCCGCAACTACCAGACCCGAATGGCGAATACCGGCGTACAGTCCGGCATCGTGATCGATGAGGGCCTGCGCTCCTATATGCTGAAGGTTTACAACCTGATGGCACTGGGCTTGGCGATCACCGGTGTAGCGGCATTCGTCTTCTTCCAACTTGCGACGACGAGCGATCAGGCTGCCGCGGCGGCAACGCTGCCCAACGGAACGCTCCTGACCAGCCTCGGAGTCGCTCTCTACACGTCGGCACTGAAATGGGTGGTCATGCTGGCTCCCGTTGCGCTGGTGTTCTACCTGAGCTTCCGCATCCAGTCGATGAGCGTGGCCGCGGCACAGACGACCTTCTGGATCTATGCCGCGCTGATGGGGTTGTCCCTGTCGTCCATCTTCCTCGTCTACACCCAGGCCAGCATTGTTAAGACGCTGTTCATTACGGCTGCTTCCTTCGGCGCCCTGTCGCTCTACGGATACACGACGAAGCGTGATCTTTCCGGGATGGGTTCCTTCCTTGTCATGGGGCTCTTCGGTCTGATCATCGCATCCCTCGTGAACCTCTTCCTCGCCTCCTCGGCGCTGGACTTCGCGATATCGGTGATCGGCGTGCTCATCTTCGCCGGCCTGACCGCATGGGATACGCAGAAGATTAAGGGAATGTACTTCGAGGCAGATGATGACGTCGTTTCCGGCCGCAAGGCTATCATGGGCGCTCTGACGCTCTACCTCGACTTCATCAACCTCTTCCTGTTCCTGCTGCGTTTCCTCGGAAACCGCGAGTAACTGCGAAAGGCGAACCGGTAAACAGGTTCACGCCCAAGCGAAACAGACAAACCCGGTCGGAAACGACCGGGTTTTGTTTTTTGCCCAACCCGACGTTCACGTCATCGGTCGGCGCCGCTGTGAGTCGTACCTCCTGATGCCTGCAGTTGCGCGGCTGGGCTCAACGCGCAGGTCGGGTGGTTGCCTGCAGCCTTCACCGGGCGCCGGCTGTGTCGGAAGATACGGATAAGCGCCCGGTCCATCCGGTCGCCTCTCCTCGCCGGCGACACGCGGAAGAGGGGACAATCGTGCGGTCTATCAAATCCGCGTCACCGGACCAGGCGATGTTGACAAGCCACAATTCCTCCTCCACCTGAATGCATGAACATCGGCTGAGCCGAAAGCCTACTCGATACGAGGCCATCCATGTCTTCTTCCTTCGACTTCGAACCGAAACCCCGCCGCCACTCCGTCGGCGTTGACGTGGGCGGCGTGATGGTCGGTGGTGGTGCACCGATCGTCGTGCAGTCCATGACGAATACCGACACGGCGGATATCGATGGCACCGTCGCCCAGGTCGCCGCCCTCTTCCGGTCGGGGTCGGAAATGGTGCGCATCACGGTCGATCGCGACGAAAGCGCCGCGGCGGTTCCCAAGATCCGCGATCGCCTCCTGCGGCTCGGCATGGACGTGCCGTTGATCGGTGATTTCCACTACATCGGACACAAGCTGCTGGCCGATCATCCGGCCTGCGCCGAAGCGCTCGCGAAGTACCGCATCAATCCGGGAAATGTCGGCTTCAAGGACAAGAAAGACAAGCAGTTCGGTGCCATCATCGAGCGCGCGATCGAATACGACAAACCGGTGCGCATCGGGGTCAACTGGGGTTCGCTCGATCAGGAGCTGCTCACCCGCCTGATGGACGAGAACCAGGCGAGAGGCTTTCCGCTGACCGCGCAGGAGGTGATGCGCGAGGCGATCTGCCAGTCGGCGCTCCTGTCGGCCGAGCTTGCGGAAGAGATCGGGTTGGCCCGCAACCGCATCATCCTCTCGGCCAAGGTGAGCAACGTGCAGGATCTCATCGCCGTCTATGCGATGCTCTCGGCCCGCTCCGACCATGCACTGCATCTCGGTCTGACCGAGGCGGGCATGGGTTCCAAGGGCATTGTCGCATCCTCGGCATCGCTCGGCATCCTGCTCCAGCAGGGCATCGGCGATACGATCCGCATTTCGCTGACGCCGGAACCGGGCGGTGACCGTACCCGTGAAGTCCAGGTCGCCCAGGAACTCCTTCAGGTCATGGGCTTCCGCCAGTTCGTGCCCGTCGTCGCGGCTTGTCCGGGTTGCGGCCGCACGACCTCGACGGTTTTCCAGGAACTGGCCCAGAAGATCCAGGACGACATCCGTCGCAACATGCCGGTCTGGCGGGAAAAGTATCCGGGCGTCGAGGCGCTGAAGGTCGCCGTCATGGGTTGCATCGTCAACGGTCCGGGCGAGAGCAAGCACGCGGACATCGGCATCTCGCTTCCCGGCACCGGCGAACTGCCGGCCGCACCCGTCTACATCGACGGAAAGAAGGCGATGACGTTGAGGGGTACGAACATCGCGGGCGATTTCGAGACCCTCGTCGCCGACTACATCGAGAAACGCTTCGGCGAAGGACAGGCGGCAGCGGAGTAGGTCAAATCCGGGCCGTCAACAGTTTCACGCCCGCGAATGCGAAGAAGCCCGCCATCATGGCCTCTATGACGCGGCGGGACTTCAGGTATGCCCTGTGGACCGGCCCGAGCGAGAACACCAGTGCAAACCCGATGAACGTGATGAGCCCGAGCACCATGCATCCGGCGATCAGTGTTACCATCACCCCTGCCGGGGCGCCTGCCGGCATGCCGATCGACGTCAGCATGATCCACGAGAAGATCGCCTTCGGATTGGTAAGGTGGATGCCAAGGCCCTTGAGATACTGCCGTCGCGCGGAAAGCGCGGGCAGCGTCTGCTCGGCCGAGTAAGCCTTGCCGTTTCTGCTCGCGGATCGAAGGGCAACCCACGCGAGCCACAGCAGATAGGCGCCGCCGAGGATTTTCAGCACCACAAGCGCGTGCCCGTAGCTGCGGATCAGTGCAGAAAGGCCGGATGCCGTCAGCACTGCCCATGTATAGGACCCGGTGAGAACGCCGGCGGCCAAGAGAAGACCTGCCCTGCGGCCCTGGCTGACCGATGTTGAAATGATCGCCATGATCGCAGGCCCCGGCGATGCGGTGGCGATCAGGTAGGCCGTCCAGGCGACGGTCAGTTGCGGCATGAAGGGCAGGATTTCAGTCATCGAACCTCGTCCTTATCACGATGGCCGGTTTACATCAGATACTTCACCGTGTGGTCCTGTCAAAGGATGTCGTCGAGTGCGGCAATCAGACGGTCGCAATCCTCCGAGGTGCCGATGGTAATGCGAAGGAAGTCCGAAATACGCGGTTTGGCGAAATGGCGTACCAGAACGGCGCGCTCGCGAAGTCCCTTCGCAAGCGCCTCGCCGCTGCGATCGGGGTGACGCGCGAAGACGAAGTTCGCCAGCGATGGCAAGACCTCGAAGCCGCGCTGGCGCAGCGCTCCGGTGACGCGCTCGCGCGATGCCATGACCTTCAGCCGCGTCTCGTCGAACCAGGCTTCGTCTTCGATTGCCGCGATCGCGCCCGCTTGGGCGGCGCGGTCGAGCGGATAGGAATTGAAGCTGTCCTTCACGCGCTCCAGCGCGTCGATCAGCGGCCGCTGGCCAATGGCGAACCCGACACGCAGTCCGGCAAGCGACCGCGATTTCGAAAGCGTCTGAACCACAAGCAGATTGTCGTACTTACGTGTGAGGGGGACTGCGGTCTCTCCTCCGAAATCGACATAGGCCTCGTCTATCACGACGGGAATGTCTCTGTGCTCGGCCACGAGCGCCTCGATCGCTGAAAGCGGAAGGCCGATACCGGTCGGCGCATTGGGATTGGGAAGAATGATCGCGCCCGCAGGACGGTTGTAGTCGGCGAGGTCGACCGTGAAGTCTTCCGTCAGTGGTACCTCGACCGCGTCTATCCCGAACAGGCGGCAATAGGTCGGATAAAAGCTGTAGCTTATGTCCGGATAGAGCAGTGGAGACTCGTGATTGAGGAGTGCCACGAAGGTGTGGGCCAGCACCTCGTCTGATCCGTTGCCGACGAAGACCTCATCGGCAGTCACTCCGTAGCGCTTCGCAATCGCCTTCCTGAGAGCGACCGCGTTCGCGTCGGGGTAGAGCTTGAGACTGTCGCTAGCGGCAGCCTTTATCGCGTCGATCGCGATCGGCGACGGGCCGTAGGGATTCTCGTTCGTATTGAGCTTTACCAGGTTTTCTATTCGCGGCTGCTCGCCCGCCACATAGGGCTTGAGCGATGCAACGATCGGGGACCAATAGGTGCTCATAACGTCAACTCCTGCGGTTCGCGATGAAACGCGCCGTTTCCACCAATGTCCCTGCCTTGTCGCCGAACGGCGCAAGAATGGCCTCTGCCTCGCGCACCAGGGCATCCAGGCGATGCTCTGCCCAACCCTGGCCATGAAGCGCCACCAGGGTGCCCTTGCCCCGCGAGGCGTCCTTGCCGGTGGCCTTGCCCATTGTCTCGGCGTCGGCGGTCAGATCCAGAAGATCGTCGGCAAGCTGAAAGGCAAGCCCGATGACTTCGCCGAACCGGCGCAGCATCACCCGCTCGGCGGTAGCCGCGCCAGCGAGGATCGCGCCAGCCTCGCAGCCAAAGCGGATCAGGGCGCCCGTCTTCATGGCCTGCAGTGTGACGATGCCGCTCTCATCCGGGGTCGTGCTCTCGGCAGCCAGGTCAAGCGCCTGACCGCCCGCCATCCCGCCGATCCCAGCGGCGCGGGCAAGCGCGAGGACGAGTTCGGTTTTCGTTCGATCAGGGAGAACTGTTTCCGGCGCGGCGATGATGTCGAAAGCGAAGGTCAGCAGGCTGTCGCCCGCCAGAATTGCGGTCGCTTCGTCGAAGGCGATGTGAACGGTCGGCTGTCCTCGTCGAAGATCGTCGTCGTCCATCGCCGGCAGGTCGTCGTGAACGAGTGAGTAACAGTGGATGCACTCCAGGGCTGCGCCGACCCTCAGCGCCGCCTCGCGATCTGCTCCAGGGAACAAGGCTGCCGATTCGATGACCAGGAAAGGGCGCAGGCGTTTACCGCCATTCAGCACTCCATGTCGCATCGCGCCAAGCAGGTGCGCGGGGCGCACGATCTCGCCGCCTTCCGGCTCCGGAGAAAGCAGCCGCGCCAGAACCGTCTCGACAGCCTCCGCATTTGCCTTCAGGCGGTGCTGGAAATCTTGTGTCTCTTTGGTCATGGCCGCTCTTTGGCACGGGCCTATTCCGCTGGCAACGGCGAATCCCTGGGAGACTGACAAAGAATCGCCGCCGCCACTGGCTTTGCTACGGCGCTGAGGTTATGAAAACCGGGGATGGCGAGAGGACGGACCGCTGCTTTTGGAGATCTTACCGGACACACGCACGGACACGGAGTTGCCGGCCAGTGAGGGCGAGGGTGTGAGCAAACGGCTTCGCCGCTCCTGGAGGAAGCTGGCGCTGGCAGCGCTGGCCATCCTGTTCCTTCCCTATGCCCTGATCCTCATCTACGCCATCGAACCTGTCCGTCCGATTTCTACCCTGATGCTCGCCGATCTCGTGACGTTTCGCGGATACGACCGGCAATGGGTCGAATTCGACGAGATCGCCCCGGTTCTGGTCCAGTCCGTCATGATGTCCGAGGACGGCCAGTTCTGCCGTCATCGCGGAGTCGATTGGGGCGAAATGCGCGGCGTGGTCAACGATGCCCTCGATGGCGAGGCGACGCGCGGCGCGAGCACGATCCCCATGCAGACGGCGAAGAATTTGTTCCTCTGGAACGGCCGCTCCTTCGTGCGCAAGGCAATGGAGCTCCCGCTGGCGCTTGCGGCGGATTTCGTCTGGAGCAAACGGCGCCTGATGGAGATCTACCTCAACATTGCCGAGTGGGGCCCCGGCATCTATGGCATCGAAGCGGCTGCCCAGCACCATTTCAACGTGCCGGCATCGAAGCTTTCGCGGAGGCAGGCTGCCTTGCTTGCCGTGTCGCTTCCCAATCCGATCGACCGCAACGCCTCCAAGCCGGGGCGCGGCCTCAAGCGGCTGGCTTCCCTGATCGAGCGCCGTGCGAGCCGTTCAGGCGAATACATCAAATGCCTTTATGAGTGAGTTCAGTGCATTTCATTGGCCGCAGACGGCGCCGGCGAATAGTGTCGCGCCATCCGAAATGTGCAGGAGCCCCCTATGTCCGACCTCGTTCTCTATATCGGAAACAAGAACTATTCCTCATGGTCGTTTCGCCCATGGATCGCGATGACCGCGGCGGGAGTATCCTTTGAAGACGTGGTGATCCCGTTCGATTTCCCTGCAGGCAATCCGGAGTTTCACAAGTTCTCGCCAACTGGCCGCGTGCCGGTCCTGAAGCACGGCGACATCAGTGTTTGGGAGTCGCTCGCCATCATCGAGTATGTCGCGGAGCTTTATCCGGATGCCGGCATCTGGCCCGCGGACCGTGCGGCGCGCGCCAGCGCCCGGTCGATCTCGATGGAGATGCTGTCGGGGTTCCGGGCGCTGCGCGGCGCCTGCCCCATGAACATCCGGCGCGAGCGGGGCGCGATTGCGCTTCCGGAGGGCGTCACCGAGGACGTTGCGCGAATTCTGGCCATCTGGCGTGAGTGCCTCGACCGTTCGGGTGGACCGTTCCTCTTCGGTGAATTCTCGGCGGCAGACGCGATGTATGCCCCGGTCGTGAACCGGCTCGAAGTCTACGAGTTGACCAAGGATCCGGTCGCCCTGGCCTATATGAGCCGGGTGAAGGCGCATCCGGCCTGGAAGAAGTGGGAAACGGCAGCCCTTGCCGAGCCCTGGATCGTTCCCGAAGACGAGGCTTGACCATATGCTGCTCCAACCTTCGGCCGGACGGAGCGGATTCGAAAAATTGTGTTGAGGGACTGGTCAAGCAGGATTTTGCCATGTATAAGCCCGGCAAATTTCCGAGATAGATACATGTCTTTTTCGGCCATTTTGAGTGGCCGGGGACATGTTTTGCCCGTTAAGTGGAGTAGTGAAATGGCTGTACCGAAAAGAAAAACAAGCCCGTCCAAGCGCGGTATGCGCCGTTCTGCTGACGGTCTTAAGGCTCCGACCTATATCGAAGACAAGAACTCCGGCGAACTGCGCCGCCCGCACCATGTCGATCTGAAGACCGGCATGTATCGCGGCCGTCAGGTCCTGACGCCGAAGGAAAGCGCATAAGCTTTCCTCTGATGGGTTACGATAAAAAGGGGCTGGTGTAACCGGCCCCTTTTCTTTTTCTTCTTCTCTTGGCCCGTTGCCCGATGTGCCTCGCGACACCCAGTGCATTCGGGCAGAAGCGAACATTGCGCCTCACGCCCGGTTCGCGCGTTACCTTCGGCTTCAGCCGAACTTGTCGA
This sequence comes from Sinorhizobium sp. BG8, assembly GCF_016864555.1. Lineage (NCBI taxonomy): Bacteria > Pseudomonadati > Pseudomonadota > Alphaproteobacteria > Hyphomicrobiales > Rhizobiaceae > Sinorhizobium > Sinorhizobium sp. BG8. The sequence goes on along the minus strand of NZ_CP044011.1, from coordinate 438,063 downwards.
GCTTGTTCTGCAGCGCGCGCAACTGCTCCTTGAGATCGTCGATGTCCTTGGCTTCCGCCTTCTTCGTTTCCTTCGGCTGCGGAGTATTCATGAAGGGCGAGAACATCTGCATCGCCTTGTGGAACATTTCCGTGTTGCGCCGCACCTGCTCCTCGACGATCTGAATCGGGAGCTGGAGATTCTTGCTGATCGGCGTGTCCCCGAATGCCTTGTTGATCTGCTCGCGCATCTGTGCCTGTTGTTCGGTGAACGCCTGCATTGAATGCTCGAGATAACTCGGCACGACCATCTGCATCTGGTCGCCGTAATACGAGATCAGCTGCCGCAGGAACGAGATCGGCAGCAATGTATTGCCGGTCTTGGATTCCTGCTCGAAGATGATCTGCGTCAGGACGGAATGCGTTATGTCCTCCCCGGATTTGGCGTCCTGCACGGTGAAGTCCTCTCCCTTCTTCACCATGACGGCCAAATCGTCGAGCGTCACATAGGTGCTCGTTCCGGTATTGTAGAGTCTTCGGTTCGCGTATTTCTTGATGACTATCTGACCGTCATTCTTGGCCATCTGGGTCTCCTCATCCCCGTGTTCCAATTCTGCTTTTTGGTCGAAATGAGTATCCGCAAAAAAAACCTGCTGACAATCGAATTGTGCGTTGCGGCGAAAAATGCTGCGCAAAATAACTTGGCGAAACGCAAGCGCCAGCCAGTTTGATTGCAGCGAGCCGACGATCCGTTTGACTCTGCCCCCCAGCTTTGCCAGTTTTGACTTGAGGGTTCGCCGGCACTGCTTTGCCGGTGTATCGTGAACTACCCGGACGAGCGTGCCCATATCAACGGTATCGCACTGGTGCCGCAGGGGACGCAGGACAACAAACGAGGAAGCACTCCATGAGCACTCCATCCATTGTCATCGCCAGCGCCGCACGCACCGCCGTCGGCACATTCAACGGAGCCTTCGCCAACAATCCCGCCCATGAGCTGGGCGCCACGGTGATTTCTGCGGTTCTCGAGCGCGCCGGTGTCGCCGCTGAAGAGGTGGATGAAGTCATTCTTGGCCAGGTGCTGCAGGCGGGCGAGGGGCAGAATCCGGCGCGCCAGGCAGCCATTAAGGCGGGCATTCCCCAGGAGAAGACGGCCTGGACCATGAACCAGCTCTGCGGTTCGGGCTTGCGCGCCGTTGCGCTCGGCATGCAGCAGATCGCCACCGGTGATGCTTCCATCATCGTCGCCGGCGGCATGGAGTCGATGTCCATGGCTCCGCATTGCGCCCACCTGCGCGGCGGGGTCAAGATGGGCGACTTCAAGATGATCGATACGATGATCAAGGACGGCCTGACGGACGCATTCTACGGCTACCACATGGGCATCACTGCAGAAAACGTCGCCAAGCAGTGGCAGCTTTCGCGCGAGGAGCAGGATCTCTTTGCCGTTTCCTCCCAGAACAAGGCCGAGGCTGCGCAGAAGGAAGGACGCTTCAAGGACGAGATCGTGCCTTTCGTCGTCAAGACCCGGAAGGGCGACATCGTCGTCGATGCGGACGAATATATCCGCCACGGCGCAACGCTGGATTCGGTGGCGAAGCTGCGCCCGGCCTTCGACAAGGATGGAACGGTGACTGCCGCAAACGCCTCCGGCATCAACGACGGGGCGGCTGCGACGCTGCTGATGAGCGAAGCGGAGGCCTCCCGCCGGGGCATCGCGCCTCTGGCGCGCATCGTCTCCTGGGCTACTGCCGGGGTCGATCCGAAAATCATGGGAACCGGTCCCATTCCGGCATCGCGCAAGGCGCTGGAGAGAGCCGGCTGGAAGGTCGGAGACCTCGATCTCGTGGAAGCAAACGAAGCCTTTGCCGCCCAGGCATGCGCCGTCAACAAGGACCTCGGCTGGGATCCGTCGATCGTCAACGTCAACGGCGGAGCGATCGCGATCGGGCATCCGATCGGTGCTTCGGGTGCACGCGTACTCAACACGCTACTTTTTGAGATGAAGCGCCGTGGCGTATCGAAAGGACTGGCCACACTTTGCATCGGGGGCGGAATGGGCGTCGCTCTCTGCGTTGAACGCATGTAAGCATTCACTTACCAAACGGGCACCCGGCGGCACGCGATCGTGTGCCGTGGGGAATGCTCCGCGCATCCAATCAAAATACGATTAGGGAGTGAAGCATATGACCAGGATAGCATTGGTGACCGGCGGGTCACGCGGTATTGGCGCGGCCATCTCTATCGCGCTGAAGGATGCAGGGTACAAGGTTGCGGCCAACTACGCCGGAAACGACGAGGCCGCTGAGGCTTTCAAGGCCAAGACCGGCATTCCCGTCTACAAGTGGGACGTATCGAGCTACGAGGCCTGTGTTGCAGGCATCGCAAAGGTGGAGGCGGATCTCGGCCCCATCGAAATCCTCGTCAACAATGCCGGCATCACGCGGGATGCCATGTTCCACAAGATGACCCCTGATCAATGGGGAGCCGTCATAAACACCAACCTGACAGGCCTCTTCAACATGACGCACCCGGTCTGGACCGGCATGCGGGATCGCAACTTCGGCCGCGTCATCAACATCTCCTCGATCAACGGACAGAAGGGGCAGATGGGGCAGGCCAACTATTCGGCGGCGAAGGCAGGAGACCTCGGCTTCACCAAGGCGCTCGCGCAGGAAGGTGCGGCGAAGGGCATTACTGTCAATGCCATTTGCCCCGGCTACATCGGAACGGAAATGGTCCTTGCAGTTCCGGAAAAAGTGTTAAACGAGCGCATCATTCCCCAGATCCCGGTGGGGCGGCTCGGCGAGCCGGAAGAGATCGCGCGCGCAGCAGTGTTTCTCGCTTCCGACGATGCCGGGTTCATTACCGGATCTACACTCAGCGTAAACGGCGGCCAGTTCGTCGTATGAACAAGGCAGTCGCCGGCGCCCCTAGGGTAGCGCGCCGGCGACCGCTGGCGCAACTTATCCACTGTTTCCTATGGTTAACAGTTTGATTTTGCACCAAATGTTGCGGTGAACAAAAGCGGAAACCAGCTGTGTCCGCCCTTTGTCGCCGATTCGTTCCGGCTTTGGTCGTGCGCAGCTGAAGTCTCTCATCCGGTTGAAGCGGATCTGGACCATACCCATATCGTTAGCGGCAGAGCGCCGCGTGCGCGGCATGCTCATGGAGTGTGGGAATGGATGACGTAAAGATCGGCGAAATCCTGCTGCCCGGCGATGAAGACGAGCAGGAAAACCAGCAGCGAAAGGTAAAGAAGCGCTTCTGGCCGACGCTGAAGCGTGCCTTCCGACAGGTTCCCTTCAGCCGTGACCTCGTGGCCGCCTACTATTGCGCCATGGATCCGAAGACGCCGGTGCGCGTTCGGGGCATTTTGCTCGCGGCACTTGCCTACTTCGTCCTTCCGTTCGATTCGCTCCCTGACTTCCTTGCCGTGATCGGCTATTCCGACGACGTTGCGATCATCGCTGCCGCGCTTGCGGCGATCGGCGGCCACATCCGCGAGCAGCACTATGAGGCGGCGGACAGGGCGCTGTCCACGGACGCAGGGGACCGTTGATCCGGGAGAACAGGCCGGCAGTCATCTTCGTCTGCACCGCATGATTCTGCGGACATCCAGCTTCATACGGGCCTTGTCGGGGGAGAGATGCTTTGCGGCGCGCGAAATCGGAGCGGCGGGTTCGACAAGCGTCAAATTCTTGCCTGAATCTTTATGGCATAGAGTCGTCTGACGGGTTTCTATCTCACCATCGACGGTCCTGTAGCACCCGCCTTCTAGAAGGCAGGCGGTACGATTTGCATGGAGCGCTGACCCATTGTATTTCAACCGCATGAGGAAAATGGAATGCGCGTTGACGGTTTGGTAACGTGAATTAAGTCAAAATAAATCAAATCTTCATCATACATTGTACCGCTCAGCACCATAAGGGCGTCGAAAGACAAGACAATCGGCAGGAAAACATGTTCGTAAGAAAGCTCGCGACCGCACTCTCAATTGTTCTGGCAACTTCCGGCATTGCTTCCGCGCAGTCCCCGACCCGCATTCAGCAGTTCAACGCCTGGGGTGCTTATTCCTATCAGGCGAGTGGCGGCAAGGTATGCTACGTCCTCTCCGTTCCCAAGGAGAAGAGCCCGGCCAACGTCGACCACGGTGATATCTTCTTCCTGGTATCGCAGCGCCCCGGTCAGAATATCAGCTACGAACCGCAGGCAATGATGGGTTACCCCCTCCAGGAGAACTCCAAGGTGAGCGTCATCATCGACGGACGCAACTTCGTGATGTTCACCAAGGGCAATTCTGCCTGGGTGGAGAACGCCGCCGAAGAGCCGGCCCTCGTCGCGGCGATGAAGTCCGGCAAGGACATGTCGGTAAAGGCGACATCGCGCAAGGGCACCGTAACGTCCTACGCCTATTCGCTGTCCGGTATCTCGGCCGCGCTGAAGCAGATCGAGGCGTGCAAGTAATTTCAGCCTTGGAGCCGCAAGGCTTTGCGAAAGGGCCGGTCGCAGCGACCGGCCCTTTCGCGTTGAGAAGCTGCTGTGCGCGCCATGGACCGGCCTGCGGCATGCAGGGTGACTTTGCGGAAAAACAATGCTAAAGGCGCGCTCAAGGAGCTGCGCGGCTGTTCGCGCAATCGGGCTCGACAGATTTTCATGCTTGACAGACGGCCACCGCACGGAGGGATTCCTCCGCGAGAACGTTCAGCCGTAACAGGATTGCTCTTATGGCGACTATGGACTTTGTAAACACCGCCGAACGGGCCGCTGCGCCAGTGCAGCGCAAGGCAATGGCGGCCGAGAAGCCGTCGCTGATCGGTCTCCCGCGCGAGGACATGGCAAAGGCACTTGCCGAATGCGGCGTTCCCGAGCGCCAGGTCAAGATGCGGGTGAGCCAGCTCTGGCACTGGCTCTATGTGCGCGGCGTTTCCGACTTCGATCACATGACCAACGTGTCGAAGGAGATGCGTGAGATGCTGAAGCAGCATTTCACCATCGCACGTCCGGAGATCGTCGAAGAACAGATCTCGACGGACGGCACCCGGAAATGGCTTCTGCGCTTTCCGCCGCGCGGCGCGGGTCGGCCGGTTGAGGTCGAGAGCGTCTACATCCCGGAGGAAGGCCGCGGCACGCTGTGCATATCGAGCCAGGTCGGCTGCACGCTCACCTGCTCCTTCTGTCATACGGGAACGCAGAAGCTCGTGCGCAATCTGACCGCGGAGGAAATCCTCTCCCAGTTGCTGCTGGCGCGCGACCGGCTCGGAGATTTTCCGGACCGTGATACGCCCGCGGGTGCGATCGTACCGGCCGAGGGTCGCAAGATCAGCAACATCGTGATGATGGGCATGGGCGAACCGCTCTACAATTTCGAACACGTCAAGACGGCGCTGCTGATCGCGTCGGATGGCGACGGGCTTTCGCTCTCGAAGCGGCGCATAACGCTTTCGACGTCGGGCGTCGTTCCGGAAATCTACCGCACCGGCGAAGAAATCGGCGTCATGCTGGCGATTTCGCTGCATGCCGTGCGCGACGATCTGCGCGACATGCTGGTGCCGATCAACAAGAAGTATCCGCTGAAGGAACTTCTCGACGCCTGCCGGGCCTATCCCAGCCTTTCCAATGCGCGCAGGATCACCTTCGAGTACGTCATGCTGAAGGACGTCAACGATACGCTCGAGGATGCCAAGGAACTCGTGCGGCTGCTCAAGGGCATTCCGGCCAAGATCAATCTCATTCCGTTCAATCCGTGGCCGGGTACGAACTACCAGTGTTCCGACTGGGAACAGATCGAGAAGTTCGCCGATTTCATCAATGCCGCCGGATATGCCTCGCCGATTCGCACGCCCCGCGGGCGCGACATTCTTGCCGCGTGCGGTCAGCTCAAGTCGGACTCCGAGCGCATGCGCAAGGTCGACAGGATGGCGTTCGAGGCAATGATGATCGCCAATCATGGCGAAGACGACGCATAACAAAGTTTGATTGGTAAAGATTCCGTTGCCGATTGATTGAGGCGCCTCCGTTGCCTAAAAAGGCGCCAAAATCACCTACGGAGGTCCAAAATGCGTTCATTTTTGCTGGCCCTTGCCGCCACTGTGGCAATGTCCATGCCCGCTCGCGCTGACGAGGTCACGGTTGCCGTCACGGCTATCGTGGAACATCCGGCGCTTGACGCGGTTCGCGACGGCGTCAAGGAGGCCCTGGCCGCCGCCGGCTACAAGGATGGCGAGAACCTCAAATTCATCTATGAGTCCGCACAGGGCAATCCGGCGACCGCCGCGCAGATCGCGCGCCAGTTCGCTGGCGAGGATCCGACGGTGATCGTGCCGATCTCCACACCGTCGGCTCAGGCAGTCGTTTCGGCGACCCGTGATATCCCGATCGTTTTCACGGCTGTCTCCGATCCGCTCGGCGCGCAGCTCGTCAAGGACATGGAAAAGCCCGGCGGCAACGTGACCGGACTTTCCGACATGTCTCCCGTGGCCGAGCACGTGGCGCTGATCAAGGAGATCCTCCCCAACGTCAAGACGATCGGCTACCTCTACAACTCCGGGGAAGCCAACTCCGTCTCGTTGCTTGCAGTATTGAAAGCTGAAGCCGAGAAGGCCGGTCTTTCCATCGTCGAATCCGCCGCAACGAAATCTGCCGAGGTTCAGGGTGCCGCTCGCGCGCTCGTCGGGCGTGCCGATGCCATCTACGTCCCGACCGACAACACGATCATTTCCGCACTCGAAGGTGCGGTCGCCGTTGCGGAGGAGGCAAAGCTGCCGCTCTTCACGGCCGACACGGACTCCGTCTCGCGTGGGTCGCTCGCGGCTCTCGGCTTCAACTACCACGATGTCGGCAAGCAGACCGGAGAGGTCGTGGTGCGTATCCTGAAGGGCGAGAATGCCGGCGACATCCCGGTGCGGATCGCTGCGGGAAGCGATCTCGTGGTGAACAAGGCTGCCGCCGGGAAGATGGGCGTAACCCTGCCCGAAAGCGTCCTCGGCCGCGCAAACCGCGTCGTCGAGTAAGAAGCCGTACAACGGTTTCGAACAGAACCGATATTTGACCGCCCCGGACACCCGGTGGCGGTCAACTCTATTTGAAACGCTTCGCTTCGCCGTCGGGCGGGGCGGACATCAGGAATGAGGACCGATTGCAGTGAGTCAGATCGCATTCTGGGGAGCCGTTGAACTGGGGCTGGTTTACGCCTTCGTCGCGCTCGGCGTGTTCCTCGCCTTCCGTGTCCTCGATTTTCCGGATCTCACGGTCGACGGATCGTTTCCCCTTGGCGCTGCGGTGACGGCCGTCCTGATCATTGCAGGCGTGAACCCCTGGCTCGCGGCAGCCGTGGCCATGGTTGCGGGGGCCGCAGCAGGCCTGGTCACGGCCTTGCTGAATGTGCGCTTCCGTATCCTGAACCTGCTCGCATCTATCCTCACCATGATCGCGCTCTTCTCCGTGAACCTGCGCGTCATGGGCAAGCCCAACGTGGCGCTGATCAACGCCGACACCATGCTGAGCCCGTTCTTCGGCCACGGCCTCAGGGATTTCTACGTGCGCCCGCTCTTCATCGGCGTCCTCGTCGTCATTGCGATCGTGCTCGTCTGGCGCTTCCTCGAAAGCGATGCGGGCCTGGCCATGCGGGCGACCGGCGCCAATGCCCGAATGGCGCGGGCACAGGGCGTGGACACCAGCCGGCAGATCTACCTCGGCATGGCGATCTCCAACGCTCTCGTGGCGCTTGGCGGCGCGCTCTTTGCACAGACGAACGGTTTCGCAGATGTAACCTCGGGCGTCGGCACGATCGTCGTCGGTCTCGCCGCTGTCATCATCGGCGAAACGCTGCTTGGGACCCGCGGCATCCTTATCGCGCTCATCGGCTGCGTTCTGGGTTCTATTCTCTACCGCATCGCCATCCAGCTCGCGCTATCGACCGATGTCCTGGGGCTGCAGGCGTCGGACCTGAATTTCGTCACCGCCCTGTTGGTTACGATCGCGCTTGTCCTTCCCCGACTTCGCCGCGGTGGAGCCACCTCATGATCACACTCAAGGATATCAAGGTCGTATTCGGACGCGGGACGCCCTTGCAAAAGCAGGCGCTCAACGGCGTCAGCCTGACGATCGAGCAGGGTTCGTTCGTCACGGTGATCGGATCGAACGGTGCAGGCAAGTCGACACTGCTCAGCGTGCTTGCGGGTGACGTGCTGCCAACCGAAGGACAAGTCCTAATCGGCAGTGCCGACGTCACGCGCAAGGCGACATCCGCGCGCGCGGGCCTTGTTGCCCGCGTGTTCCAGGATCCCCTCACCGGGAGCTGCGGTTCGCTATCGATCGAGGAAAACATGGCGCTTGCCTCAAGGCGCGGCGAACGCCGCGGTCTTGTCGCGTCGCTCGGGCCGCAGCGGCGGTCGGTGTTCAGGGATCGCATCGCAGAACTCAATCTCGGGCTCGAGAACCGGATGGGTGATCGCATGGATCTCCTCTCCGGTGGCCAGAGGCAGGCGGTCTCGCTGGTCATGGCGACGCTTGCCGGCTCCGAAGTTCTGCTGCTCGACGAGCATACGGCGGCTCTCGACCCGGGGATGGCCGAGTTCATCATGAAGCTCACGCAGAAGATCGTTTCCGAACGCAAGCTCACCACGCTGATGGTCACACATTCGATGCGCCAGGCACTCGATTTCGGCCACCGCACGGTGATGCTCCACGGCGGCGAGATCATCCTCGACGTGAGCGGCGACAGCAGGAAGACGCTCCAGGTCGAGGACCTGATTGCAATGTTCCGCAAGATGCGCGGCGAAACGCTCGATGACGATGCGCTGCTGATCGGCTGAAGAAGTCCCCTCGGGCGCGCTCCGGCTAGCGCGCCTGGGTGAAGAAAATCTTCACGGCGAAGATCGAGAACACGCCTGCAAACGTGTAGTCGATGGCCCGCATCACGTATTTCTTTCGCTGAAGCCAGCTCGACAGCCAGTCGGCGGTCAGTATGACGGCCATGTTGACGGGCATGGCCGCGACGATGAAGAAGAAGCCGAGGAAGAGCAGCTTCTGGGTCACCGCCGGATCGTGCGCAGTCACGAACTGCGGCAGGAACGTCATGAAGAAGATGATAACCTTCGGATTGAGAAGATTTACCGACAGGCCGGTCGAAATGTTGGCGAGCGGTGTCGCCGCCTTTGCCTCGACCTTGGTGCCAACGGCGAGGCTCGATCCGTAGCGAATTGCCTGCACCGCCAGCCAGAACAGGTAGGCGGCTCCTCCCGTCTTCAGGATCATGAAAGCCGTTGGAGAAGCAGTGATCAGGGCCGAAATGCCGAACGCGACCAAGAGCGTGTGAACGACACAGCCGAGGCTCGTTCCGATGACCACGAAGAATGCGGCAGCCTTGCCCTGCGAAAGGGCGCGGCTGATCGAGAGCGTCATGTCAGGCCCGGGTGTGGCCGCAAGCAACAGCGTCGCGGCGGTGAAGGCGAGCAGCGTGGGAAGCGAAGGCAGGAAGTCCATGTGTCGGATCCGATGTCGTGTCGTTGCTGACTGATACTCTGCGATCGGATATTTTGCCATCCAAATTGCGGCACTTCGTCGTGTTGTGCTTGTGTCCCGGCGCTTTCTGGCTAAAAGTGCCGCGGAATTCTCGGGCGGCACGGCCTCCTATCCAAGCACCAGACGGACAGACAACCATGGCAGCGCAAAAGCAAGTTAAGAAGGTCGTTCTCGCCTACTCCGGCGGTCTCGATACCTCCATCATCCTGAAGTGGCTCCAGACGGAACTCGGCGCCGAAGTCGTCACCTTCACCGCCGATCTCGGCCAGGGCGAAGAGCTCGAGCCGGCGCGCAAGAAGGCGGAGATGCTCGGCATCAAGGAAATCTTCATCGAGGATGTCCGCGAGGAGTTCGTTCGCGACTTCGTGTTCCCGATGTTCCGTGCCAACGCCGTGTACGAAGGCGTCTACCTGCTCGGCACCTCGATCGCTCGCCCGCTGATCTCCAAGCACCTGATCGAGATCGCCAAGAAGACCGGTGCCGACGCGATCGCCCATGGCGCCACCGGCAAGGGCAACGACCAGGTTCGCTTCGAGCTTTCGGCCTATGCACTGAACCCCGACATCAAGATCATCGCCCCCTGGCGCGACTGGTCGTTCAAGAGCCGTACGGATCTCCTGAACTTCGCCGAACAGCACCAGATCCCGGTCGCCAAGGACAAGAAGGGCGAAGCGCCGTTCTCGGTCGATGCAAACCTTCTGCACTCGTCCTCCGAAGGCAAGGTCCTTGAGGACCCGGCGCAGGAAGCTCCGGAATATGTGCACATGCGCACGATCTCGCCGGAAGCCGCGCCGGACAAGGCGACAGTCATCACCGTCGGCTTCGAGCGTGGCGACGCGGTTTCGATCAACGGCGTGCGAATGTCGCCCGCAACGCTGCTCGCAACCCTCAACACCTATGGCCGCGACAATGGCATTGGGCGTCTCGACCTCGTGGAGAACCGCTTCGTCGGAATGAAGTCCCGTGGCGTCTACGAAACGCCTGGCGGCACAATCCTGCTTGCGGCGCACCGTGCGATGGAATCGATCACGCTCGATCGCGGCGCGGCGCACCTCAAGGACGAAATGATGCCGCGCTACGCGGAGCTCATCTACTACGGCTTCTGGTTCTCGCCGGAGCGCGAAATGCTGCAGGCGCTCATCGACAAGAGCCAGGAGCATGTCGAGGGCGAGGTGACGCTCAAGCTCTACAAGGGCAATGTCATGGTCACCGGCCGCAAGAGCGACAAGTCGCTCTATTCCGACAAGCTCGTCACGTTCGAGGACGACCAGGGCGCCTATGATCAGAAGGACGCTGCGGGCTTCATCAAGCTCAATGCGCTTCGCCTGCGCACTCTTGCTGCCCGCAACCGCCGCGGCTGACCGACCGCTGCTTTCTGACAGAACCAGGCCCGCCCGCGCATGCGCCGGCGGGCCTTTTCATTGATGAAGGTGTCTATTCGCCGATGGCAGCAGCAGCCTCGGAGGCGGCTTGCCGCTCGGCCTTCCGGACGGATGTCAGGAACCACACGTAGCTCGCAATCGCCATCAGCCCCATGGAAGGGATGATCGTGCCGAAGGACGTGAGGGGAATGCCAATGGCGGCTGCCAGCATTCCGGCGGCAAAGCCCGAGCCCATCTGAACGAAACCCATCAGGGCGGAAGCGGAACCGGCGATGTGGGGGAACGGGTACATCCCGGCTGTCGTCATATGAGGTGTCACGAAGGCGATGCCGAACGTGTAGAAGGCGACGGGCAACATGATCGAAAGAAACGAAGGTGGGACGTAGGCGACCGAAAGCGCCATGATCAGGCTGCCGGCGCCGATGAAGCCGAGCCCGGTGCGAACCGACAGAGATCCGCCATATCGGCGCGAAAAGTACCGAAGCGCCACTGAGCCAGTGAAATAGGAACCGGACTGCATCAGCATTCCCATGCCGAATTGCGTCGGGGTTAGGCCAACCTTCTCGATGAGGATGAAGGGCAGCATCGTCGACTGGGCGTAGAGCGCCCCGACGGCCCCGCCCATGACAAGGGCAGAGGCGACGAAGCGACTGTCTCGCAAAAGCTCCCAGTAGGCCGCGACGAGTGGGCCGGGTGCCGCTCGGCGCCTGTTGGGAACGATTGTCTCCTTCATGAAGACCGTGATCGTGAGGCACGACAACAGGCCGAAACCGACCATGAGGAAGAAAATGGAAGACCAGCCGAAGGCGGCGAGCGTAAGGCCACCGATCGTCGGTGCCATGGCAGGCCCTATGGCCAGCATGATCCCCACCAGGTTCATGATACGCGCGGCTTCCGCGCCTATGAACTGATCGCGCACGATGGCGCGCGCCACTGTGATGCCGACGGAGGCTCCGATCCCCTGAATGAGCCTGCCTGCGAGCAGCCACTCGATCGAGGGCGCGAAGGCGGCCGAGAGGCTGCCGACCAGGTAGATCGCCAGGAATATCACCGTCGCGGTCCGGCGCCCGAAGGCATCCGCCAATGGCCCGGCAACGAGCTGGGCAAAGGCGAAGCCGCAGAAGTACAAGGAAAGCGTCAGCTTGATCGCCGATTCGGTCGTTGCGAAGGCGTGCACGAGCTCCGGCATGGCGGGTGTGTACAGCGACATCGATATGGGGCCGATGGTCGCCAGAAGGGCGCCCAGGGATGCCGTTCTCCGCTCGGTCATTCGCCGCGTCATGAATTTTCGCCTTTTTCGCCGGGATTTGACGACCGATCGGGCTGACGCAGGTTCTGGCGCAGAATGATGAGCTTGGCCCGCAGGTCCTCGCGTTCCTCCAGATCGAGACCTGCAGTAACGTCACCCATGAGAATTCGCATCTCTGCCTTTATGTCGGCGAGCAGCGGATCTGCCTTTTCGGTGACGACAACGTTCTTCGCGCGGCGATCGCAGGCGTCGGGGACGCGTTCAACCAGCCCCAGAGCCTCAAGTCTGTCGAGATAGGCGGAGAGCGTCATCGGCTCGATGCCCATGCGAACTGCGATGTCCGCTTGCTTGCTGCGACCGTAGGCGGAGATCTGGATGAGGGTGCGGGCCTCGCCCGGCGTGATGCCAAGGGCGGAGGCATTGATGCTTCGGTCGAATGCGCCGCGCAGCAAGCGCGAGACGTCGGACAGGAGCATGCCGATGGTATCGGGGTCGAATTTGGTCTGCATCGTTCGGGACTGGAATTTAATAAGGTTTACTTAGCATCTGCGATCGAATGGAGCAAGCTCAGTCGCATCAGTGGCGCCGTGGTCTGGTCGTTTCACCAGGCTTGACTGCAACCTGGCGACAGGGTCGAATGGTACGTCCCGTCGCAGGAGATTTCATGACGTCGTCAATGCTGTTCGGTGCCTTCATGGCGGCACTGCTCTATGTTCTTATACCCGGTCCCGCCTTTCTGGCGCTCCTTGGTATCGGCGCCGGGCAGGGCCGAAAGGCCGGGGCGCTCTTCATGGGCGGTCATCTGGCCGGCGATCTCCTGTGGTCTGCGCTTGCGCTCGTCGCGATCGTCGGCGCAAAAACCATCGGCTCGACAGTTTTCGACGTCCTCGGTCTGCTCTGCGGTTTCTATCTCGCCTGGATCGGCTGGACGGCGCTGAGTGCAAAGCGGCATGCGGAAGGCGCCGCGGTATTGACGGTCGAACGGCCCCTGCGGCGTGGGCTTATCTTCGGGCTCACCAATCCCAAGGGCTATCCGGTGGCGCTCGCGACGTTTACCGCGCTTCTGGCAAGCTCGTCCAACGCGCTGGATTTTCACGCCCTGCCACTGCTGCTTGCCGTCTCGTTCTTCGGCTTCCTGACGGCGGACGTCATCCTGATAGGGATTATCGGCGCTGCGCATGTGCGCCGTTTCTACCGACGCCACGAACTCGCGATCGTGAGGATGTCCGGTGTGCTGTTCATGGGATTTGCGGTTCAGGCGGTATGCCATGCGGCACCCGGCCTTCTCGGCTGGCGCAAACCTTGAGGCTCAGGAGGTCGCGGGGGCAGGAAAGCTGACCTCGACCAGCAATCCGTTGCTGCCGGCGCCGTCCTTAAGCGAAAGCGTTCCTCCGAAGAGCTGGGCGATCTCCTCGACGATCGGAAGACCCAATCCCATGCCCGGCGCGTCACGATGGTGCTCCCGGGCGAACCTTTGGCGAACCAGCTCCCGGCGCTCTTTCGGAATGCCGGGGCCGTCGTCCTCGACTTCGAGCAGCGCCCCGTCGCCGGTGCTGCGTGTACGCACCGTCACTTCCGCGCCTGCACCGGCGTAGAGGATCGCGTTCTCGACGAGATTGCGTACGAGTTCGCCGAAGAGCAGCGGCTCTGCCTGCACGAGCACAGGTCCACTCCCGTCGAAGCCAAGATCTATCCCGGCCGCGCTCGCGGCAGGGACGCGGTCGGCGGTAATCTCCTGCGAGATCGCAGTGATGTCTATGGGCGACAGTGCCTGACGTCCCTTGGATCCGGCAGCGTCCAGTTTCGCCATGAGCAGGAGCTGTGCGAGAATCCGTTCCGCGTGGGCCACGGCTATGTCGCCCTTGCGGGCCGCATCCTGCGCCTCGGCCAGTGTCGTGGCGCGGCCGGCGAGCGCAAGCTGGGTGCGGATGATCGCCAGCGGCGTGCGCAACTGGTGGCTGGCATTGCCGGAAAAGTTCCTGAGGGCGTCGAGTGCGGATTGTAGCCTGACCATGAAGGAATTGACCGTCTCCACAAGGCCCTGCACTTCCGCAGGCACGATCTGCTCGATGGGATGCAGGTCGTCCGGGTTGCGCTCTGCAATAGCATCCCCGAGGCGGTAGAGCGGCCGGAGCGAAAGCGTCACGGCGATCCAGACGATCGTCGCCGCGCCCGCGATCATCAGGGCGAGCCGGAGCGCCGAGCGCAGCAGGATCGCCTGCGTCAGCTGGCGACGGGCGATTGTGGTTTCCGCCACCGTCACGGCAAAGGGAACGGAATTGATCCCAGTCGAGGCAGAGCGCTGGAGCACGGCGATGCGAATACGTTCACCGCGAAAGGTAGCATTGTCGAAAACCGCGAGCTGCGAATCCGTCTGCGCGATCGTCGGTAAGCCTTTGTAGCCGGTTATGAACTTTCCCGGCGGGCCGTCGACGCGATAGAAAACCCGATCCTGCGCCGCCGACGTCAGCATTTCGAGGGCCACATAGGGGATGTCGACCTCGAGGCTGCCATTCTCGGCAACCACGACGCGTTCGGCGATCGCGAGGGCGGAACCCGCGAGCACGCGGTCCGAGACGAGGTTGGCCGTCTTCACGGCTTCCCGATAGGTGTCGACGAGCGCAAGCGCGCCGATCACTGCCGTCGAGACCAGCAGCCAGAACAGGAGCTGCCGTCTGAGAGATGAGGAGGGCAGGAGCGTCAAACCGGCGCTGCCTTGTCGAGATAGTAGCCGATGCCGCGCGCGGTTCGGACGGTGAGGCCATGGGGTGCGAGACGTTTTCTTAGCCGGCTTACATATTGTTCGATCGCGTTGGGGCTGAGATCGTCATCGAAGGCGGCCAGCGACTGCATGATGGCTTCCTTGGACACGACCTTGCCGGCTCGCATGAAGAGGATTTCGAGAAGACCCGTCTCGCGCGCCGGTATGTCGAGCGGTGTGCCCGCGGCAGAAAAAGTGCGGAAATTCAGGTCGAGATCGACGCCGCCGAAACTGATCGCGGAGGATCTCAGACCTGCCTGGCGGCGCAGCAGCATTCGCACGCGCGCCTCGAGCTCGGATATGTCGAAAGGCTTGATCATGTAGTCGTCTGCGCCGAGATCGAGGCCCTTGACCTTTTCCTCGGCACTGCCGCGCGCGGTCAGGATCAGAACCGACGCCTTGTTTTGCCGGGCCCGCATCGCCCGCAACACCTCAAGCCCATCCATCTCAGGAAGATTGAGGTCCAGAATGACGAGATCGAAGTTCTCCGTCGCGATCGCCGCATCGGCAGACGCGCCGTCGCGGACGGTATCGACTGCGTGGCCGGTGCCGCGCAGGATGGTGGAAAGCCCGTCCGCCAGGGCTTCGTTGTCTTCGACCAGTAGAATTCGCATGCGCCTGTGCTCTCCCCGCATGACATTAGCGGGTTGGCTGCGGCTTGTGAACGATTTCGGCGTGGTGCAATCTGCCGAAATGCGGTTCCTGCTTGTCTGCGCGTTTCTTTCGATCTTCGTCGGCTTAGCCGAGGGGGCAACCGTATCCTATCGCGCAGTATCCGGAGCTGCCGACGCGCCGGTGCTGGTCGTCTATTCGTCACTCGACGAGCCTCTAGCTCGACCGATGATCGAGGGGTTCCAGAAGGCCAATCCGGACGTTGCCGTCCGCTACGAGGAGATGCTTACCGGAGAAGTCTATGACCGCATCGTGAGGGAAACGGACGCGGGCGAAAAGACCGCAGATTTCGCTTTCTCGTCGGCAATGGACCTGCAGGTCAAGCTCAGCAACGACGGCTATGCCCAGCGGAGCGACCTGCCCATGAGCGAGCGATGGCCGGAATGGGCGAACTGGCGCAACACGGCCTACGCATTGACGTTCGAGCCGGCGGTGTTCGTCTATCACAAGCCGAGTTTCAAGGACGAGAAACCGCCGGCTTCCAGGGCGGAGTTCGTCGACTACCTCAAACGCCACGGCGACCAAATTCATGGTCGGATCGGTACCTACGACATCGAGCGCTCCGGTGTCGGCTTTCTGTTCATGGCGCGCGATCAGGAGCAGTTCGGCGACATATGGTCGGTTATTCGAGCCATGGGCGCTGCGGGGGTCAAGCTCTACTCGACCAGTTCGGCTATCCTCGAGCGCGTCGCCGATGGACGTTTCGTTCTCGGGTACAACATCCTTGGCTCCTACGCGGCGGACTGGGCGTCAAGAAACCCGGATGTCGGAATCGTGCTTCCCAGAGACTACACCGTCGTCATGTCACGGATCGGCCTCGTGCCGCAGGCGGCAGCGCAGCCGGAGCTGGGGCGCCGGTATCTCGCGTTCTTCATGTCGACGGAAGGGCAGACGATCATGGCGCGGGAACTCCAGATTGCCGCTGTCAGCCCGGATGTCGGCGGGGAGAATACGGCGAATACCATGCGCGAGATGCTCGGAGCTCAGTTGAAGCCCGTACCTGTCAGCCCGGGGCTGATGGTTTATCTCGACCAGGTCAAACGCGCCCGGCTGATCGACCGCTGGAACGAGGTTTTGCGCAACCAATAGGGCGAGTGGCCTCGAAATCGTTGCGGGCGAATGTTTCCTTCCGTTGCCTCGCGCCCTAGAATGTCAGCTAGATGTCAGCTTGATGTGCTGGCTTAGGGTTCTTCATCGTCCGTGGAGGCGGATGAGGTGGAGGCCGGGAGGAGCATGGCACTTGAACGATCCGGGACGGCAGTCCCGAGACCGCTGCGAACGCAACTCCTCCTTCCTCGACGATCTACAACGCGCGGACAAACCGCGCCTGACGGAGGACATTTCGTGAAACAATTCTTCTTGGCATCGATTCTCGCCGGCGCGATGGCGCTTCCCGCGTTGGCGGCGGACTACACCATCATCGCCCCTGCAAATCCGGGCGGCGGATGGGACCAGACCGCGCGTTCGCTGCAGACTGTCATGCAGCAGGAGGGAATCTCCGGCAACGTGCAGGTGGTCAATGTGCCCGGCGCGGGCGGAACGATCGGACTTGCGCAGTTCGCGAGCCAGAACCAGGGTAATCCCAACGCACTCATCGTCGGCGGCTACGTCATGGTCGGCGCGATCCTCACCAACAAGTCGCCCGTGACGCTCAAGGATGTCACGCCGATCGCACGCCTCACCGGCGAGTACGAGGCGATCGTCGTCCCGGCCTCGTCGCCCTTCCAGACGATGGGAGACCTGGTCGAAGCCCTGAAGAAGGATCCAGGCGCCGTTTCCTGGGCCGGCGGTTCGGCGGGCGGCACGGACCACATCGCAGTCGGCCTCATCGCCAAGGCTGCAGGCGTCGATCCCAAGAAGATCAACTACATCGCTTACTCGGGCGGTGGCGAAGCACTGGCCGCCATCCTCGGCGCGCAGGTGAGCGCCGGCATCTCCGGCTACGGCGAATTCGAGTCCCAGGTGAAGGCGGGAACGCTGCGACTGCTCGCGGTGTCGAGCGCGGACCGCATAGAAGGCGTCGACGCGCCGACGATCAAGGAAAGTGGCCTCGACGTGGTCGTCGAGAACTGGCGCATGGTCGCTGCAGCTCCGGGCCTGACGGACGAACAGAAGGCCGCGGTCTCCAGCGATATCGAGAAGCTCGCAAAATCCGCCGCCTGGCAGGACGTTCTGAAGACCAAGGGCTGGCAGGACACCTATCTCTCCGGCAGCGCGTTCGATGAGCAACTCGCAAAGGATACGTCCGCAACGGAAACCGTCCTCAAGGACATCGGGCTCGTACAATGAAGAACGGGACTTCCCCCGCAACAACGTCGCGCCGCCCTGACAGGGCGGCGCTTGTCATCGCCGTGGTTCTTGCGGCGCTGGGACTGCTGATCTTCTGGGACGTGTCCCGGCTGAGCGGACTGGTGGGCTATTCGCAGGTCGGACCGACCACGGTTCCCTATGTCATTGCATGCTGTCTGATCGCCCTTGCCGGCTGGACCGCCATCGAGGCATTCCGCGGCGACTTTCCCGAGCGCGACCACCAGGAAACTGCGCCCGTGGCCTGGATCGTCGGTGGTCTAGCCATCCAGATGATCCTGCTGAAGATCGCGGGTTTCGCAATCGCTACCGGGCTGCTTTTCGCACTGACGGCCCGTGGTTTCGGCAAACGGCAGTTGTGGATCACCATTCCCGTCGGAATTCTGATCAGTTTTGCCGTGTGGGTCGTCTTCGCCAAGCTGCTGCAACTCTCCTTGCCAGCCGGCCCCCTCGAGCATTTGTTCTTCTGAGGTCCGACGATGGGTACGTTTGAATTTCTTCTTCAGGGGCTGCTCGTTGCCGCGCAGCCGATGAATCTGCTCTATGCGCTTATCGGCGTGACGCTAGGAACGGCCGTCGGCGTCTTGCCTGGTATCGGTCCGGCGCTCACGGTGGCGCTCTTGCTGCCGGTCACCTACCGGCTCGACCCGGGAGGATCGCTCATCATGTTCGCCGGTATCTACTATGGCGGCATGTATGGCGGATCCACGACGTCGATCCTTCTCAATACGCCCGGCGAAAGCTCGTCGATCGTCACCGCGCTCGAGGGCAACAAGATGGCTCGTGCGGGGAGGGGCGGACCTGCTCTAGCGACGGCGGCGATCGGATCCTTCGTTGCCGGCCTCATCGCCACGCTGGCACTTGCCTTCATCGCGCCCTACATCGTAAAGCTCGCTCTGGTTTTCGGACCCCGCGAATACTTCGCGCTGATGGTTCTCGCCTTCATCACCGTTTCCTCGGCATTTGGCGACTCGACCCTCAGGGGGCTTACCTCCCTGTTCATCGGTCTTGCACTTGCCGTCGTCGGTATCGACCAGCTGACCGGCCAGGCGCGCCTGAGCTTCGGCGTTCCGGACCTGCTCGACGGCATCGAGGTGACGACCCTTGCAGTGGCTATGTTCGCCATCGGTGAAACACTGTTTATTGCCGCTCAGGGCGATCGTGGCCCGGACAAGGTTGAGGCCGTTAAGGGATCCGTTTGGATGAACGCCGCCGACTGGGCGCGGTCCTGGAAGCCCTGGCTTCGGGGCACCGCGATCGGCTTTCCCATCGGGGCGATGCCGGCTGGCGGCGCCGAAATCGGCACCTTCCTCTCCTACGCCACAGAAAAGCGGCTGACCAAGCATCCAGAAGAATTCGGAAATGGCGCCATCGAAGGGGTGGCGGGGCCGGAGGCGGCCAACAATGCCTCCGCCGCGGGTACGCTCGTGCCGCTCCTGACCCTCGGACTGCCGACCACGGCGACCGCGGCGATCATGCTCGCCGGCTTCCAGCAGTACGGTCTCCAGCCCGGACCGCTTCTCTTTGCGACCAATCCGCAGCTCGTATGGGGTCTCATTGCCAGCCTGCTGATCGCCAATCTGATGCTGCTCGTTCTCAACCTGCCGCTGATCGGTCTGTGGGTGAAGCTGCTGACCATCCCGAAGCCATGGCTCTATGCGGGCATCCTGCTGTTTGCGACGCTCGGGACGATCGGCGCCAATCCATCGGTGTTCGAACTCGGAATGCTGCTCGCCTTCGGTCTGCTCGGCTACGCCATGCGCGTGTTCGGCTACCCGATCGCGCCAGTAGTGGTCGGCCTTATCCTCGGGCCGCTCGCCGAACAGCAGCTGCGCCGGGCACTCTCAATCAGTCAGGGCGATCCGACCACGTTCCTCGGATCACCGGTCGCCGTCGTCCTGCTGGCGATCGCGCTTGCTGCCCTCGTCATTCCCCTGATCCTTCGGGCACGGGGACGCGGCAAGGTCCTGTCGCAGCTCGCGGCAAGCGAGGACTGAGTTCCAGGTTCCTGTAGCCTCCCAAGGCAAAATTGGAGCAGGCCGGCCATCCCTTCGGATGCCGGCCTGCTCTATCTGCATGGCTGACCTGCCACTGCGTGACTTGTCTACAAGGCTGCGAAGCCTCATCTGTCTTGCGTCAAAGAGAGTTGAGAAAAGAGAGCAAGACGATGTCCGACTTCCGTAACACCATCCGCAATGGCTTCTTGGGCCGTGCCTTTGCCGTTCTGAGCGCCGCCAATGCCGCTGCCGCTGCCGTCGAGGCTGGCCGCCGTCCGAAGACGCGCGACCTCAACACCCTGGGGATCGACCCGGCTTCCTTCCCGCATAGCCGCTGATTACCCATCCATCGAATTCATAACCAAAAGGCCCGCCGGTCGCGTGACCGGCGGGCCTTTTGGCTTTTCGGAACCGCGGGCCGCTTCAATGCTGGAGCGGCCCGGCTCAGTTTCGTGAATGGGATTATACGTGCTCGACCGCGCGTTCCCGACGCTCTTCCTCTTGCTGCTCAAGACGATTGTGGCGGATGGAGGACCAGAGCGAGATACCGATCAGGCCCGCGCCACCGAGGCCCGTGATCACTTCGGGAATATGCACCAGCGTCTGGCAGTACATGATCACCGAGAGGATCAGGATCGCGTAGAAGGCCCCGTGCTCGAGATAGCGGTATTCCGCGAGCGTACCCTTGTCCACCAGCATGATGGTCATCGAGCGCACGTACATCGCGCCGATGCCGAGGCCGATGGCGATGATGAACAGGTTCTGGGTCAGGGCGAAGGCGCCGATGACGCCGTCGAACGAGAAGCTGGCATCCAGAACTTCCAGGTAGATGAAAGCCCCGAGGCCGCCTTTTGCCGCTGCGCTCATCGTCTGCTGGGACGCATCGAGCAGGCCACCCACGACCTCGACCGCCAGGAAGGTCAGCAGGCCGTAGATCGCCGAATAGACGAAGGTGGTTGCTTCCTCGCCCTCGAGAAGATTGGAGAACAGCAGGATCAAGCAAAGAACGAAGGCGATCTCGATGCCCTTGATGGTCGCGAAGCGGGACATATGCTTCTCGATGAAGGCGATCCAGTGCACGTCCTTCTCATGATCGAAGAAATAGGTGAGGCCCACCATCATCAGGAAGGTGCCACCAAAGGCTGCAATGGGGAGGTGCGCATCCGTCATGATCCGGGCGTATTCCGCCGGGTTCTTGGCGGCGAGGACCAGTGCCTCGATCGGCCCGATGTTTGCGGCGATCACCACGATCAGCAGGGGGAATACGATACGCATGCCGAAGACGGCGATCACGATACCCCAGGTCAGGAACCGGTGCTGCCAGACCGGCGTCATGTCCTTGAGCTTGTTGGCGTTGACGATGGCGTTGTCGAAGGAGAGCGATATCTCAAGCACCGCAAGGACGGCACAGATGAAAAAGACGGTCGCCATGCCGCTGAGCGTGCCGGTCGCCTGCCATCCGACCCATGCGCCGAGCACCAGCCCGACAATGGTCACGATGAAGGCCCACTTGAAGTAGCCCGTGGCATTCTGGGGCATTGCAGGTCGGGTCATGGCCGCACCTCCTGCCCCGAAAGCTTGTAAGTGTTGGAACGGGTAGTGGAAAAACGCATGCCGACACAGGCATGCGGATCAGGCATGATCAAAATCTTCATGTTCTAGAATCCGCCGGCTCATCTGCTGGCGGTACCGACATCACGAGAGCGCCGTAAAACTCTCGCCAGAGGGGCCCGGCACCAATGTTCGATCTGCGGCATCCGGAATGTAAGGCCGCGGAACCCGGCCGTTGTCACCGATGTCGACGCTTGCGTCAAGTGGTTCGGTGCCGGCCGTCCGGGTCTCGACGCAATTTAGCCGGATGCGATCCAATTTTCCAGTCCGCTGCGCCATCGGCGTACCAATCCCCGTTCGTTGTGCCTATATTCGCCGTCTGATGATTTGAAGGTACAGGATGGACAGAATGACCGCAGATCCACGCATCTCCCCCGCTCTCGTAGAATGGAACGGCCTGAACGGCCTGCCGCGTTTCGATCTGGTGGAGGATAATGCCTTTTCGTCCGCTTTCGATGCGGCCTTCGATGCTCACCAGACAGAGGTTGAGGCGATCGCGGGCAATACAGCCGCGCCGACGTTCGACAATACGGTGACGGCGCTTGAGATTGCCGGCGACGAGCTGTCACGCGTGTCGGCACTCTTCTGGAACCGCGCCGGAGCCAACACCAATGAGACGATACAGGCGCTGGAACGCGAGATTGCACCAAAGATGTCGCGGCACTACTCCAGGATCGGTACCAATCAGGCGCTCTTTTCCCGCATCGATGAACTTTGGCAGAAAAGGGAGGAGCTCGACCTGTCGGGTGAGCAGACGCGTGTCCTTGAGCGCCACTGGAAAGGCTTCGTCAAGTCCGGGGCCGCACTTGCAAAGGACAAGCAGGAGAGGTTGACCGCAATCAACGAGACACTCGCCGGCCTCGGCGCGAAGTTCGGCCAGAACGTGCTTGCCGATGAAAAGAGCTGGGCGCTGCTGCTTTCCGAGGAAAGTGAACTCGCGGGATTGCCCGATTTCCTCCGCGACGCGATGGCCGCCGCCGCCCGCGAGCGCGGCGAGGACGGCAAGTATGCGGTGACGCTCTCGCGATCGATCATCGAACCGTTTCTCACCTTCTCCACCAACCGGGTTCTGCGGGAACAGGCATTCCATGCCTGGGCGGCACGGGGACGCAACGGCGGAGAGACGGACAATCGGGAGATCGTCAAGGAGACGCTGGCACTGCGCGCCGAGAAGGCGTCGCTGCTTGGCTACGCACACTATGCTGCCCTGAAGCTCGACAATACGATGGCCAAGACGCCGGAGTCGGTCAACGAACTTCTGACCACCGTCTGGGCAAAGGCCGTCGCGCGTGCACGGGAGGAAGAGGCGGAACTTGCCGAACTCGTGGTGGAGGAAGGCAAGAACCATCCCGTGATGCCATGGGATTGGCGCCACTATGCGGAAAAGCTGCGTGCGCGAAAGTTCGATTTCTCCGAAGCGGAACTGAAACCCTACCTGCAGCTCGAGAAGATCATCGAGGCCTGCTTCGACGTCGCGGGCCGGCTGTTCGGCATACGGGCGGTCGAGAAAAAGGATGTGCCCGCCTATCATCCCGACGTAAGGGTGTTCGAGATCCGTGATCGCGACGACCGGCTTCTGGCCATGTTCCTCGGCGACTATTTCGCGCGCGCCTCAAAGCGCTCGGGCGCCTGGATGAGCGCCTTCCAGAGCCAGCACAAGCTTCCGTTGAAGAACGGTGCGATTGGCGAGATCCCGATCATCTACAATGTCTGCAACTTCGCCAAGCCAGCAGAAGGCAAGCCGGCACTGCTTTCGCTCGATGATGCCCGTACGCTCTTCCACGAGTTCGGCCACGCGCTTCACGGCATGTTGTCGAACGTCACCTATCCGTCCGTTTCCGGCACCGGGGTCTCCCGTGACTTCGTGGAGCTGCCGTCGCAGCTCTACGAGCACTGGCTGACGGTGCCCGACATCCTCAAGGCCTATGCCGTCCACTATGAGACAGGGCAGGCGATGCCCCAGGCGCTGCTGGACAAGGTGCTCGCCGCGCGCACCTTCAATGCCGGCTTCGCGACCGTCGAGTTCACGTCCTCCGCGCTGGTCGACATGGCTTTCCATACGCGCGGACCGGTCGAGGATCCGATGGCCGTCCAGGCGGATGTACTGGAGGGCCTGGGCATGCCCGCCTCGATTGTCATGCGCCATGCGACGCCGCACTTCCAGCACGTTTTCTCGGGAGACGGCTACTCGGCGGGCTACTATTCCTACATGTGGTCCGAAGTTCTCGACGCCGATGCCTTTGCAGCGTTTACCGAGACCGGGGACGCCTTCGATCCGGAAATGGCACTGAGACTCAAGACAAACATCTATTCGGTCGGCGGCTCGATTGATCCCGAGGACGCCTACAAGGCGTTCCGCGGCAAACTGCCGAGCGTGGATGCGATGCTTGTGAAGAAGGGGCTGGCGGCCTGAGCCTCTCCTTCACGCTTCTGTCACCGAAATGTACGCGAACAGTCATCGTTTCGTTGCGCGCCTGACACCTCGGCCGCCAATGGTCAGCCTGCGAATCGCTATCCGATTCGCAGGTTTCGGCCGGAGGTGGCATGGCGATTGTTCCTGATGTGCTTACGAGGCGGTCCTTCCTTCTTGCGTCCGGTGCAGGCGCTCTCGCCGCTTCTTCCGCATTGGCCGTTCCATACTACGCCCGCGGACATGGGCGCCCGCTTTTCACCCACGGTGTGCAGTCAGGCGACGTCGATCCGTCCTCCGGCATGATCTGGACCCGGGTCGATCGCGCGGCCGAGGTTACGGTCGAATACGCGACGACCGAGGGGTTCTCCGACCCTGTCCGCCTGCCCCCATTGAAGGCACTGCCGGGCAACGACTTCGCGGTTAAGACCCAGCTCAAGGGGTTGTTGCCGGACCAGGACATTTTCTACCGGTTCACGGCGACCGATCCCTATGCCGGTCACCTGGTCTCAGAGCCAGTGGTCGGGCGGTTTCGCACGGGGCCACTGCGCCGGCGGTCGGTGCGGTTCGTCTGGTCCGGGGATACGGCGGGGCAGGGCTGGGGCATCGATGATGTCGGTATGAAGACCTACTCGACAATGCTGCGGCACGAGCCGGATTTCTTCATCCATTCCGGCGACACCATCTACGCTGACGGCCCAATCCCCGACGAGATCAAGCTAAAGGACGGGACGATCTGGAAGAACCGCATCGTCACGGACGAGAAGCGCCAGGTCGCCCGGACGCTCGAAGAGTACCGCGGCCAGTGGAAATACAATCTGCTTGACCGGAACGTTCTCGATTTCAACGCCCAGTGTCCAGTGTTCTTCCAGTGGGACGATCACGAGGTTCTGAACAACTGGTCGGCGTCGACGGACCTCAGGGACGATCCCCGCTATCCGGACAAGGATGTCTCCCTCTATGCGGCGCGGGCCATGCGCGCCTTCCAGGAGATGACGCCGATCGGCTACTTTCCGGCCCAGCCGGGTCGGATTTTTCGCAAGGTCGCCTACGGCCCGCTGGTCGACGTGTTCTTCGTCGATCTCAGATCCTACCGTAGCCCCAACCAGGGAAGTCTGGAAAACGGCCTGTTCGGCTGGAGGCAGGCGGACTGGCTGAGACGCGAACTCTTGGCGTCGAAAGCGGTCTGGAAAGTGATCGCCTGCGACATGCCGCTCGGTGTCGTCGTGTGGGACGACTATGCGAACAAGCTCGGCTATGAAGGCGTCGCCGACGGGCTTAACGGGCCGCCCGCGGCCCGGGAGACGGAAATTGCCGACCTTCTCACCTTTCTTCGCGACAATGCCATCCAGAATGTCATTTGGCTGACCGCCGATGTTCACTACACGGCGGCACACCACTATGACCCAGCAAGGGCGCGCTTCAAGGAGTTCCTGCCTTTCTGGGAGTTTGTTTCCGGCCCATTGCATTCGGGAACCTACGGTCCGCACCCTCTCGACATGACGTTCGGACCCGAAGTCCGATTCATGAAGGCGTCCGGGGGCGGGGCGGACAGCAATCTCCCTCCGTCGGCGGGCCTGCAGTTCTTCGGCATCGTCGACATCAATGGACAGACCGAACAACTCACCGTGCGGCTCATGGATCGGGAGGATCAGGAACTGTTCAGGGTGACGCTAGACCCAATGCGTAACGCATGAAGCCGCCAGCTTTGCAGCGTTTAGGAGACAGAGTTCGGCTTGCCCCCTTTCGCAATTGCGTAATTCGATGTATGGACGCCCCAAATGCAAATGGCGCCTTCCGCATGCGTGCGCGCCCGTAACCTCAGAGATATTCATATGTCCATTCGCAATATCGCGATCATCGCGCACGTTGACCATGGGAAGACCACCCTCGTCGACGAACTCCTGAAACAGTCCGGCTCCTTCCGCGAGAACCAGCGCGTTGCTGAACGCGTCATGGATTCCAACGACCTGGAAAAGGAACGCGGCATCACCATTCTCGCCAAGGCGACTTCGGTCGAGTGGAAGGGCACGCGCATCAACATCGTGGACACGCCCGGCCACGCCGACTTCGGCGGTGAAGTGGAGCGCATCCTCTCGATGGTGGACGGCGCGATCGTTCTCGTCGATAGCTCCGAAGGCCCGATGCCGCAGACCAAGTTCGTGGTCGGCAAGGCGCTCAAGGTCGGCCTGAAGCCGATCGTCGCGATCAACAAGATCGACCGTCCGGACGGCCGCCACGAGGAAGTGCTGAACGAGGTCTTCGACCTTTTCGCCAATCTCGACGCCACCGACGAACAGCTCGACTTCCCGATCCTCTACGGTTCGGGCCGCAACGGCTGGATGAACGTCAACCCGGAAGGCCCGCAGGACGAAGGCATGGCGCCGCTGCTCGATCTCGTGCTGAAGCACGTGCCGGAGCCGACGGTTGCCGAAGGCCCGTTCCGCATGATTGGCACAATCCTCGAAGCCAACCCCTTCCTCGGTCGTATCATCACCGGCCGCATCCATTCCGGTTCGATCAAGCCGAACCAGACCGTCAAGGTTCTCGGCCAGGACGGCCAGCTCATCGAAAACGGCCGTATATCGAAGATCCTCGCCTTCCGCGGTATCGAGCGCACGGCTATCGAAGAAGCCCATGCGGGCGACATCGTGGCCATTGCCGGCCTGACCAAGGGTACGGTCGCCGATACATTCTGCGATCCCTCGGTCTCCGAGGCCATGAAGGCACAGCCGATCGACCCGCCGACCGTTACCATGTCCTTCATTGTCAATGACTCGCCGCTTGCCGGCACCGAAGGCGACAAGGTGACGAGCCGCGTCATCCGCGACCGTCTCTTCAAGGAAGCCGAAGGCAACGTCGCGCTGAAGATCGAAGAGTCGGGCGACAAGGACTCGTTCTTCGTTTCCGGTCGTGGCGAACTTCAGCTCGCCGTGCTCATCGAAACGATGCGCCGCGAAGGCTTCGAGATTGCCGTTTCGCGTCCGCGCGTTGTCATGCACAAGGATGAGGCGACGGGCCAGATGCTCGAGCCGATCGAGGAAGTCGTCATCGACGTGGATGAAGAGCATTCCGGCGTCGTCGTGCAGAAGATGTCGGAGCGCAAGGCCGAGATGGTCGAGCTTCGTCCTTCCGGCGGCAACCGCGTCCGTCTCGTCTTCTTCGCGCCGACACGCGGCCTCATCGGCTACCAGTCTGAGCTTCTGACCGATACGCGCGGCACCGCGATCATGAACCGCCTGTTCCACGACTACCAGCCCTTCAAGGGCGAGATCGGCGGGCGTGTGAACGGAGTCCTGCTGGCCAACGAAGCCGGCGAGGCAGTGGCCTACGCCCTCTTCAACCTCGAAGACCGCGGGCCGATGGTCATCGACGCTGGCGAGAAGGTCTACGAAGGCATGATCGTCGGCATCCATACCCGCGACAACGATCTGGAAGTGAACGTGCTGAAGGGCAAGAAGCTCACCAACATCCGCGCCGCCGGCAAGGATGAAGCGGTGCGCCTCACCCCGCCGATCAAGATGACGCTTGAGCGCGCGCTTTCTTGGATCCAGGACGATGAGCTGGTGGAAGTCACGCCGAAGTCCATCCGTCTCCGCAAGCTCTATCTTGATCCGAATGAGCGCAAGCGCTTCGAAAAGTCCCGTGCAGCAGCCGGCATGTGATTCGCCCTTGGCGGTCACATGGAAGTGATGAAAAGCCCCGGCCCTCGCGCCGGGGTTTTTCATGTGTGCTATCGTTTTACGCCTTGTGACGAATGTTAAAAAAGCGTTAACTTTCCGAAGCGCCGTAACAAACTTGCCTGTGGGCAAGCGGGATCGCCGGAGTCGCCGGGATTCCTGCGGCGTTTGTGCCGGAATAGAGTCACATCATGAAAACTTTGTCGATCGATGTGCGGCGCGCCGAGCCGCAGGACGCGCGGGCGATATCCGAGACCCATCGGGTATCCTGGCTGCACACCTACTCCGGCCTCATACCGCACAAGCCGCTGATCAACATGGTGGAACGCCGCAACGAGAACTGGTGGCGCAAGGCGACCCGCGGCCCGGCGACACTGCTGGTTCTCGACGTTGCTGGGACGGTGGCGGGTTATGCCACCCTCGGATTGAATCGCGCCAAGGCGCTGCCCTACGAGGGCGAAATCTACGAGATCTATCTGCGTCCGGAATACCAGGGGCTCGGCCTCGGGCGGATGCTCTTCGGGGAAGCCCGGCGCTTGCTCAAGTCCCTTGGGTGTGACGGGCTTGTGGTCTGGTGCCTCGAAGACAGCGAGCACGCTGAGCGGTTCTTCCGCTCGGAGGGCGGCGTCGACATCGCCGAGGGAATGGAAAACTTCGGCGACAAGGATCTGAAGAAGATCGGTTTCGCCTGGCGATAACGCCGCCACTTCACGCATCGAACGAGGTTGCAGGACGGGTCGGTGATCGCCACCGGGCCGTGGTCCGGCAGTGCTTTAGTGTCGCCCCCTGCGGCGGCACAACGAAAGTGATGTTGCGTTGCAGGATGTTTCCCTTTATCGAGACCGCAAATTCCACAGCATTCAGGAGTCACCATGCGTATCGATGCAATCTCCATCGGAAAGAACCCGCCGGAAGACGTCAACGTAATCGTCGAGGTTCCCGTCGGTGGACATCCGATCAAGTATGAGATGGACAAGGAAGCCGGCACGCTCGTCGTCGACCGGTTCCTCTATACGCCGATGACCTATCCCGGCAACTATGGCTTCGTGCCGCACACGCTCTCCGACGACGGCGACCCGATCGACGTTCTGATCGCCAGCACCCGGCCGCTCGTTCCGGGCTGTGTCATCAATGTGCGCCCGATCGGCGTGCTGATGATGGAAGACAATTCGGGCAAGGACGAGAAGATCATCGCCGTTCCCTCGACGCACCTCACCCTGCGCTACGAAAAGGTTCAAAACTACACGGACCTGCCGGAAATCACTCTCAAGCAGATCGAACACTTCTTCGAGCACTACAAGGATCTGGAACCCGGCAAGTGGGTCAAGATCTTCGGCTGGCAGGACGCGGCTGCGGCCAAGGAACTGATCAAGGAAGCGGTAGAGCGGGCCAAGGCTCAGAAGTAACTCGACCGGAGTAATCGACGGTCGTCCAATCAATCCTCCGGTTCGCCAAGCGAGCCGGAGGATTTTTCATTTCTGGTCCGCTGATGGCCGCACGGCGGAGCCGGACCGACTGGCCGGCTCAGAGCCCGAGGAGGGCGGGTGCGAGGACGCTGCGGATGACCTGCTCCAGGAAGAACAGGATGACCAGAACAACGAGTGGCGAAAGATCGACGCCGCCGAAATTCGGCAGGATGCGACGGATCGGCCGGTAGACCGGTTCAGTCAACTGGTAGAGCGATCGCCCGATCGTGGCGATGACCTGATTGTTCGCGTTGATCACGTTGAACGCGTAGAGCCAGGAAAAGATCGCCGATGCGATGACCAAAAACCACGCGATGCTGATGATGAACAATAGGGTGTTGATGACCGCTATCATTGTCTTCTCCAATTTAATCCGTGCTGACATGTAGACATTGGCGCGGAAAGCAGCAAGTGCGCAGTACGGTCCAACCGGCAAACATGTTTAACGTGCGTCCTTGCGCCCGTGACGATCCCCCGCGCATCATCCGGCCGCTTACCGCTATTGGAACAACCGTTCCGCTCCCCGGTCGGCAACTTTCATGGCCGGCTCATTCCGAGCACGCAGGGAGCGAATGACGACCGGGTTCACTGCTCATGAAAGATGCGGTTGAGAAATGCCTTCATCCAGACACGCAGAGCAGCGTCGTAAAGCATGCGGCCATCGAGATGCGCCTTGCCGATCTGGGCTCCCGGCAGTTCGAAACGCTCGGCGCCGCGAACGACCCAGCGGTGCATCATCGCGAGCGTGAGCTCGCCATGGAACTGGATACCCCAGGCGGATTCTCCATATCGGAACGCCTGGTTTTCATAGTGGTGGCCGGTTGCAAGCAGGGTTGCGTCGCGCGGTAGCTCGAAGCCCTCGCGGTGGAACTGATAGACCATGCTTGGCCAGACCATCAGTTCGTGGCCGGCATCCGTTGCCTTCAACGGATACCAGCCGATCTCCGTCATGCCGTTGGCATCGGGGCCGACCTTACCTCCGAGATGCCGGACCAGCATCTGCGCCCCGAGGCAGATGCCCAGAAACGGGCGGTTCTCCGTCAGGGGGACCGAGAGCCAGTCGATCTCGCGCCGGACGTAGTCATAGTTGTCATTCGCGCTCATGGGGCCGCCGAACACGACGGCGCCGGCGTGGTCGTTCAATGTCGGCGGAAGAGGATCGTCGAGAACGGGTCTGCGAATGTCCAGGTCGAAGCCCATCTCTCGAAGGATGTGGCCGACCCTCCCTGGGCTGGAGGACTCCTGGTGGAGCACGATCAGAATGGGCCGGTTGTCGCCCGGCTTCCGCGGTATTTCCAACATCGTCTCAGGCGTCCTGCGCTTCCTCGCCCCCTCCGGTTTCACCAATCCTCCCGGCTACCTCCTGCCGCTTCATGATGCGCTCCCTGCTGGTCACCCCAAGCAGATCAGCTATGCGCCAGAGGGCATGATCTTCCAGCTCGCTGCGGACGCCATCGGCATAAACGATTTCCCACAGCAGGCCGACAAGGTCAATTCGCTGGTCTTCCGAGAGCTGGCGCTTGAGTTCGGAGGTAAAGCGAAAGAAATCGATCGCCTCGCTCTCGGCACTTGTTCCAGCGTCGACGAGTGCGTCGAACTCGGCGTCGTTCACGTGGTAGCGGTCCTTGAAAGCCGATCGCAACGCCTCGCGTTCCACCTCCAGGATCTGCCCGTCCGCTTCCATGACCTGGATGCACAGCCCGATCACGGCGACGCGCGGATCACCTGTGGCAAGGCCGCGTTTCGAATCTCCCGACAGGCTCGCGACGAATTGCTGCAACCGCTCGAACATCCTTAGCCCACTACCCCTTGCGTCGATCAGAACAACCGGAATGCGGAAGCCGCTTCCTTGCGCACTTCGCCCTTCACGCCGGGATCATCCGGCAGTCCGCCGAAGAATGGCTTCTCCTCCCCGATGCTGCCGGCCTGTTTCTTGTCTTCAGCCGTCTTGTCCGACGTTTTCTTCTCTGCCTTCTGGGCGGGTTCAATATGGATTGTCTGAACCTTCTCTGCGACCGGCTGGCTTGCCGCCTCTGCCTTCGCGGCCGTAACGGCGATCGGCGGGAGCGTGCGGATCGCCTCCTCCGCCGGATTGGCCGATCCTTCCTCGACCGGACCGTCGAGCTGGGAGACGGGTGCCCGCCACTCGAAGGCGTCCAGCTTGCCGGTCACCGGTGAAACCGGCATCCACTCCGAAGCGACAATACCGTCGGAGGTCCAGGCCGGGTCACGCGGAGACTTCAATGCCTGGTTCATCCAGTGGCGGATGCGGCCCTGATCGCCGGTTTCGGCATCCTCGATATCGGCCAGGAGCAGGAAGATGCCTTCACGTGGCGACAATCGCGCCGCCGCCTCCGCCTTGTCGCGTGCCAGGTGGAAATTCCGTGCTTCGAGCGCCGCTTCGGACACGGCAATCAGCGCCTCGACATTGTTTGGACGCAGGCCCTCGAGCTTTTCCGCACGCTTCAGCCGCTCGCTTGCCGAGTCGCCGTTGCGCGCCCTGACATAGAGCTTGGCGACTTCGGGATGCGGCTGGCCCTTCCAAAGCTGTTCGAGCAGGGATGCCGCCTTGCGGAGGTTGTTTTCGCGGAGGTAGGCCTTCGCGGCGATCAGACCTGCCGGCACGAAGTTTTCCGAGAGCTTCAGTGCGTGGGTCGCATCGTCGCGAGCACCCCTCGGGTCGGCCTCCAGCCTGCCGCCGGCCCTTGCCGTCAAAAGCACGGCCTTCCTTCGGTCGTTCGCCGCCTTGTCCGTGCTTGTGGTGGATCGTGTCTGATCGACGAGCCGAAGCGCGTCGTCCCAGTCGCCTGCCTGCGAACGATACTCGAGCGCCGCTTCGGCGGCCCATGGGAGGTGTGGAGCCTTCTCCGCGGCTCGCTCGGCGTACTGGCGTGCCGCTTCGTTTGCGCCGAGCCTTCGCGCTTCGAGGTACAGGCCGCGCAGGCCCAGTTCCCTCGTTTCTGGATCGTCCGCCATGCGTTCGAATGTCTGCCGGGCCTCGTCGTGCCGTCCTTCGATCAGGGCGGCCTGTGCCTCGAGCAGGTGGATCAGGGGTTCCTGGTCCGCGCGGATGAGACCTCTTGCCCGTGCATTCATCTTGCGGGCGAGGGACGCATCACCGGCTCCGGCGGCGATAAGTCCTGTCGACAGGGCCTGATAGCCCCGGTCCCGCTTGCGGGCGCGGAAGTAGCGCTGAATGGAATGGGGCGACGTCAGGACGACCCGAACGATCCACCAGGCAAGCATCACTGCCGCAAGGAAGGATACGAGCAGCGTGGCGGCGACCATCAGGCTCATGTCGGCACGCTGGCCCTGCCAGACGAGCGAGAGCTCGCCGGGGCGGTCCGCAAGCCAGGCAAAGCCCGATCCCAGGG
This sequence comes from Sinorhizobium sp. BG8, assembly GCF_016864555.1. Classification (NCBI taxonomy): domain Bacteria; kingdom Pseudomonadati; phylum Pseudomonadota; class Alphaproteobacteria; order Hyphomicrobiales; family Rhizobiaceae; genus Sinorhizobium; species Sinorhizobium sp. BG8. The sequence goes on along the minus strand of NZ_CP044011.1, from coordinate 405,651 downwards.
CCAGAACAATGAGTGCGAAGACCAGGATACGAACCATCTACTCTTTCCTCATCCCTGGGTTCCGGTGCTTGACATGGAACGTGAAACGACGGCGCCGACCAGATCCTCGACGGCGACCCGCTGATCCAGCAGTGTCTTGTAGTCGGCTCCGGCGGCCTTTCCTGCCTCAGGCAGAACTTCCCATTCGATTGCCGCGCCCTTCAGGTCGCCATTGCGCACCTTGTCTTCAATACGCGCGACGATCGCCTCGGGACTGTCTCCCTCGACGCTGCCGACCGGGCGAATGCGGATGGCGGAGGTGGCACTCGACATCAGCCGGGCAATGACGCCCTCGTCGCCCTGAGGCTGATGGATGGCCGCCAGTATCTTGTCGGCGGTATCCGGAAAGGTTGCGGCGAGCTGGCTGCGCGATACGACACCGACGGCAGCCCGTTCGCGAAGGCCCGCAATTGCCGGATCGTCCGGTGCGACGCTCGCAAGTGCTTCGAGCTCCGCCAGGTATGGGCCACCGCGGTCAATCGCCGTCTTCAGCGTGGCCGCGCCCATGGCGCGGGCCACAGAGACATCCTTCTCAGGCTTCTCAAGCTTCTGTTCGACGACAGCAAGCCTCTCATCGAGTTGGGTCTCGCTCCCGCTGCTTGCGCGCGCCGCGTCTTCTGCCTGCTTGCTGACCGTTGCGAGTTCTGTTGAAAGGGCCGAAACCTTCGCTTCAAGAGAGGCAAGTGCCGTTGATGTCTCGGTCGTGTTTCCGCTGCTCAACGAAGGTGCGTTCGCAAGGCTCTGCTCCAGACTGGCGATCCGGGTCTCCAGTGGCACAAGGTCAGGGCTCGCGCTCGGCGCTTGCGCCAGCGTAGCCTTCAGGCTCGCAACTTCCTCGGAAAGCGCATCGACGGCCGCGTTCGATTCCTCCTCTTGTGGACCGAGGAACGGCAGGTAGCCCCCATATTGCAGGCTTCCAGCACCCACGAGCGCGATCAGGCCGCCGAGTATGCCGGCAGCGAGCGGTCCGGCACTGCCCCTGCGAGGGGGGACGGGTTCCGGTGCCTTCGCGGCATCGCTGCCGCCGAAATAGGAATGCGACTCGGCCTCGGAAAATGTCGTGGAGGCGGAATTTTCCTCCTCGGCAACCTTCTCTGAAGCTGCTGCTTCCGACCCTACAGGAGCGTCAGCGACGGTCTCCTCGGGCTGGGCGGAGACCGCAGTATCCACCTCCTGCTCCGCCGGTACGTGTGGATCGCTCTCCTTGATGGGGGGAGACTCTATTTCGATCGTGACTGGCGGCTGGTCGGATTTTTGTCGACGCGACGGTTTGTCGGGGTCCATGGAGAACTCCTCAAGGTCTGATGCTCTGCCACAAACGTAGACAGGCTTGCCATCGAGGAAAAGCCCCTCGGCGAATTTTGCTGACTTTGCCTCGCCGAGCGGGGCAATTCCTGACGGCTACAGCAGGTCGAGGAGACTGTCTTCGTCCGGTCTGGATGCGACGACCACGGAAGCGGCAAACCGTTCGGGTACGGCCGTAGCGACATTGCGGCTCATGCAGAGAAGGAGCGTGCTTTGCAACTGGTCCGGATACTCTTCGACCATTGGCAGCTGGAAGAAGCGAACGGCGGATTCCCGCGAATGGAAGAGGATTGCGTCCGGTCTGCCATCCAGCAGTATCGGCCGCAACGTCGCCCGCGGCGGCCGGATCGGCTTCATCCGATAGCTGTCGACCGTCTTGAAACGGATGTCGTGTTCCTTGAGACGGGCCTCGAAGTTTGGCGCGCGGGGAATACCAGCGAGATAAAGCGTCGGTTCCACGGGGGTGCCGAAATTGCGGTAATGCGCGGCGATGAAGTCCGCGAGTTCGCGGCCGTCGCCTTCGGCGGTGAGAACGGTCCGGAAGCCCGTCTCTGTCGCAACACGGGCCGTCGATCGGCCAACGGCGAAGACCGTCGAAAGGAGGTGTCGATCCAGCTCGGGGCCGAGGGACTGCAGGACGCGCACCGCCTGCGCGCTCGTGATGGCGAGCGACGAGTGCGGCTCCTTCAGCGCTTCCCGTGTCCCGTCGGTGTCATTCTCGGCTGCCGCAAGCGGCAAGACGATAGGGTCGTGACCGAGCGAAGTGAGTTTTCTTGCGGTACGCTGGGCAGAAGGCTCGGGGCGGATGACGAGTACGCGCATCAGCTCCAGCTCTCGAAGAAGGAGGAGCCCGCCTCTTCCCGGATGCGCACGCCCGCTCTTTCACCGACCATCGCCGCGGCCGAAGCGTGGCCCGTCTCCTCGACCTCGTGGAACCGGGTGCCGTCCGGGGTGAGGATCATGCCGCGGAACCGGACTTGCATTCCGTCCGATACCGCGTAGCCCGCGATCGGGGTGCGACAGGAGCCGTCCAGCGAAGCGAGGAAGCTGCGTTCGCAGGCGACCGCCTGATGGGTGGTCGCATCGTCGATCGCTGAGAGCAGGTCGCGCACACGGCGATCGTCCCTTCGCGCCTCGACGCATATGGCGCCCTGCGCCGGGGCGGGCGGAAACTGATCGGGATCGAGGAGCTCCGTGGGGATGTCGCTCTTGCCGAGGCGCTTCAGGCCCGCGAAAGCGAGCAGGGTGGCATCGGCCTGGCCCTCGTCGAGCTTGCGCAGCCGCGTCTCGACCTGACCGCGGAACACGACAACATTGAGATCCGGGCGAAGCCTGCGAATGAGAGCCTGGCGCCTCAGGGAGGCGGAGCCGACCGTTGCATTTTCAGGCAGTTCCAAGAGGCGTTTCGATGTGCGGCCGATGAATGCGTCGCGTATGTCCTCGCGGGGCAGGAAAGCTGCAAGCTCGAGCCCCTCGGGAAGCTTCGTCGGCATGTCCTTGGAGGAGTGCACCGCGAAGTCGAGCTCTCCGGACGAAAGCTGGGCTTCGATCTCTTCCGTGAAGAGACCCTTGCCTCCGATGAGGGCCAGCGACCGGTCGGTAATGCGGTCGCCTTTCGTTGAAAGGACCACGATCTCGAACATCTCTTCCGGAAGGCCGTGGGCGGCCATGAGGCGCGCGCGCGTTTCGTGAGCCTGGGCCATGGCCAGGGGACTGCCCCGCGTGCCGATCCTGAAAGGTTTTGTTTGCATCCGCCGTCATCCGTTGTTACCGGGAGTTCTCGTAACCGGCTTTCGCAGCCATCGCAATCAACCAGCGTGCTTCATGTCGTCCCATCTCACCATACTCGGCATCGAGACAAGCTGCGACGAGACCGCCGCGGCTGTCGTGCGGCGCTCCGAAAGCGGGGAAGGCACAATCCTCGGAGAGGTGGTGCTGAGCCAGCTTGACGAGCATAGCGCCTATGGCGGCGTCGTGCCGGAAATTGCGGCGCGCGCGCATGTCGAAGCACTGGACAGTCTGATTTCCGAGGCCCTGTTGCGGGCGGACCTCAAGCTTGCCGACGTTGATGCGATTGCGGCGACAAGCGGACCGGGGCTGATCGGCGGCCTGATCGTCGGCCTCATGACGGGCAAGGCGATCGCACGCGCCACAGGAAAGCCCCTCTACGCAATCAATCATCTCGAGGGACACGCGCTCACGGCGCGGCTGACGGACGGGCTGTCCTTCCCCTATCTCATGCTTCTCGTCTCGGGCGGACATACGCAGCTGATCCTCGTGCGCGGGGTCGACAAGTATGAACGCTGGGGCACGACCATCGACGATGCGCTCGGAGAAGCCTTCGACAAGACGGCGAAGCTTCTGGGCCTGCCTTATCCGGGGGGACCCGCGGTCGAGCGCGCGGCGCGAAACGGCAATGCGGATCGCTTTCCGCTGCCCCGGCCCCTGGTCGGTGAAGCGCGGCTCGACTTTTCCTTCTCCGGCCTAAAGACGGCCGTTCGCCAGGCCGCGCAGTCGATAGAGCCGTTGACCGACCAGGACGTTGCCGACATCTGCGCCTCGTTCCAGAAGGCGGTCTCGCGCACGCTGGAAGATCGCATCGGACGCGGCCTCGAGCGTTTCAAGAAGGAGTTTGCGGACGTGGGATCGCCCGCGCTCGTCGTCGCGGGAGGTGTGGCAGCGAACCTGGTCCTGCGTCAGACGCTGGAGAAGCTTTGCGCCCGGCGCGGCTTTCGGTTCGTCGCGCCGCCCCATGCGCTCTGTACCGACAACGCCGCCATGATTGCCTGGGCAGCGCTCGAGCGAATGGCGACCGGACTGGAGGCCGATCCCCTTTCCGTCGCGCCGCGCTCACGCTGGCCACTCGATGCTGATGCGGCAGCGCTGCTCGGTTCCGGCAAGAGGGGCGCAAAAGCATGAGTGACAGGAAAAAAGTCGTTGTCGTCGGTGCGGGGGCGTTTGGCACTGCGCTCGCAACGGTCGCGGCTGCGAAGGGGGACTGCGACGTGGTCCTGCTTGCGCGCCAGGAAAGCGTGGCGCGCGAAGTCTCCGAGCGGCATCGAAGCGAGAAGGTACTGCCAGGGATCGACCTGTCCCAAAATCTCACGGCGTCTATCGATCCGACGGTTCTTCAAGGCGCACCCATCGTACTCTTTGCCATGCCCTCGCAGGCGCAGAGAACGGCGGCGCGGGAACTGGCGTCCTATCTTGATCCCCAGGCATCGGTAGCGATATGCGCCAAGGGCATGGAGAAGTCGTCCGGTCGCCTGCTGACGGAGGTGCTGGAAGAGGAATTGCCCGGCAGGCATGTTGCCGTGCTGTCCGGTCCGGGCTTTGCCGCAGACATCGCGAAGGGGCTGCCGACCGCGATGGTCATCGCCGGGGAGACGGCGCGACAGGCCGCTGAAATCGCCGAGACTCTTTCGGGGCCGACCTTCCGGCTCTATCCATCCGCCGACCGCATCGGAGTGCAACTCGGCGGGGCGCTCAAGAATGTGCTCGCGATCGCCTGCGGAATCGTGGAAGGCGCGGGGCTCGGCGATTCCGCCCGGGCGGCACTGATAGCGAGAGGGCTGGCGGAAATGTCGCGATTCGTTGCGGCACATGGGGGCGATCCGATCACGGTGACTGGTCTTTCGGGTCTGGGCGATCTCGTGCTGACGGGAACAAGCCACCAGTCGCGCAATCTGCGCTTCGGCATCGCGCTCGGTCGGCACGGAACGGCGGACGGATGGCCCGGCGACCTCGTCGAAGGCGCGTTTGCTGCGTCGGTGGCCGCCTCGGTCGCCGAAAAGCTGAGCATCGATATGCCGGTCACGGCAGCGGTTGCCGCGATCGTCGGTGGCCGCATGGACATCAAGACGGCGATCGTGCAGCTGATGTCCCGCCCAATCACTCAGGAATGATCAACGAAAGGAACGACTGACATGTACTTCGCTCTCCTTTGCACCGACAAACCGAACTCCCTTCAACTGCGGCTCGATACCCGCCCCGCGCATGTGGAGCACCTCAATCGCCTCAACGCCGAAGGCAGGCTCGCATTCGCCGGGCCGTTCCTCGATGGCGACGGCAAACCAAACGGCAGCCTCGTGGTCGTCAAGGCAGACAGCTTCGATGCGGCCCGCGCGCTTGCAGAGGCCGATCCGTTCAGCAAGGCGGGCCTGTTCGCGACCGTGGACGTGAAGCCCTGGACCTGGACGTTCAACAAGCCGGAGGCGTGAAGGAATGGCATTCTGGCTGTATAAGTCCGAACCGTTCAAATGGTCCTGGACCATGCAGAAGGAAGCAGGCGAGCAGGGAACGGAATGGACGGGCGTGCGCAACTATCTCGCGCGCAACAACATGCGTGCGATGAAGATCGGCGACAAGGGGTTCTTCTATCACTCGAACGAAGGGCTGGAGATCGTCGGCATCACGGAGGTCTGCGCGCTCTCCCACCCTGATTCCACTGCAGGTGACGATCCGCGCTGGGACTGCGTCGATATCCGTGCCGTTCGTGACCTGCCGCGGCCGGTGAGCCTGAAGGACATCAAGGCCAATCCGGCCCTGTCCGAAATGTCGCTGGTGACGTCGATGCGGCTTTCGGTACAGCCCGTAACCGATGATGAGTGGATCGAGGTCTGCCGCATGGGCGGACTGGACAATCCGCCGAAGTGAGATCCGAGAACGAGGGCTGCAGCCGGCCCGACAGGACGGAAGCGTGAAGACAGATCCGGAGAGCTTCATTCTGGCGAATACCGGTGTGCTGGTTCCGCCGCACGTGCCCGAAGTTCGGTTGCATCTCGCGTCTGAAGCTCACGAGCTCTGGCTGAAGACGGAGGCGGAGCTCGAGGAGATCGGACTGCCGCCGCCGTTCTGGGCGTTCGCCTGGGCGGGCGGGCAGGGGCTTGCACGGCATGTCATCGATAATCCGGAGCTGGTGAGAGGCCGCAGCGTACTGGATTTCGCCAGCGGATCGGGCCTCGTAGCCATTGCCGCTGCCATGGCGGGTGCCGAGCACGTGACGGCCGCCGACATCGATCCCTGGGCGGAAACCGCAGTGCGGCTGAACGCTGCCCTCAACGATGTGCGGCTGACATTCCTGAAAGACGATCTCATCGGACGCGATGAGGGCTGGGATGTCGTCCTTGCCGGTGACGTCTTCTACGATCGCGAGTTCGCCGATCGGCTTGTGCCGTGGTTTTCTCGCCTTGCGCAGCGGGGCGCGCTCGTGATGGTCGGCGATCCCGGGCGCAGCTATTGCCCGCGCCAGCGCATGGAGGCGCTCGCGAGTTACGAGGTTTCCGTCACCCGCCAGCTGGAAGACAGCGAAGTCAAGAAGACGACCGTCTGGCGGTTCCTGCCGGAACCCGCCTGAGGACTGTGTCCCTCAGGGCCTCACCACACAGACGCCTGATTCCCATGAGCAGCCGCCGGTATAGCCCGGCGTCACGGCGATGACCTTGCCACCCCGCGACGGCATTGGCGGCATCCTGTCCATACCCGGGAAGTCATTGCCCGCCCAGTAGAAATACATGCCGTTGCCCGGATCGTTGTAGGCGGAAAGGGCGCCGCCGTAGAAGTTGTTCTCATAACCGCTGCTGGTCTGGCCGGTCGGCCACGGGCGCTGGTTCCTGATCACGATCTCGTCCCGGCCGAAATATCCGCGGCGCCCGTAGTTGGTCTGTCCGTCCCAGGCATAGGGTCCATAGCCCCGGTAGTAGGGGCGATTTCCGTTGAACGTGTTTATGCGTGGAAACTGGTCGCCATTGTTCCAGTTGCGCTGCCCACGCCACTGGCGCTGTCCTTGCCAATTCCCCCGGTCGCCCCAATCACCCCGACCGCCCCAGTTACCCCGGCCGCCCCAATCGCCACGGCCGTCCCAGGCAAAGCGTCGGTTGGTTCCGAAGTATGGGCGGTTTCCGTTGAACGTGTTTATGTCGGGAATCTTGTTCTTGTGGTTGCGGGCATGCGAGTTGTGCCGGTGATGGAACCGCGTCCGGTCGGCCGCTTCGGCGACTTGGGCCAATGCCCCGCAGAACAGAGTTGCGGCTACCGCGACCTTGACCAGGCGGGTCGATAAAAACAGAGTCATTCTGCTCCAGCCTCCGGAATACGCTTAACAGATCCTTAACGACAGTCTGGACCATCCGACCCCGAAAGTCACGAATCTGGTTATGGAATCGTTACTTATCGTTAACCGGCGAGGGCCGCGTGCTGGTGGCCGAAAATACACCTTCTGCGTCTAATCGATTAAATTGATTTTGCACTGCAATGAGACTTGTGGTTAGGCAATCCGGTGATTAAACGTCGCATGCACTGCATTGCGCACAACATACTGCAATTCCGGAGAAAAACTGTCCAGTTTTAGGGCCGACCTCCGGGGTTCCGTGAGGTTCCGATGACGAATGTCACCAAAAGCCGGCCGCTTTCGCCGCATCTCCAAATCTACAAGCCGATTCCAACAATGGTTATGTCCATTGTTCACCGCATCACCGGCGGGGCGCTTTACTTCGGCACAATCCTTGTCGCCTGGTGGCTGGTCGCGCTCGCATCCGGAGAAGCATATTTCGAATGGGCGAGCTGGTTCTTCGGAACGCTTGTCGGTCGGCTCATCCTTTTCGGTTACACCTGGGCGCTGGTGCACCACATGCTGGGCGGGCTGCGCCATTTCATGTGGGACATGGGTTACGGCTACGAGAAGCATTTTGCGACCAAGGTCGCGAAGGCGACGGTGGTCTGCTCCGTGGTGTTGACGATCCTGATCTGGATCGTCGGCTATGCGATGCGCTGAAGGAGTACGATCAATGGATATGCGCACACCTCTCGGCAAGGTTCGCGGTCTCGGCTCGGCGAAGGAAGGCACGGAGCACTTCTGGCGCCAGCGTCTGACGGCGGTCGCCAACGTGCCGCTTCTGATTTTCTTCGTCGGCTTCCTCATTACCCACAGCTCAGCTTCCTATGCGGAGACCAGAGCGGCGCTCTCCAACCCGCTGATCGCGGTTCTGATGGGCTTCGTGGTTATCTCCGGTCTTTATCACATGAAGCTCGGCATGCAGGTCATCATCGAGGACTATGTTCACGCCGAAGGCCAGAAAATCGCGCTCCTGATGCTCAATACGTTCTTTACGATTCTCGTGGGCGGGCTCTGTCTTTTTGCCGTCCTGAAAATCGCTTTCGCAGGATAATCCATCATGGCATCGATCTCTTCGCCGGCCGCAAGCGGCAAAGCCTATGAGTATGTCGACCACTCTTTCGACGTGATCGTGGTTGGAGCGGGCGGCGCCGGCCTGCGGGCAACCCTCGGCATGGCCGAACAGGGTCTGAAGACCGCGTGCATCACCAAGGTGTTTCCGACGCGTTCGCACACTGTCGCGGCACAGGGCGGCATCGCCGCCTCGCTGCAGAACATGACGCCGGACAGCTGGCAATGGCACCTCTACGATACCGTCAAGGGCTCCGACTGGCTCGGCGATGTCGATGCCATGCAGTACCTGACTATGGAAGCGCCGAAGGCTGTCTACGAACTCGAGCACTATGGCGTTCCGTTCTCGCGCAACGAAGAGGGCAAGATCTACCAGCGCCCCTTCGGCGGCCACATGCAGAACTACGGCGAAGGGCCGCCCGTGCAGCGCACCTGCGCGGCAGCCGACCGCACCGGGCATGCGATCCTGCACACGCTCTACGGCCAGTCGCTTCGCAACAATGCCGAGTTCTTCATCGAGTATTTTGCCATCGACCTGATCATGTCGAGCGACGGCCGCTGCACCGGCGTCGTGGCATGGAACCTCGATGACGGCACGATCCACCGGTTCTCGGCCAAGATGGTGGTGCTCGCCACCGGCGGCTACGGACGGGCCTATTTCTCCGCGACATCAGCGCATACCTGCACGGGCGACGGCGGCGGAATGATCGCGCGCGCCGGCCTGCCGCTGCAGGACATGGAGTTTGTTCAGTTCCATCCAACCGGCATCTACGGCGCCGGCTGTCTGATTACGGAAGGTGCGCGCGGCGAGGGCGGTTATCTCGTCAACTCCGAAGGCGAACGCTTCATGGAGCGCTATGCACCATCGGCAAAGGACCTTGCGTCGCGCGACGTGGTCTCGCGCTGCATGACGATGGAAATCCGCGAGGGTCGGGGCGTCGGCAAGGGCAAGGATCATATCTTCCTGCATCTCGACCATCTCGATCCGGCGGTGCTGCACGAGCGTCTGCCGGGCATCTCCGAAAGCGCGAAGATCTTCGCCGGCGTCGACGTTACCCGCGAGCCTATCCCGGTCCTGCCGACCGTCCACTACAACATGGGCGGCATTCCGACGAACTACTGGGGCGAAGTGCTGAACGCGGACGGATCCAATCCCGAACGCCTCGCTCCCGGCCTGATGGCCGTCGGTGAAGCCGGCTGTGCCTCGGTACACGGAGCCAACCGGCTCGGCTCGAACTCGCTGATCGACCTCGTCGTCTTCGGCAGGGCGGCAGCCATCCGCGCCGGCCAGATCATCGACCGCGACGAGGCCGTGCCCGAACTCGACAAGGCCGCCTGCGACAAGATCATGGAGCGTTTCGACCGGCTTCGCCATGCGAACGGCGGCACGCCGACGGCTATCCTTCGCGAGAAGATGCAGCGCACGATGCAGGAAGACGCAGCGGTGTTCCGCACCCAGGAATCGCTTGAATCAGGCTGCTGCCGCATGAAGGCGATCTGGCAGGAACTGCCTGACGTGAAGGTTACCGACCGCTCGATGATCTGGAACTCCGACCTCGTCGAGACCCTCGAGCTGGAAAACCTCATGGCCAACGCCATCACCACGGTCGTCGGCGCGGAAGCCCGCAAGGAAAGCCGCGGCGCGCATGCGCGCGAGGACTACAAGGACGGCCCGCTTGGCGGCCGCGACGACGTCAACTGGCGCAAGCACACGCTCGCCTGGGTCAATGAGGCCGGCGACGTCACGCTCGACTATCGGCCCGTTCACACCGACCTTATCGCTCCCGGGATCGATCCGAAGAAGATCGAGCCCAAGGCCCGCGTCTACTGATCCCGAGGTGAACTGGACATGGTTGAACTCGCTCTCCCCAAGAATTCCCAGCTCACCGAAGGCAAGGTGTGGCCAAAGCCTGCCGGCGCCACGAACACGCGCGAATTCCGCATCTATCGCTGGAGCCCGGACGACGGGAAGAACCCGAGCATCGATACATTCTACATCGATGTCGACGACTGCGGCCCGATGGTTCTCGACGCGCTGCTCTACATCAAGAACAAGATCGACCCGACGCTGACGCTACGCCGGTCCTGCCGTGAGGGAATCTGCGGTTCCTGCGCGATGAACATCGACGGCACCAACACGCTCGCCTGCACCAAGGGCATGGACGAGGTGAAGGGAGCGATCAAGGTCTACCCGCTGCCGCACATGCCGGTCGTCAAGGACCTCGTGCCGGACCTCAACAACTTCTACGCCCAGCATCGCTCGATCGAGCCCTGGCTGAAGACGGTGTCTCCGACGCCTGCCAAGGAATGGAAGCAGAGCCACGAGGATCGCCTGAAGCTCGACGGGCTCTACGAATGCATCCTTTGCGCCTGCTGCTCGACTTCCTGTCCGAGCTATTGGTGGAACGGCGACCGCTACCTCGGTCCGGCGGTACTCCTGCAGGCGTATCGCTGGCTGATCGACAGCCGCGACGAGGCAAAGGGCGAACGTCTCGACAATCTTGAGGATCCGTTCCGCCTCTATCGCTGCCACACGATCATGAACTGCGCCCAGGCCTGCCCGAAGGGGCTGAACCCGGCAAAGGCGATCGGCGAGATCAAGAAGATGATGGTCGAGCGCCGGCTCTAGAGCATTCTTCCCGAAAACGTGAACCGCCTTCGGCAGAAGGACGTCACAGAAACTGCAGCCTGCAACGTGCGCAGCGAGGCCCACCGGCCGCCGGACTGCCCAGTCCGGCCGCGGTTCTCCGGCGTCTTAGTTCTGTACCGCTTGCGGCGATCCGCTGCTGGCAGGTGTGGTGCTCGCGTGAAAGGATCGCGGCAGGAGTGCCGCAGTGCACAACCGGCACTACCCATCTCCAGTAATTCTCTGCTACCGGTAAATTAAACATTCGGCTGCAGACTTGATTTGCAAGGACGATTCAAGGTAATTCCGCGGGAGTTGTTGCGTAGCACCATAGATTCCGGGACAGGGCAGGAGTGTCGACATGCGGATTGTTCATGCAGCGAGCGGACTGATGATTGCGCTCGCGCTCGCCGGGTGCCAGCGAACCTCGATGAGCGGCATCAACACGCAGCCGATGGCCACTCCGCTCGAAGCACAGCCGATCGGAACGGTTCAGTCGAGCCAGCTTCCGGATCCTTCCACGGATACGTCGCAGTTCCCCGAGAAGCCGTCCACCGACACGGCAATGGCGACCGGCCAGGGTGCTGCGACCGACACGGCTGCCGCAGCCACGGCCCTTGACGTCACCAAGGAATCCATGGTCGGCAACTGGCGCGTCTCCAATGGTCCCTCTTCGTGCGACATGTTCCTGACGCTCACCAACCTGGGCAGCGGATCGCGCGGCGGCACGCGTGGTTGCGCCGGAGAGTTGACCGCCATGGGATCCTGGGAAGTCGCCGGCAAGCAGGTCATCCTGAAGGATCGCAACGGCAATTCCATCGCGACGCTCTACAAGACTGCGGACACCCGCTTCGACGGTTCGACGAGTTCCGGACAGCCGGTAAGCCTGTCGCGTTAACATCTTCCGCCTCCGAGATCGGTAGCGTTCGCCCATGGGCCAGGACTGGGACAAGGTCTCCGCATACCCCGAACACGGGGTTTCCGACCGTTTGAAGTCGATGGTCGCATCGGGCGCACTTCAGCCCGATCCGCTGCAGGCGGCAATGGCGCTCCGGTTCGATCGCCTCCTCGAAGAGATCCACGCCCAGCGCCCGGCGCGCAAGTCGAGCGCGCTCGGCTGGCTCTTCGCCGCGCGGAAGCCTGAGACGGCGAGTGCGCCCAAGGGGCTCTACATCTACGGCGGCGTCGGCCGCGGCAAAACCATGCTGATGGACATGTTCTTCGAGCTGGCGCCGGCACGGCGAAAGCGGCGGGCGCACTTCCACGAGTTCATGGCCGATGTCCATGAGCGCATCCACAAGCATCGCCAGCAATTGAAGAATGGCGAGACGAAGCAGGCTGATCCGGTTCCGCCTGTTGCGGCTGCGCTGATCGAGGAGGCGCGCCTCCTTTGCTTCGACGAGTTCTCGGTCACGGACATTGCGGATGCTATGATCCTGTCGCGCCTGTTCGCGGAGCTCTTCGCGCGCGGCTGCATACTCGTCGCCACGTCCAACGTGGAGCCGGATAATCTTTACAAGGACGGCCTCAACAGGGGACTGTTCCTGCCATTCGTCGGACTGCTCAAAAAGCATGTCGAGGTCGTCGCTCTCGATTCCGATACCGACTACAGGCTGGAGAAGGACGCGGGTCTCCCCGTGTTCCGGTATCCCCTGGGACCGGAGAGCGATGCGGCGATGGATGCGGCCTGGCATCGCGAGGCGGAGGGGGAGCAGGTGAATTCCTCGGAGATCGCCATCAAGGGCCGCCGGATCGTTGTCCCGGTAGCGGCGGGAAAGTCGGCCCGGTTCTCATTTGCGGATCTTTGCGAACGGCCGGTCGGTGCGGCCGACTATCTCGCGATCCTAGAGCGCTACGATACGCTCTTCGTCGATCACATCCCCTTTCTCGGGGCTGACAAGCGCAACGAGACCAAGCGCTTCATCAATCTCGTCGATACGATCTACGACCAGGGTGCCCGTCTTTTCGCTTCGGCGGCCGCCGCTCCGGAAAAGCTGCTGGTCACCCGGAAGGGCACCGAAGGGTTCGAGTTCGACCGTACGGTCTCCCGCCTGATCGAGCTGCGCAGCGAGGATTATTATCGCAACTTCGTTGAGAAGCGACGTGGAATGTGACGGAAGTGCAACGAGAATTCTTACGTTTACGTAAGAATTTCTGGTTCTAACCGATTGAAATTCCTTGGTCCAAAAGAATGGGTTGAATTATTAACCGATGAGGCGTAATGGCTTGCGCCGACGGTTTGGCGTTTGCGACGTCCGGCCCTCGAACTTGGATCGCAAAGGAAGCACTTTCATGGCGCGCAAGAAGATCGCACTTATTGGTTCTGGAATGATCGGTGGCACGCTGGCGCATCTGGCCGGCCTGAAGGAACTGGGCGACATCGTTCTGTTCGACATCGCGGACGGCATTCCGCAGGGCAAGGGCCTCGATATCGCCCAGTCCTCACCCGTCGAAGGCTTCAACGCCTCGCTCACCGGCGCCAGCGACTATGCGGCGATCGAAGGCGCTGATGTCTGCATCGTCACCGCAGGCGTCGCCCGCAAGCCGGGCATGAGCCGCGACGACCTGCTCGGCATCAACCTCAAGGTCATGGAACAGGTTGGCGCGGGCATCAAGAAGTATGCCCCGAACGCCTTCGTCATCTGCATCACCAACCCGCTCGACGCGATGGTCTGGGCTCTCCAGAAGTTCTCGGGTCTGCCGAAGAACATGGTCGTCGGCATGGCCGGCGTGCTCGACTCCGCTCGCTTCCGCCTCTTCCTTTCCGAAGAGTTCAAGGTTTCCGTTCAGGACGTCACCGCTTTCGTTCTCGGCGGCCATGGCGATACCATGGTGCCGCTCGCTCGCTACTCCACGATTGCCGGCATTCCGCTGACCGACCTCGTCAAGATGGGTTGGATCACCAAGGAGCGCCTCGAAGAAATCATCCAGCGTACCCGTGATGGCGGCGCTGAAATCGTTGGCCTGCTGAAGACCGGTTCGGCCTACTATGCGCCGGCTGCTTCTGCGATCGAGATGGCGGAATCCTATCTCAAGGACAAGAAGCGCGTCCTGCCTTGCGCCGCCTATCTCTCCGGCCAGTACGGTGTGAAGGACATGTATGTCGGCGTTCCCACCGTCATCGGTGCGGGCGGTGTCGAGCGCATCATCGAGATCGACCTCAACAAGCCTGAGCAGGAAGCCTTCGACAAGTCGGTCGGCGCCGTCGCCGGTCTCTGCGAGGCATGCATCAACATCGCGCCGGCCCTCAAGTAGTCGCCTCCGGCAGATAACAGGACAGATCCCATGAACATTCATGAATATCAGGCCAAGGCTCTCCTGAAGAGCTTTGGCGCGCCGGTCGCGGAAGGTGTTGCAATCTTCTCCGCCGACGAGGCAGAAGCTGCTGCGAAGTCTCTCCCCGGCCCGCTTTACGTGGTGAAAAGCCAGATCCACGCCGGCGGCCGCGGCAAGGGCAAGTTCAAGGAACTCGGGCCCGACGCCAAGGGCGGCGTGCGCCTCGCCTTCTCGATCGACGAAGCCAAGGCCCATGCCAAGGAAATGCTCGGCAACACGCTCGTCACCGCGCAGACCGGCGAAGCCGGCAAGCAGGTGAACCGCCTCTACATCGAGGACGGCGCCGACATCGACCGCGAACTCTATCTTTCGCTGCTCGTCGACCGCTCGGTCGGCCAGGTTGCCTTCGTCGTTTCGACCGAAGGCGGCATGGACATCGAGGCCGTCGCGCATGACACGCCGGAAAAGATCCTCACCGTCGCAATCAACCCGGAAGCCGGCGTCACCGCCGCCGATCTGGCGAAGCTGACCGCGGCCCTGAAGCTCGAAGGCGAAGCCAAGGCCGACGCCGAAAAGCTCTTCCCGATCCTCTACAAGGCCTTTGTCGAGAAGGACATGAGCCTGCTTGAGATCAACCCGCTGATCGTCATGAAGAACGGCCGCGTGCGCGTTCTCGACGCCAAGGTCTCGTTCGACGGCAACGCCCTGTTCCGCCACGACGACATCAAGGCGCTGCGCGACGAAACCGAAGAGGACGCCAAGGAAATCGAGGCCTCCAAGTGGGACCTCGCCTATGTCGCGCTTGACGGCAATATCGGCTGCATGGTCAACGGCGCCGGTCTCGCAATGGCGACGATGGACATCATCAAGCTCTACGGCAAGGAGCCGGCGAACTTCTGCGACGTCGGCGGCGGCGCCGGCAAGGAGAAGGTGGCTGCGGCCTTCAAGATCATCACCGCCGACCCGAAGGTCGAGGGCATCCTCGTCAACATCTTCGGCGGCATCATGAAGTGCGACGTTATCGCTGAAGGCGTGGTCGCAGCCGTGCAGGAAGTTGGCCTCAAGGTTCCGCTGGTCGTTCGTCTCGAAGGCACGAATGTCGAGCTTGGCAAGAAGATCCTGAACGAATCCGGTCTGGCGATCACCGCCGCGGATGATCTGGACGACGCTGCCAAGAAGATCGTCGCCGCGATCAACGGCTAACTCAAGGACCAGACCTCATGTCGATTCTCGTCAACAAGAACACCAAGGTCCTCGTTCAGGGCCTGACCGGCAAGACCGGCTCCTTCCACACCGAACAGGCGCTCGCCTACTACGGCACGCAGATGGTCGGCGGTATCCACCCGAAGAAGGGCGGCGAAACCTGGACCGGCTCCAAGGGCGAAACCCTGCCGATCTTCGCTTCCGTTGCCGAAGGCAAGGAAAAGACCGGCGCGGACGCATCCGTGATCTACGTTCCGCCGGCTGGCGCCGCGGACGCGATCATCGAGGCGATCGATGCGGAAATCCCGTTCATCACCTGCATCACGGAAGGCATTCCGGTTGCCGACATGGTGCGCCTCAAGGCCCGCCTCGACCGCTCCAAGTCGCGCCTGCTCGGCCCGAACTGCCCGGGTATCCTGACGCCGGAAGAATGCAAGATCGGCATCATGCCGGGCTCCATCTTCCGCAAGGGTTCCGTCGGCATTGTATCCCGCTCCGGCACGCTTACCTATGAGGCTGTCTTCCAGACCTCCAACGAGGGTCTCGGCCAGACCACCGCTGTCGGCATCGGCGGCGACCCGGTCAAGGGCACCGAGTTCATCGACGTCCTCGAGATGTTCCTCGCAGACGAGGCCACCACTTCGATCATCATGATCGGCGAAATCGGTGGCTCGGCGGAAGAGGATGCGGCGCAGTTCCTCATCGACGAGGCGAAGAAGGGCCGCAAGAAGCCGATGGCCGGCTTCATCGCTGGCCGTACGGCGCCGAAGGGCCGCACCATGGGTCATGCCGGTGCTGTCGTCTCCGGCGGCAAGGGCGATGCGGAATCGAAGATCGCCGCGATGGAAGCCGCGGGCATCCGCGTGTCTCCTTCGCCGGCTCGCCTCGGCAAGACGCTCGTCGAAGTCCTCAAGGGCTGAGAAGTACACCAATCTGGCGGGGGCGGCTTCGAAGAGCCGGCCCCGCTATCACTGTCGCTTCCGCCGAGGCGGTTCACGCCCGCGGAACATCATGACCGGACGAACCGGTGAACCATAGTCGGGAGGCGGGCGCGGCGCCCGCGATAAGCCATGGCAAGGCAAGACGCCAACGAGCAATTCCTGGTCACGTCGTTTCTCGACGGAGCCAATGCAGCCTATATCGAGCAGCTCTATGCCAAGTATGAAGAGGACCCCTCCTCGGTAAACGAGGAGTGGCGGGACTTCTTCAAGGCGCTGGCTGATCAGCCCGCCGACGTGGTGAAGGCTGCCAAGGGCGCTTCCTGGAAGAAGAAGAACTGGCCGATCGTCGCCAATGGCGAACTGGTCTCCGCGCTGGACGGCGACTGGGCCGTCGTCGAGAAGGTCATCGACAAGAAGGTCAAGGCGAAGGCCGAGGCCGTGGCTGCCGAAACCGGCAAGCCGGTGATCGAGGCCGACGTCAACCAGGCGACCCGTGACTCGGTACGCGCCATCATGATGATCCGCGCCTATCGCATGCGCGGCCACCTCCATGCGAAGCTCGATCCGCTCGGGCTTGCTGCGCCGGTCGAGGACTATAACGAGCTTTCTCCGTCGTCCTACGGCTTCACCGAGGCTGACTACGACCGCAAGATCTTCCTCGACAACGTGCTGGGTCTCGAATACGGCACGATCCGGCAGATGATGGAGATCCTGGAGCGTACCTACTGCTCCACGCTCGGCGTCGAGTTCATGCACATCTCCGACCCCGAGATCAAAGGCTGGATCCAGGAACGCATCGAAGGCCCGGACAAGGGTGTAGAGTTCACGCCGGAAGGCAAGAAGGCGATCCTGCAGAAGCTGATCGAGTCCGAGGGCTTCGAGCAGTTCATCGACGTGAAGTACAAGGGTACCAAGCGCTTCGGCCTGGACGGCGGCGAATCTCTCATTCCCGCACTGGAACAGATCATCAAGCGCGGCGGCCAGCTCGGTCTCAAGGAGATCGTTCTCGGCATGGCGCACCGCGGACGCCTCAACGTTCTGTCCCAGGTCATGGCAAAGCCGCACCGGGCGATCTTCCACGAATTCAAGGGCGGCTCCTACGCGCCTGACGACGTCGAAGGTTCGGGTGACGTGAAGTACCACCTCGGCGCCTCATCGGACCGCGAGTTCGACGGCAACAAGGTGCACCTGTCGCTGACTGCCAATCCGTCGCACCTCGAGATCGTCAACCCTGTCGTGATGGGCAAGGCGCGGGCGAAGCAGGACCAGATGGCGACCGTGTTCGAGGGGGACATCATTCCCTTGCGCGAACGCGTGAAGGTCATGCCGCTGCTGCTGCACGGCGATGCCGCTTTCGCAGGGCAGGGCGTCGTGGCCGAAATCCTCGGTCTCTCGGGCCTGCGCGGTCACCGCGTTGCCGGCACCGTCCACTTCATCATCAACAACCAGATCGGTTTCACCACCAATCCGGCCTTCTCCCGTTCGTCTCCCTATCCGTCGGACGTGGCCAAGATGATCGAAGCCCCGATCTTCCATGTGAACGGCGACGATCCGGAAGCCGTGGTCTATGCGGCCAAGGTTGCGACCGAATTCCGCATGAAGTTCCACAAGCCCGTCGTCATCGACATGTTCTGCTACCGCCGCTTCGGCCACAACGAGGGCGACGAGCCGGCGTTCACGCAGCCGAAGATGTACCGGGCAATCCGCGCTCACAAGACGGTCGTCCAGCTCTATGCCGAACGCCTGATCGCCGAAGGTCACATGACCGAAGGCGAATTCGAGAAGATGAGGGCCGATTGGCGCGCCTCTCTCGAGCAGGAGTTCGAGGCCGGCCAGTCCTACAAGCCGAACAAGGCTGACTGGCTCGACGGTGCATGGTCCGGTCTGCGTGCTGCCGACAATCAGGACGAGCAGCGGCGCGGAAAGACATCTGTGTCGATGAAGCAGCTGAAGGAAATCGGACGCAAGCTTTCCGAAATCCCCGAGGGCTTCAAGGCGCACAAAACCATCCAGCGTTTCATGGATAACCGCGCCAACATGATCTCGAGCGGCGAAGGCATCGACTGGGCCATGGCCGAGGCGCTCGCCTTCGGCACGCTCTGCGTCGAGGGCACCAAGATCCGTCTTTCCGGCCAGGATTGCGAACGCGGCACCTTCTCGCAGCGCCACACGGTTCTCTACGATCAGGAGACCGAAGATCGCTACATCCCGCTCGCCAATCTTTCTCCGGCACAGGGCCGTTACGAGGTCATCAACTCGATGCTCTCCGAAGAGGCCGTCCTCGGCTTCGAATACGGCTACTCGCTGGCTCGCCCGAATGCACTCACCCTCTGGGAAGCCCAGTTCGGTGACTTTGCGAACGGCGCGCAGGTGGTCTTCGACCAGTTCATCTCGTCCGGCGAACGCAAGTGGCTTCGCATGTCCGGCCTCGTCTGCCTGCTGCCGCACGGTTATGAGGGCCAGGGTCCGGAGCACTCCTCGGCGCGTCTCGAACGCTGGCTTCAGATGTGCGCGGAAGACAACATGCAGGTCGCCAACGTCACCACACCGGCGAACTACTTTCACATCCTTCGCCGCCAGGTGAAGCGTGATTTCCGCAAGCCGCTCATCATGATGACGCCGAAGTCGCTGCTGCGTCACAAGCGGGCGGTGTCGTCGCTCTCCGAACTGGCGGGCGAGTCTTCGTTCCACCGCCTCTTGTGGGACGATGCGGAGGTCATCAAGGACGGTCCGATCAAGCTCCAGAAGGATGCGAAGATCCGTCGTGTCGTCATGTGCTCGGGCAAGGTCTACTACGACCTCCTGGAAGAGCGCGAAAAGCGTGGCATCGACGACATCTACCTCCTGCGCCTGGAGCAGCTCTATCCGTTCCCGGCGAAGGCGCTGATCAACGAGCTCAGCCGCTTCCGCAACGCCGAGATGGTCTGGTGCCAGGAAGAGCCGAAGAACATGGGTGCGTGGTCGTTCATCGACCCCTATCTCGAGTGGGTTCTGGCGCATATCGATGCCAAGTATCAGCGCGTCCGCTACACCGGACGTCCCGCAGCCGCATCTCCGGCGACGGGCCTGATGTCCAAGCATCTTTCGCAGCTCGCGGCATTCCTCGAGGATGCTCTCGGCGGTTAAGGAGGTTGGCGCGATGGCATATTTTCATCTGAAACTCGTGCCGCCGCGCCCACGCTTTCCGCATGATGCAAACGAACTGGAGAAGGCCGCGTTCGACAGACACGCGGCCTACTGGCGGGAAAAGGCAGCAGCACGCACGGCCATCGCCGTCGGGCCTGTCTTCGAAGGAGAGGGCGCCTGGGGCATGGCGGTGGTCGAAGTCGCGACTTTCGCCGAGGCCGAGGCACTTGCGGGCGAGGATCCTGTCATTCGCGCGGGTCTCGGCTTCCGTTTCGATGTTTCGCCAATGCCATCACTTATTCTCCGGCCGGACCTGGCCGGGTAACCGACAAGATATTCAACCATAACCACCTCAGGACTTGAACAATGGCTACTGAAATCCGCGTCCCGACCCTCGGTGAATCCGTCAGCGAAGCCACCGTCGGCACCTGGTTCAAGAAGGTCGGCGATGCCGTGAAGGCCGACGAACCGATCCTCGAACTCGAAACCGACAAGGTAACTGTAGAAGTACCGGCTCCCGCTTCCGGCGTTCTTACCGAGATTGTTGCAGCCAACGGCGAAACCGTTGGCCTCGGCGCGCTTCTTGGACAGATCGCAGAGGGTGCTGCCGCCGGTGCCGCCGCACCAGCTGCTGCCGCCGAGCCTGCAAAGGCCGTCAACGCGGCGCCGGCCGCTGCCCAGCCCGTCGCTGCCGCCGCAGCCCCGGCTTCGGCTACGCCGCCTGCCCCGTCCGCCGCAAAGCTTCTCGCCGAGAGCAATCTCTCCGCCGATCAGGTCGAGGGTTCCGGCAAGCGTGGACAGGTGCTGAAGGGTGATGTCCTGGCTGCCGTCGCCAAGGGCATCCCTGCTCCCGCCGTCGCCCAGCCGGTTGTCGCGCGTGCTCCCTCCGCTGAGGCCGATGCGCCGCGCGAGGAACGCGTGAAGATGACCCGCCTGCGCCAGACCATCGCACGGCGCCTGAAGGATGCGCAGAACACGGCCGCCATGCTGACCACCTACAACGAGGTGGACATGAAGGCGGTCATGGACCTGCGCAACAAGTACAAGGACATCTTCGAGAAGAAGCACGGCGTGAAGCTCGGCTTCATGGGCTTCTTCACCAAGGCCGTCACGCACGCCTTGAAGGAAATTCCGGCCGTCAACGCAGAGATCGACGGCACCGACATCATCTACAAGAACTACTGCCATATCGGTGTGGCCGTCGGGACCGACAAGGGCCTCGTCGTCCCAGTCGTACGCGATGCGGACCAGATGTCGATTGCCGAGATCGAGAAGGACATCGGTCGCCTCGGCAAGCTCGCCCGCGATGGCCAGCTCTCCATGAACGACATGCAGGGCGGCACCTTCACGATTTCGAACGGCGGCGTCTACGGCTCGCTGATGTCTTCGCCGATCCTCAACGCCCCGCAATCCGGCATTCTTGGCATGCACAAGATCCAGGAACGTCCGGTCGTCGTCGGCGGGCAGATCGTTATCCGTCCGATGATGTATCTGGCGCTGTCCTACGACCACCGCATGGTCGACGGCAAGGAAGCGGTGACGTTCCTCGTACGGGTCAAGGAAAGCCTGGAAGATCCGGAGCGTCTGGTTCTGGACCTCTAAGGGACGAAACATGGAGCAGGCGGTGCCGACCCTTTCGCCTCTGGCCGCGCTCGTGGCGTGGAGCGCGGTGCTGCTCTTCGTTCACATCGTGCTGCAGGCGATGCTTTCCACGCGGGAACTCGGGTCCGCGTGGAATGCGGGACCGCGTGACGGAGACAGGCGCCCGGTCGGCATTCTCGCCGGCAGGGCCGAGCGGGCCGCCGCCAACTTCCGTGAGACCTATCCCGCTTTCGTCGGACTGGCGCTTACGCTGGTCATCGTCGGCGACCGTTCGGGGTGGGGACTTGCGGGCGCGTTGGTGTGGTTCGTCGGCCGCATCGTCTACTTGCCGCTCTATCTCGCGGGAGTACCATACGTCCGTTCGCTGGTCTGGACGCTCGCTGCCGCCGGGCTCCTCATGATGGTTGCGGCACTGGTTTTCTGAAGGCGCAAGGGGACGCCGCCGGCGGCTCCCATCCGGAGAGGTTGTCATGCATCCCTATGTCTTCGAGCTCATGTCCCTGATGGCGATCTTCTCGTTCGCGATCGTGTCTCCCGGCGCCGACCTTGCCATGGTGATGCGCCAGTCGATCGTCCACGGGCGCCGGTCGGCAATCATTACCTCCTTCGGCATCGGCAGTTCGCTGATGTTTCACGTCACCTACACGATCCTGGGCCTCGGCCTCCTGATCTCGCAGTCGATCTATCTGTTCAACATCGTCAAATGGTGCGGCGTCGCCTATCTCGTCTACATCGGGATCAAGGCGCTGAGAGCGGGTAAGGCGGATCTTACGGTTGAGGGTGGCGCCGATAGCGCTCCGGTTGCCCGGCACCAGTCCGCGCTGCGCGCATTCGGCCTAGGCTTCATGGCCAACGCGCTCAACCCCAAGCCGGTTTTCTTCTTCCTGTCGATCTTCTCGACCGTGGTCAGCGCCCATACGCCAATGGCCGTCAAATTCGGCTACGGGCTGGTGATGGCAACGTGCCTCATACTCTGGTTCGTCGGCGTCTCGCTCTTCATGACGACGCCGAGGATGCGTGCTGCCTTTGGCCGGGCGAGTAAGTGGATAGACCGCACGAGCGGCGTGGTGTTCATTGCGCTCGGCATCAAGCTCGCGACCGAGAAGGCCGCCTGAGCGATGGCCTCGAATTTCCGACTGCTGACAGTAGCCCTTCTTGCCGGGGTAATCGCGCCTATCCAGGCACATGCCGTGGAGTGCCGCCAGGAGAAGGCGATCTACGAGGACCGGGACGAGGGCTACGAGTTCCGCTTCGAGCCCGTCGGTTCGCAAGCAGCCGCAACCAGCCATCATTTCAAGGTCCATGTGCTGGGCTCCGGCCTCGTTCTTGACGGCATCGTCATGACAAGTGGCGACGACGTTCCTCGACCGGGCGGGATGATCATGAACAATTGCCCCGAAGGTGACGCAACCGGTGACGAGATCGCCGCCTGCACCGTTTGGGAAGGCGTCGTCTATTCGGTAGAGCAATCCGGTGTGGTTGGCGTCCTGCCGCCCGCAGATCAACAAGCGGCCCAGCAGCTCCTGTTTCCTGGCCTCGGGCCGGCGATCAGGTATTCGTCCATCTGGGACGAGAAAAAGCCGACCGTCGCTCCCTGGGATGTACTCGTGATGAAAGGATGCGGACAATGAGCGCCGGCAACCCCGTTCTCCTCGTCACTGGCGGAAGCCGCGGCATCGGCGCCAGCGTGTGCCGGCTTGCCGCTTCCGAAGGCTGGCAGGTCGCCGTGAACTATGCGTCGAACGCGGATGCGGCAGAAGCCGTTGTGTCCGAGATACGGGCAAACGGTGGCTCGGCAGTCGCCATCGAGGGTGATGTCGGCACCGAGCTCGGACTTGCGGCGATTTTCTCAGCCTTGGACGCGACGTTCGGAAGGCTTGACGGCATGGTCAACAACGCCGGGATAACCGGTCTTTTGCAGCGGCTTGATGAGATATCCGTTGAACGGCTCGAGCGGATGTTCGCCGTCAACGCGATCGGTTCGATCCGATGCGCCCAGGAGGCCGTGCGCCGCATGTCGACCAGACATGGCGGCAAGGGCGGCTCGATCGTCAACGTCTCTTCCATGGCGGCCGTGATCGGCGGGGCGGGACAGTATGTCGATTACGCCGCAACCAAGGGCGCGATCGAAAGCTTCACGGTGGGTCTCGCGCGCGAGGTGGCGGCGGAGGGCATTCGCGTCAACGCCGTTCGTCCCGGGATCATCGATACCGACATCCACATCGCGAGCGGCACACCCGATCGTGCGCGCGAAATGGCTTCCTCCATCCCCATGCAGCGGCCGGGAACGGCCGATGAAGTGGCAAAGGCAATTCTCTATCTCATCTCCGACGCGGCATCCTATGTAACGGGCGCCGTTCTCAATGTCAGCGGCGGCAGGTAACGGCTCCGCAGGAAGGATTTTCAATGGCATATGATCTCATCGTAATCGGCTCCGGCCCGGGTGGCTACGTCTGCGCAATCAAGGCGGCCCAACTCGGTCTCAAGACGGCAGTGGTCGAAAAGCGCGCCACCTATGGCGGCACATGCCTCAACATCGGCTGCATTCCGTCCAAGGCGTTGCTGCATGCGTCCGAGATGTATGCCCACGCGGCTCACGGCATGGATGCCCTCGGCATCGAGGGGCTGCAGCCCAAGCTGAACCTCGAGAAGATGATGGCGCACAAGGACGCGACGGTGAAGGCGAACGTCGACGGTGTCGCGTTCCTCTTCAAGAAGAACAAGATCGACGGAATCCAGGGGACCGGCAAGGTCCTCGGCCAGGGCAAGGTGTCGGTCACCAATGACAAGGGCGAGGAGCAGATCCTCGAATCGAAATACATCGTCATCGCCACCGGTTCCGACGTTGCAGGCATTCCCGGGGTTCCTGTCGAGATCGACGAGAAGGTGATCATATCCTCCACGGGCGGCATTGCGCTCGACAAGGTGCCGAACCACCTCGTCGTGGTCGGTGGCGGCGTCATCGGCCTCGAACTCGGTTCCGTCTGGTCGCGGCTCGGCGCCAAGGTCACCGTCGTCGAGTACCTCGACACCATCCTCGGCGGCATGGACGGCGAGGTCTCCAAGCAGTTCCAGCGGATGCTCGCGAAGCAGGGCATGGATTTCAAGCTCGGCGCCAAGGTGACGGCGGTCGAGAAGTCTGGCGCCGGCGCCAAGGTGACATACGAACCGGTCAAGGGCGGCGAGGCTGCGACGATCGATGCCGACGTGGTGCTGATCGCGACCGGCCGCAAGCCGTTCACCGACAAGCTCGGGCTTGCCGATGCTGGCGTCGTCATGACCCGGAACGGCGGCATCGAGATCGACAACCACTTCCAGACGAGCGTGCAGGGGATCTATGCGATCGGCGACGTCGTTCGCGGACCTATGCTGGCACACAAGGCCGAAGACGAGGGCGTCGCTGTTGCCGAAATCCTTGCGGGCCAGGCCGGACACGTGAACTATGACGTCATCCCGGGCGTGGTCTACACGCAGCCGGAAGTCGCCTCCGTCGGCAAGACGGAAGAAGAACTGAAGGCGGCCGGTGTCGCCTACAAGGTCGGCAAGTTTCCTTTCACCGCGAATGGCCGTGCCCGCGCAATGCAGGTGACGGACGGTTTTGTGAAGATCCTTTCGGACAAGGATACCGATCGGGTGCTGGGCGGCCACATCGTCGGGTTCGGCGCGGGCGAGATGATCCACGAGATCGCCGTGCTGATGGAATTCAGCGGTTCCGCGGAAGACCTGGGCCGCACCTGCCATGCACATCCGACCATGTCGGAGGCTGTCAAGGAAGCGGCGCTCGCAGCCTTCTTCAAGCCGATCCATATGTGATCGTCTTCCACTGATACCCCGCAGAGAGCCCCGGTCCGGCATGCACGGACCGGGGCTCTCTGCATTTCGTGAAGCTACCGGTCGATGCGATGAGCGGGGGAAGGTCTCCTTGGCGTCTCGGCTCAGGGGCGGCGATTCGTCCCATTTCCTTTTGCACGACCAGCAGAAATTCTCCGCTCGGCATAAACAGGACGTCCCACGTGCAAGCCGATCTCCTCTCCCCACTTCCCTCAGCCGACTGGCGTGACCGTTTCGAAGGCGATTTTCGCGAGGGCGGCCTGGCGCCGATCGATGCGGCGTACCGGCTGTTGGAAAATCCGCCCTCGTGGATTCGTGGACTGATGTTTCTCAGAAACCGCATGGTGGCACTTGTCGGCCTGAGGTCCGTGGAGATGAAGGCAGGGGCGAGTGCAGGCGGTTTTCCAGTGATCGAGGCAACGCCGCACAGGGCGGTGCTCGGGTTCGATGACCGTCATCTGGATTTCCGAATCGTAGTCGACACGAGGCAGGGTGCTGTCGGCCAGATCATCGGTGTCACGACACTGGTCCACCGCAAGAACCTGCTCGGCCGGGTCTACCTGTTGTTCGTCGGCCCGCTGCACAAGCGCATCGTTCCCGCCACCCTGCGCCCGTTTTGCACGAATGTGCGGTCTGCCTGACAGCTGCTCTTCCGAAGTCGCTATTGGACCCTGGTGATCACGAAACCCTGTTTGCGAAACAGCTCGATCAGGCCCTCTTCGCCAGGCAGGTGCAATGCGCCGACGGCCATGAAGACATTTCCGCCGTCGAGAATCGGCGCGCCCCGTTCGGCCATCCGATGGTTGCGATCGATGATGATGCGCTGCTCGAAGTCTGCATAGCCGGTGCCATCCTCATCCTCGGCCACCGCCGCACGCATCATCGGCATGATCATCCCGATATCGCCGGCGAGATAGAGTTGGCTCATGGTCTCGATCACGTCGTTCAACTGGTCTCCGAGCGCTACCGTCTGAACCAGGCCCTCGAGCTGCGGCTCCAGGGGCAGCGAGTCCAGCGATGAGATTTGCTCCAGCAGCGTTTCGAGACCCTTCAGCGTCTTGCCGTCGGCTATCGCGTCCTTCGCGAGCTTCTGGTCGAGGAAGGATGCGCCGGCTGCTTTGCGTGCGAGCTCGCAGGCCGGAAGTGCTACGAAGCTCGCGAGCATCCATGGTTTCATCCGGGAAACGGCAGCGAGCGAGAGCCCGCGCTTCTTCAGGCCCGCGGAAAGCACTTCCACGTCGTGCTTGTCGAGGAGATCGGTGATGGTCCGCCCATCCATGAACATCGTGAGTTCCGGATGCGCGAGCAGCGCGGTCGCGGCCTTCTTCTCGTCGGCGATCTCATCGGATTCGATGACGACCGTCGACGCGGCTGCATAGGCGCTGCGTGCGGCCTCGGGCATCGCCAGGACGCGTGGGTCCGTGACGTGCATTGTTCCAAGCAGGTACGACGGGGCCGTGCCCTCCTTCTCGACCTTCCAGAAAATGCCCTTGCCGTTTGGCGCGGCGCCGGCCTCCTCGACGAGGCGCTGATACATCGCCGGATCGCTTTCCTGAATTTCGGCGAGGATGTTCGCGCCACCGCAGCTTGCGGGTTCTTCAGCGGCGTCAGCTTGGGCCGCGGCGAAAAGGACCGCGACGAACGATAGAGCGGCCAGAACGTGAAGCCCCGCCATCAGCCACAGTGTGGCTTCCGCCAGGCCGTTTGCCACGGCCGCCCGACCCCGATGAACATAGCTGACCATGCACGATGCTCCGAATGATACTCGCGCGACCCTACCAGGTCGCCACTCACATTCCCTTAACAATGGGGTTCAAAAGCGTCTTTTTCCGGTGTCACGCACGCGGATGGGCGCGGTCGTAGATCTCCAGCAGCCGTGCGGAATCAACACCGGTATAGACCTGCGTTGTCGAGAGGCTTGCATGCCCGAGCAGTTCCTGGATGGTTCGCAGATCGCCACCGCCTGCTAGCAGATGCGTCGCGAAAGAATGGCGCAGCGCGTGCGGCGTGGCGGTATCGGGAAGGCCGAGTGCACTGCGTAACTTCTGCATTTCGCGCTGTATGATCGCCGCCCGGAGTGGTCCGCCGCGCGCTCCCCTGAACAGTGGCCCTTCGGCCGCCAGCTGGAACGGGCAGAGGGCGATGTAATCCGTCACGCCCTTGCGCGCCGCCTCGATCAAAGGAACGATTCTCGTCTTGTTGCCCTTGCCGACGATGCGCAGCGAAGTGGGCGTGCCGGAAAAATCCGCTGGCGTCAGCGATAAAGCCTCCGAAATTCGCAAGCCGCAGCCATAGAGAAGGGCAAGAACGGCGGCATTCCTCTGGCTGACCCAGGGTTCGTCGGCCAGCTGTTCGCCGGAATCGACCACGGCGAGCGCCTGCCGGTCGGTCAGCGGCTTCGGTAGTGATTTGGGTTGCTTCGGCGAGCGGACCGCCGCTGCACCCGCTGCATTGACGAGACCCTTTCTTTCGAGATGGCGGAGGAAGGAACGCAGGCCCGCAAGGCCGCGGCCGAGCGTACGCGCGCCCGCTCCGTCGCGCCGGCGAGAAGCAAGAAACGCACGAAGGTCGGCAGGGCGCAGTTCGCGGATGTCGCGAAGTTTCGCCGGCCCCGCCAGATGACCCGTCAGAAAGCCGAGGAACTGCCGGGTATCTCGCTCATAGGCCGTCAGCGTGTTTTCCGACAGGCGGCGTTCCTCGGCGAGAGCGTCAAGCCAGACCTGCCGCTCCGCCATGAGCTCCGAATCCGCGATGATTAGCAGTTGATCCATGTCGGTCCCCAAAGAGAGAGCCGTCATAGTGACGCGCCAGTGTTAGGGATTTGCTAACGGTGACGGCCCGCCTGTCATCTGAGGATCACACTGAGTTGCCATATCTGGGCGGCAATCGAACGGGCACATCATGACAAGGCGCGATTCGGCAACGATGATCGGACACTTCGCTGACACCCTCGCGCTCGTCTCGCAAGGCCAGCCGGGTCATATCGTGGATACGCTCATCGCCGAGCGCGGCGCGCGCATCGTGCGACATCCGATGTGGCCGGCCTTGAGGCCGTTCGTCTACACGATCCTCAACTACCGGCGTGCGATCGAATTTGCGGATGCGGTGGCGAACCTGCCGGGATACCAGGCTTTCGAATTCCTGAGTGATATTCTTGGCCTCGAGATCGCGGTTCGCAATGAAGAGCGGATCCCGAAGACGGGTGGATTTCTTCTCGTGAGCAATCATCCGACCGGCATAGCGGACGGAGTGGCCGTCTTCGACCTGCTCAAGCGTCGGCGCCCGGACATGATGTTCTTCGCCAATCGCGACGCCATCCGCGTCAATCCGCGGATCGTAGAGATGGTCATTCCGGTGGAGTGGCGGGATGAGCACAAGAGCAAGCTGAAAACCCGCGAGACGCTGCAGATCACCAACCGGGCGATTTCGGACGGCAAGGCTGCCATCCTGTTTCCCTCCGGGCGAATTGCCTACTGGGCCGAAGGGCGGCTCAAGGAGCGGCCGTGGAAGACCTCGGTCGTGACACTTGCCCGCAAGCATGACCTGCCAATCCTGCCTATCCATATGAAGGCCCGCAATTCGGGGCTCTTCTACTGGCTGGCGAAGTGGTCCACGGAACTGCGCGACATGACCGTCTTCCACGAGCTTCTGAACAAGAAGGGTAACCGCTTCGAATTCACCGTCGGCAACCTCATCCCGCCCGACAAACTCGATGGTGACCCGGTGGACATCACCCGCGCACTCGAGCGCCACAGCGTCTTCGAACTCGCGCGCGATCCGCACACGCCGTTTGCCGTGCGATAGTCGGTCGAAAACTGCCCTTTCCTCGTTTCGGTGAAATGAGTAGGGAAGGGCATGCTTCCGCATTTCACGCCGGCCATCGGGATCGATTTCATGAAGGGTGCGCGCCTCGATCGGCCTGCGCGCGAGGCGGCTTGGCTTTCCGCATTTCCCGTTTTCTTCCCGGCCCGGCGCATGCAAGGTCGCAGATCATGAGCAGCGATTCGGTCGATCTCTTCGGCGATGCGCCTTCCGTGCGCAGCGTGCCGGTGCTGGTTCCCATGCCGGCACCGCAAGCCTATTCCTATGCGGTTCCGGACGGCATGGCGGTGGAGCCTGGCTCGATCGTGCAGGTGCCGCTTGGCCCGCGACTGGTGTCCGGTGTCGTCTGGGACGATGGTGGTGACGGTCCCTCGACCCAAAGAAGCTCCGTCCCATCGAGAAGGTCTTCGATTGTCCGCCCCTTTCCGCGGACATGCGGACCTTTCTCGATTGGGTCGCGGGATACACGCTGACCCCGCCCGGGCTTGTCGCGCGCATGGCGCTGCGCGCGCCGGCTGCCTTCGATCCCGAGCCGATGGTCGAGGCGCTGCGTTTCACGGGGGCAAGACCCGAGCGGGTGACGGCGGCCCGCGAGAGGGTACTGTCCCTTGCAGAAGAAGGGCATCCGTGGACACGATCCGGTCTCGCGCATGCGGCCGGAACCTCTTCCAGCGTCATTGACGGGCTCGTTTTGCAAGGATGCTTCGAGACCGTTTTCCTGCCGCCGCCGCCGGTCGTCGCGCGACCCGATCCCGACTATACGCAGCCGCGACTGCAGGGACCGCAGACGGAGGCTGCCGAATCGCTGGTGCAGAGCGTCCGCGAAGGCGTGTTTGCCGTCTCGCTGATCGACGGCATCACGGGATCCGGTAAGACGGAGGTCTATTTCGAGGCAATCGCCGAGACGCTCCGACGTGGGAAGCAGGTACTGATTCTTCTTCCCGAAATTGCCCTGACCGCCGGTTTTCTCGAACGCTTTCAGGATCGATTCGGCTCCAAGCCCGCCGAATGGCATTCGGATCTCGCTCCGCGTACGCGAGAAAAGGTATGGCGGCAGGTGGCAACCGGCGACGTTCGCGTCGTGGCGGGCGCTCGCTCCGCCTTGTTCCTGCCGTTCGAGGAACTTGGCCTCGTCATCGTCGACGAGGAGCATGACCCCGCCTACAAGCAGGAAGACCGCGTCTTCTACAACGCGCGCGACATGGCTGTCGTCCGGGCGCGCATCGGAGATTTCCCGGTCGTCCTAGTGTCGGCGACCCCCTCGGTCGAAAGCCGGGTAAACGGCGACGTCGGCCGTTATCGGACGCTTCACCTGCCGACGCGCTTCGGCGACGCGGCGCTGCCTGACCTGCACCTGGTCGACATGCGCCGACACCCGCCGCAGCGCGGCGGGTTTCTCTCGCCAGTCATGCTGCGCGCCATCGGCAAGACCGTCGAGAAGGGCGAACAGGCACTCCTGTTCCTGAACCGGCGGGGATATGCCCCGCTCACACTCTGCCGGGTATGCGGCCATCGCTTCCAGTGCCCGCAATGCTCGAGCTGGCTGGTGGAGCATCGCTTTCGCGGGCAGATACAGTGCCATCACTGCGGCTATGCGGAGAGGACCCCCGAGGTCTGCCCCGAATGCGGGACATTCGACCATCTCGCGGCCTGCGGGCCGGGGGTGGAGCGAATCGCTGAAGAGGTCGAGAAGCATTTTCCCGATGCCCGAACGATCGTCCTGTCTTCCGATCTGATGGGCGTCAAGCGACTGCGGCTCGAGCTCGAGGCGATCGCCAAGGGTGAGGCGGATATCGTGATCGGCACCCAGCTCGTGGCAAAGGGGCACAACTTCCCGCTCATGTCGCTCGTCGGCGTGGTCGATGCCGACCTCGGGCTTGCGAACGGAGACCCGCGAGCGGCCGAGCGTACCTTCCAGCTCCTGTCGCAGGTCACGGGCCGCGCCGGCCGATCCGGACTGAAGAGCCATGGCCTCATCCAGACCTATCAGCCGATGCACCCCGTAATGCAGGCGATCGTTTCAGGCGACGCCGAAGCCTTCTACGAGCGGGAGATCGGGGAGCGCGAGAAGGCGATCCTGCCACCCTTCGGACGGCTTGCGTCGATCATCGTCTCCGCCGACAGCCGGGCCGAGGCGGAGGGGCATGCACGGAGCTTGCGCCAGGCGGCGCCGGCCGTCTCCGGTATCTCGATCCTCGGCCCCGCCGAGGCCCCTCTTGCGCTTGTCCGCGGCAGGCACCGGTTCCGGTTGCTGGTTCATGGCCGACGCAACAGCGACATGCAGGCCTTTGTCCGCGAAACCGTAGGGCGCGGGCCGAAGGTGCGCGGCAGTATCCAGGTCCAGATCGACATCGATCCGCAGAGCTTTCTCTAGGGCGGATCCGCCGGAGCTTTCAGCGGTCCTCAACCCGAAATGGCATCAAAGCTGCTGGTGGAGCGCATTCCTGATTCGCGGGAATGCCGAAAGCGCGGGCGGGAATTCAACCTTTTCCGCGTGGGGAGGCTGATCGTCGCGATCGTTCCGCGCCTTCATTTATCCCGGTGCATAAGCGTGCGATCCACGTTCCGGGGAAGTGCGAACTATGCCATAACGCCGAAGGACTTATGGCAGGCAACCGGAGATCAGCCCATGGAATTCTACGTGCCGACGGAAACCGGTGAATTCCTGGCGTTTTCGGCGGCGGTGGTGACTGCGCTTATCGGGCTCCTCGGTCTCTTCGCGCCCGGTCTCGCCTTGCGGTTGAGCGGTCTGGAGCTGAGGGACAGCAACAGCGAAGGGCTTGCAGCCGCGCGCTCGATCGGCGGGTTCCATGCAGGGCTTGCGATTGCCGCACTTCTTCTGGCGCAAAGCTGGATCTACCTCGCCATGGGCGGCGCTTTCGCCCTCGCGGCGTTCGGTCGCATCCTCTCGATGATGTCGGACCGCTCGTTCGGCGTGAAGAGCCTCATCCTCCTCTTCGTCCAAGGCATATTGGCGGGTCTGCCGCTTGCCTACGTCTTCGGATTCCTTTGAGCTTGCGGTCAGCATCGCCGTTGCCGGTGCAAACCTGATCCAATTTCGCCATTTTTTGCGCAGAGTCTCGTCGACTTCTGTCGTATTCGTGCTCTGCGCGTGTTGCGAGTCCAGACTTCGTATGCTAGACGAACCGCGAAATTCAGAAAAAGCGGGCCGTCGAGCCTGTGGGAGCTGAAGAAAATCGCAACGTTTTCAGGGTTTTGGGCCTGTGGATTTCTCCAGAGGCAACCGCTCTGAATGAAAATAAGAGAAGCTTGTGCCCGTGGCAGACACATCCCAGCTTATTTCCGGTGTTGCAGAGAGATATGCGTCCTCGCTTTTCGAACTCGCGCTTGAAGCTGGCTCGGCCGAGAGCGTCGGTGCGGAGCTCGATCGCATCCAGGCCATGATCGACGAGAGCGCAGATTTCAAGCGCCTCATCCTCAGCCCGGTTTTTTCTGCTGAAGATCAGCTGAAAGCTATTTCGGCAATTGCGGCAAAGGCCGGCATCAAGGGTCTCGTCGACAATTTCCTCAAGGTGGTAGCCTCCAATCGCCGCCTGTTTGTCCTTTCCGGAATCATCAAGGCCTATCGCGTGATCGCAGCCCGCCATCGTGGCGAAATTGCTGCGGACGTGACCTCGGCCCATGCGCTGACCGCGGCGCAGACGAACGAATTGAAGGCGGCGCTCAAGGGCGTCACCGGCAAAGACGTGACTGTTAACGTCACCCTCGACCCCTCGATTCTCGGTGGGCTGATCGTCAAGGTCGGTTCCCGTCAGATCGATACTTCCCTTCGCACCAAACTCTCTACCCTTAAGCTTGCACTGAAAGAGGTCGGCTGATGGATATCCGCGCCGCGGAAATTTCCGCAATTCTCAAAGATCAGATCAAAAACTTCGGCAAGGAGGCAGAAGTCTCCGAAGTCGGCCAGGTGCTTTCCGTCGGTGACGGTATTGCCCGCGTCTACGGACTCGACAATGTGCAGGCCGGCGAAATGGTCGAATTCCCGGGCGGAATTCGCGGCATGGCGCTGAACCTTGAATCCGACAACGTCGGTGTCGTTATCTTCGGCTCCGACCGCGACATCAAGGAAGGCGACATCGTCAAGCGGACCGGTGCCATCGTGGACGTTCCGGTTGGTCCGGAGCTGCTCGGCCGCGTGGTCGACGCGCTCGGCAACCCGATCGACGGCAAGGGCCCGATCAATGCCAAGCAGCGCGCACGCGTCGACGTCAAGGCGCCGGGCATCATCCCGCGCAAGTCGGTGCATGAGCCCATGTCTACCGGCCTCAAGGCCATCGACGCTCTCATCCCGGTCGGCCGTGGTCAGCGCGAGCTCGTCATCGGCGACCGCCAGACCGGCAAGACCGCGATCATTCTCGACACGATCCTGAACCAGAAGGCTATCCACGACAACGGACCGGAAGGCGACAAGCTTTACTGCGTTTACGTCGCTATCGGCCAGAAGCGTTCGACGGTTGCCCAGTTCGTGAAGGTTCTCGAAGAGCGCGGCGCTCTGCAGTACTCGATCATCGTTGCTGCGACCGCTTCGGACCCTGCTCCGATGCAGTACATCGCACCGTTCGCCGGCTGCGCGATGGGCGAATACTTCCGCGACAACGGCAAGCACGCCCTCATCGGCTATGACGACCTGTCCAAGCAGGCCGTTTCCTACCGCCAGATGTCGCTCCTGCTGCGCCGTCCGCCGGGCCGCGAAGCCTATCCGGGCGACGTTTTCTACCTGCACTCCCGCCTGCTCGAGCGCGCTGCAAAGCTGAACGACGACAACGGCGCTGGCTCGCTGACCGCTCTGCCGGTCATCGAAACGCAGGGCAACGACGTTTCCGCATTCATCCCGACCAACGTGATCTCGATCACCGACGGCCAGATCTTCCTCGAAACGGACCTGTTCTACCAGGGTATCCGCCCGGCCGTTAACGTCGGTCTGTCGGTTTCCCGCGTGGGATCGGCCGCTCAGATCAAGGCGATGAAGCAGGTCGCAGGCTCGATCAAGGGTGAACTCGCCCAGTATCGCGAAATGGCCGCCTTTGCCCAGTTCGGTTCGGACCTCGACGCTGCGACGCAGCGCCTGCTGAACCGTGGTGCACGACTGACCGAACTCCTGAAGCAGCCGCAGTTCTCGCCGCTGAAGACGGAAGAGCAGGTCGCGGTGATCTTCGCCGGCGTGAACGGCTACCTCGACAAGCTGCCTGTCAACCAGGTTGGCAAGTTCGAGCAGGGCCTGCTCACCTACATGCGTTCCGAAGGCAAGGACATTCTCGAAGCTATCCGCAAGGACAAGGCCATCAGCGACGACATCAAGGGCAAGCTCAAGGCTGCGCTCGATGCTTTCGCCAAATCCTTCGCCTGATCGGGTTCCATTCTAGGACGGACAACGGATGCCTTCACTTAAGGATCTGAAAAACCGGATCGCCTCCGTCAAGGCGACGCAGAAGATCACCAAGGCGATGAAAATGGTCGCCGCGGCGAAGCTTCGGCGTGCGCAGGAGGCGGCCGAGGCCGCGCGGCCCTATTCGCAGCGCATGAGTTCTGTTCTGGCCAACATCGCTCAGGCGGTCGGCCAGGACGAGAGCGCTCCGCGCCTGATGACGGGTACCGGCAAGGACGACGTGCACCTGCTCGTCGTCTGCACGGCTGAACGCGGTCTTTGCGGCGGTTTCAACTCGCAGATCGCCCGCCTCGCCCGTGACCACACGCGCAAGCTTCTGGCGAACGGCAAGACGGTCAAGATCATCTGCGTCGGCAAGAAGGGCTTCGATATCCTTCGCCGCGAATTTGCGTCGCTGATCATTGACCGTGTCGATCTTCGCGAAGTGAAGCGCATCGGTTTCGGCAACGCGGATGTCATCGGCCGCAAGGTGATCGGGCTCTTCGAAAAGGGCGAGTTCGACGTCTGCACGCTGTTCTATTCCGAGTTCAAGTCGGTCATCGCGCAGATCCCGACGGCTCAGCAGTTGATCCCGGCATCCGCCGGCGAAGCTGTTGCGCAGGACAATGCCTCGGCGATCTACGACTACGAGCCGGATGCTGCAGCGATCCTCAGCGATCTCATCCCGCGCAACATTTCCGTTCAGATCTTCCGGGCCTTGCTCGAGAACGTCGCCGGTGAAATGGGTGCCAAGATGAGCGCCATGGACAACGCGACACGTAATGCCGGTGAGATGATCAATAAGCTGACGCTCAGCTACAACCGCCAGCGTCAGGCTCAGATCACCAAGGAACTCATCGAAATCATCTCGGGCGCTGAAGCGCTCTAAGGACCAGGACAAAGAGGGTAAGAATCATGGCTAAGGCAGCTACCCCGAAAGAAACCGCGGCGGAAAAGAAGCCCGCTGCACCGCGCAAGACGGCAACTGCTAAGGCCGCTTCCACCGTATCGTCGGTCAGCGCCAAGGGCGCAACCGGCCGCGTGACGCAGGTCATCGGCGCCGTCGTCGACGTGGCGTTCGAAGGTGGACTGCCGCTCATCCTGAACGCGCTGGAAACCGACAACCACGGCAACCGCTTGGTTCTCGAAGTCGCCCAGCACCTCGGCGAGAACACCGTCCGCACGATCGCCATGGACTCGACCGAAGGTCTCGTCCGCGGCCAGGCCGTCACCGACACCGGCGCACCGATCTCGGTACCGGTCGGCGACGAAACGCTCGGCCGTATCATGAACGTCATCGGCGAGCCCGTCGATGAAGCCGGTCCGCTGGTCACCGCTTCCAAGCGTGCGATCCACCAGGACGCTCCGGCCTACGTTGAGCAGTCCACGGAAGCACAGATCCTCGTCACCGGCATCAAGGTCGTCGACCTTCTCGCTCCGTATGCAAAGGGTGGCAAGATCGGCCTCTTCGGCGGTGCAGGCGTCGGCAAGACCGTTCTCATCATGGAACTGATCAACAACGTCGCCAAGGCGCACGGTGGTTACTCGGTGTTCGCAGGCGTGGGTGAGCGTACCCGCGAAGGCAACGACCTCTACCACGAAATGATCGAGTCCGGCGTTAACAAGCACGGCGGTGGCGAAGGCTCCAAGGCAGCCCTCGTATACGGCCAGATGAACGAGCCGCCGGGTGCACGCGCCCGCGTGGCACTGACCGGTCTGACGATCGCAGAAGACTTCCGCGACAAGGGCCAGGACGTTCTGTTCTTCGTCGACAACATCTTCCGCTTCACCCAGGCGGGTTCGGAAGTGTCGGCACTTCTCGGCCGTATTCCTTCGGCCGTGGGCTATCAGCCGACGCTCGCAACCGACATGGGCCAGATGCAGGAACGCATCACCACGACCACCAAGGGCTCGATCACCTCGGTTCAGGCGATCTACGTTCCCGCCGACGACTTGACCGACCCGGCACCGGCAACCTCGTTCGCCCACCTGGACGCAACGACGGTTCTGTCGCGTTCGATCGCTGAAAAGGGTATCTACCCGGCCGTTGACCCGCTCGACTCGACCTCGCGCATGCTCGACCCGATGATCGTCGGCGAAGAGCACTACGAAGTGTCGCGCAAGGTGCAGACGACCCTGCAGCGCTACAAGTCGCTCCAGGACATCATCGCCATCCTCGGCATGGACGAACTCTCCGAAGACGACAAGCTGGCCGTGGCCCGCGCCCGCAAGATCGAGCGCTTCCTGTCCCAGCCGTTCTTCGTCGCCGAAGTGTTCACCGGTTCCCCGGGCAAGCTGGTTGCTCTCGAAGACACGATCAAGGGCTTCAAGGGCCTCGTGAACGGCGAGTACGACCACCTGCCGGAAGCTGCCTTCTACATGGTCGGCTCCATCGAGGAAGCCGTCGAGAAGGCAAAGAAGCTGGCTGCCGAAGCCGCTTGATAAGCCAATGCCGAAAGGCGCCCGCTCGGGCGGGCGTCTTCCCAGCTCTGACCAGATCAGAAAAAGTGAATCGTTATGGCCGATAGCTTCAATCTCGAACTCGTTTCCCCTGAGCGCCTGCTCCTGTCGGCAAGCGTCAGCGAAGTCGTCATTCCGGCAACCGAGGGCGAAATGACCGTTATGGCCAATCACGCCCCGACGATGACGACGATCAAGCCCGGCGTGATCACTGTCCGTTTCGCTGACGGCACGACCGATCGGTTCGTCATTTTCGGCGGCTTTGCGGATATCCTGCCGACCGGTTGCACGGTTCTCGCGGAATCGGCGGTCCACGTGGACGAAGTCAATCGCGAAGACATTGCCAAGCGCATCGAAATCGCCCGCAACGAGCTTGCCGGCGCGACCACCGATGAACAGCGTCACGGACTGGAGAGCCATCTGGCCCAGCTGACCACGCTGCAGGGCATCGTCATTCCTGCCTGAAAGTCAGGAACAGCCTCTTGAAGCAACCCCGCCATGTGCGGGGTTTTTCTTTGCCGATTCTTCTGCGGCTTCGGCATGATTGATAGTCCGCGGCCGTGAAAATCGTCCGCACGGGACATCTTCCTTAATCAGTTTCCGGTAGATTTGCTCCACGCAGAGGGGAGTGGGCATTCGTGCATCCATCGTTCCGGGGTGGACACTCCGCCTTGCTGACCTATATCGGTTGCTGGTTTTGGGAATGAGAGTTTATGACTGACAAGATTGTACCCGTCATCATGGCCGGTGGAAAAGGCACCCGGTTGTGGCCTTTGTCTCGCGCTTCGGCACCGAAGCAGTTTCTGGAATTTCTGGGCGACAAGACGCTCTTTCAGAAGACCCTCGAAAGGGTCTCCGATCCGGCGCTTTACGAGCAGCCGATCGTCGTGACCAACGCGGATTTCCGCTTTCTTGTCGCCGAGCAGGCCAGGTCCGCGGGTGTTGAATTGAAATCGATCGTGCTCGAGCCCGTGGCGCGGAACACCGCACCGGCTCTGGCCGTGGCTGCACTCATCACGGCCGCGGCCTTCGGCGAAGATGCGATCATGCAGGTCCTTGCCTCCGATCACGAGATCACCGCCGACAGCGTCTATTTCGATTGCATTCGCAAGGCCCGCGAAGCGGCTGAGGCTGGCCGGCTCGTGACCTTCGGCATCACCCCGACGGAACCCGCTACCGGTTATGGCTACATCGAAATAGGCGATCCGCTTTCAAGCGGAGCGCATGCTGTGAAGCGGTTCGTAGAAAAGCCGGATCGCGACCGCGCCGAAGAGATGCTGGCGTCCGGCAACTATCTCTGGAACTCCGGTATGTTCATGTTGCCGGTCGGTCCGTTCCTCAAGGAGTTGCGCGTCCATGCCAGCGCGGTTGTCGAGGCAGTCGGCGATGCGCTTGCAAAAGCCGAACGGGATCTCGATTTCGAGAGGCTCGACGCGGAGGCATTTGCACGCGCACCGGACATTTCCGTGGACTACGCGGTCTTCGAGAAAACACCGATTGCCGCGGTTGTTCCCTCCCCGATCACCTGGTCGGATCTCGGCAGCTGGGACTCGGTCTGGAAGCTCGGCAAGCACGATGAACAGGGCAATGTTTCGGATGGAAGGGCGACGTTGCTCGATACGCGCAATTCCCTCGTCCTTTCGAAGGATATCCACGTCGCCGTTCAGGGGCTGGACGATCTGGCGGTCATCGCGAGCGAGGATGCCGTCTATGTCGGACGCCTGGAGGATAGCCAGAGTGTAGGCAAGATGGTCAAGCACCTCGCTGCGATCGCGGAGACCGCCAAGCTCACGGAAACGCACCGCACATCCTATCGACCCTGGGGCGGCTATACATCGGTGCTGAACGGCGACCGGTTCCAGGTCAAGCGTCTGTTCGTGACGCCAGGCAAGCGGCTCTCCCTGCAAAAGCACCACCATCGCTCGGAACACTGGATCGTCGTGCGCGGCACCGCGGAGGTGACGATCGGGACCAAGACGGTTCCGCTACGCGAAAACGAGTCTGTCTACATTCCCCAGGGCGAGGTCCATCGCCTCGCAAATCCGGGGAAGATCCTGCTCGAACTCATCGAGGTCCAGACGGGATCCTACCTCGGCGAGGACGACATCATTCGCATTGAGGATGAGTTCGGCCGCCACTAGGCAGGGAGCGACGGCAATCGCCGTCTGGCACGATGGCACCGGCGGTTGGTCGCCGGGCCCTCGGCATTGTCTTCAGAGAATATGGGCTCCGTGCGGTCCCAACCTCAGGACGGCGAGCCGCCCCGTTGCATAGCAGCAGGTATCGATGCAGATGCGGCGCTCGTCGAAGACGGGCTCCTGGGACGCGGTGTGGCCGTGGATGACCACGAGCGGAAGGCGCGGTCCTTCGGTCAGGAACGGTTCTCGGATCCAGATGAGATCCTCGTCGCTCTGCCGTTCCATGGGAACGCCGGGGCGAACGCCGGCATGGACGAAGACGACGCTGCGAACTTGGAGCGCGATGGGGAGATACTGCAGGAAGTTGACATGCTCCTGCGGGATCACCTCTTTCATCCGCAACTTCAACTCGGTCAGCCCGCCCGAGCGTCCGAAATACTGGTAGGGCTCGATGCCGTAGGAGCGCAGAGTCGCGTCCCCGCCGAAATCCAGCCAGTACATCGTGTTCGCGGGGTCGTTGATGAAGCTGAGGAACGCATCGTCGTGATTGCCGCATAGAGCGATGCGCGTAAGGCCGTCGCCATGGTTGCGGCGCGCGAGATGATCCAGAACAGCCTTCGAATTCGGCCCGCGATCCACATAGTCGCCGAGGTAGATCAGGGTCGCCTCTCGGTCGGGGGAACCGAGGTCAGCCAACACCCTCCTCTCTGCGTCGATCAATTCGTCGTAACAGCCGTGAACATCCCCGATCGCGTAGATCGGAAACGGCATGTCGTCGATCCGCAGTCTCCTGCGGCGGGTATTCTCGGGATCTGATGCAGGCACTGGGCGAACGATCCGGCTCAACAGCGATTTCATGGAACCGTCATAAGCGAGATCGCTGACGGAGGAAACAGTTTCTGCTCCCATCCGTGGTCCGTATCCAAGCCTGCAAGGGCGGCGGCTGGCGGGGCAGCTTTACCGGGCGGTGGACTCGGACGCGCAGTGCGCCTGCGCGCGGCATTCCGTGTCTGTCCATATGCCGCGCCCCTCGTTCATGCTCTGGCGCTGCGCATTCTGCAGCGATCGCGTCGCCGCCCAGGCAGCCCCCTTTGCGACGAGGATCTCGGAGAGATCCCTGCCACCAATGTAGCAGTCCACGAAGTGCGCGATCGCAACGCGATAGAGTTCCCGGCACTGCAGTGTCCGCGTGGCGATCAACCGCTTGAGGTAGAGGCGTGCCTGCTGGCCGCAGGTGAAGACCCGCTGGGCCTCGTCGTGGCAAAGCCTGCGCGGGCCAACGGCAATTCCTCCATTTAAGACGTAGATCCGCCCTTCGTGCAGGAAGGACGTGCTATCGAAGACGATAACCCGGGAGGGAATGTCGAGGCTCAACGGCAGGACTGGCCGTTCGATCTCGATCCGCTCGAATGTCTGTTTCGCCCGGTCTATCCGGACCGGCCTGTCGGTCCACAGTTGCTCGCCCGACAACAAGCCGTCGGGCAGGCCTGCACCCATGGCAGCAACCGGCAGCACGAGGCTCACCGCAACCGTTGCTGTCAACCACGGCATGCCTCGCGGCCTTCCACGTTCGGAGCGCATCGAGAAGCCGCGATGGCGGATGCTTTCCTGCAAGGCGTTCTCCGGGCGGATCTCCTACTGGAACTGCCTGATCGTGAACGCAAAACACCTTCGCCGCAAGACGTCAGCGTTTTCCGGCGGCATCATCGGGGAGGGGAAGCCAGCGGTCACGGTCGAAGTAGTCAGGAAGGTACGGATTGGCGGGGCGCTTGCGATCCGGAGTCACGAGAAAATTGAAGCGTGGCGTGTCTCCCGCTTCCCTCTTCAGCTGGATCCGGTTTCCGAACCGTACCACGTCGAACTCCTTGAGTGCCCGGATGTTGTCGAGGATCTCAGGCGCGTCGTTCCATCGAACTTCCGCCAGAAACACCTCGGTTGCCGCAATGACCGCGTCGGTGACCTGTTTCTGGCTTTCGGTATTCTCGATGTTGAGCTTTATCCTGAAGCTCGTGACGAACTCTTCCTTCGATCCGCGAATGGAAAGGAACGTCGAAGAGGGGGCGGCGCCGTCCTTTTCACCGGATGGATATTCCCGGAACGCCGAGCATTCCCAACCGCCGGTCTCGAGCAGACCTTCCTTCCATCCTGAACTGACGATCCCCCTCTTCTGGAGGTCGTCGCAGAGCGCGCGCGGGTTCCTTCGGATGGACCGGATGAACTTCGTCTCAAGGGCCCCCTGTCCCGCCATGAGGTGGTCCGGGAGTTCAACCTGAGGGCGTGGCGGTTCCTTGCGTACGGCCTGCTTCTTACGGGGCTCGACCGGCGCCTGTGCTCCCAAGAGGTCGATCGGCTCGAAGCCGAACCGGACGAGCAGGGTGTTCAGGTTGCGCAGGTTGTTGGCGGCCAGGAAAGTGGCGGTGATCGCGGCGACGATACACAGCAGCAAAACGACGAAGAAAACTTTACCAGATCTGCTCCGGGGGCGCTCCGTCATGTCCTTGAAATCCGGAAGTGGTAACTGGCCGACCGCGTCCGGTGCAACTTTCGCGGCAAAGTCCTTCCGTGGTGATAAGCTACAACAGTGGCCGCTGCAAGGACCCCCGCGCCGCGCGGAAGGGAACCGCCGGTGCGTCGAATTTGCCTGTCCTCCTCAAGGCCCTTGACATCCGTGTCCAGCCGTCCGACTTCAAACGGGCAGCAGTACAGGAAAACGCCATGAACGAGCCATCACGCACGACGATTGACCAGGCGGAAGTCGACCGCTTCTCGGCGATGGCTGCGGAATGGTGGGATCCGACGGGCAAGTTCCGTCCGCTCCACAAGTTCAATCCCGTCCGGCTCACCTACATCCGCGATCTCGTGTCGCAGCATTTCGGACGCGATCCCCGCGGCCACAGGCCGCTGGAGGGGCTGCGCGTTCTCGATATCGGTTGCGGCGGCGGACTTCTGTCGGAGCCGATAGCGCGGATGGGAGCGGATGTGATCGGAGCCGATGCGTCCGAGAAGAACATCGGTATTGCCAAGGCGCATGCGGCTGGGAGCGGAGTTGCCGTCGATTATCGGGCGGTCACGGCGGAAGCGCTCGCCGAGGCGGGCGAGACGTTCGATATCGTCCTCAACATGGAGGTCGTGGAGCATGTCGCCGATGTCGACTTCTTCCTGTCGACCTGTGCATCCATGGTGCGTCCCGGCGGCATGATGTTCGTGGCCACCATCAACCGGACGCTCAAGGCCGCGGCGCTCGCAATATTTGCGGCCGAGAACATTCTGCGCTGGCTACCGCGCGGTACGCATCAGTACGAGAAACTCGTGCGTCCAGAAGAAATCGAGCGTCCGCTTTCGGCAGCCGGTCTTACGGTCGTCGAGCGAACAGGAGTATTCTTCAGTCCGCTGTCCAATCAGTGGAACCTGTCGAAGGACATGGATGTCAACTACATGATGGTTGCCGCGCGAGCGAAGTGATCAGGCCTTCAGTGCGCGAACGTGCGAAAGCAGATCCGCCTGGCCAGGTCTGTTTGCCAGCACTTTTTCGCGCATAGCGGTCCGGTCGACGGAGTAGGGTGACCCGGTGCGATCAAAGGGCAGCTTGAACGTGAAGGCGCGGCTGCTCGCTCCATGGTCATGCAGATGTTCCAGCCGCCCGGCCCCTTCCGCCCACGTCGGCCGTTCGCCTTCCGGCACCCACCAGAGTACGAGAGGCGGCCAGGCCTGTTTCCGGTTCCACTTGCGGGCATGCTTCAGGGCATCCGCATGAACGCCGTTGTAGGAAAAGGCCATCAAGGATTCGATGTCGGTCCAGAGGGAGAGCGAGGAAGGCCCGCTCTCGAAGCCGCTCCCTTCCAGGAAGCGGGGGAACTGCTGCGGACCCCAGCATTCGAGGTCCTGTTCGTCCGGATAGGCGGAGCGTGCAACGAAACCGCTCGCGCGCGATGCCGCCTCGAAATTCGCAGCCTCGCGCAGGCGGAAGCCCTCTACCGCCGGGCTCTCATAGTCGTCGACATGGAGGCCGAAATTGTACATCGCAAGATGATACGGCCGTGACGACACTCAGTTCACGTCGTCCGGCAGAACGGGCAGGGGAGCAATCTGGATCCCTTCCTCGATCAGCGCCTTTGCCTCTTCGGCGCTCGCGCGGCCGATCAGTCCGCGTTGTTCCGTCTCTCCGTAGTGGACCTTGCGGGCTTCCTCGGGAAAGCGTTCTCCTACGTCGTCGGCGTTCGCGCGGATCGTGTCGACGATTTCGCGCAGCTTGCTCACCATTTCCTGCTGCTGCGGGTTCATGACGAGGCTGTGCTGCCCTTCCCTGCTGCGGGCGGTGGATACCGCCGGTGCCATCAGCCTTTTGGAGACAGTGGCAGAGCCGCAGGCGGGACATGTGACGAGGTGCCTTTCCTGCTGCCGGTCGAAATCGCTTCCGGAGGTGAACCAGCCCTCGAATTCGTGCCCGTGGTCACAGATCAGATCAAAACGGATCAAGCGGCAACGCCTCCTTTCGCTGGCAGCGCGATCTCCTCCACCGTGAACGGACGACCGTTCTTCAGATTGGGGATCTTCGCGCGGGCGGCGGCGACGGCGGACAGGTCTACTTCGGCGGTGATGACATCCTCGCCGGTGCCGCCTGCAGAGGCGAGAACCCGGCCCCAGGGGTCGATGATCATCGAATGACCGAACGTCTCCCGGCCGTCCTCATGCAGGCCTGCCTGAGCGGCGGCGATGACGAAGACGCCATTCTCGATCGCACGGGCTTTCAGGAGCGTTTCCCAATGGGCCTCGCCGGTCTGGCGCGTGAACGCCGCAGGCAGGGAAATGATCTCGGCACCGGCCTGTGCTTCTGCCTTGAAGAGCTCGGGGAACCGCACGTCGTAACAGATGGCGAAACCGAGCTTAGCGAACGGAAGACTAGCAACGCGTGCTGT
This sequence comes from Sinorhizobium sp. BG8, assembly GCF_016864555.1. Lineage (NCBI taxonomy): Bacteria > Pseudomonadati > Pseudomonadota > Alphaproteobacteria > Hyphomicrobiales > Rhizobiaceae > Sinorhizobium > Sinorhizobium sp. BG8. Next base: position 361,797 of record NZ_CP044011.1, on the reverse strand, counting down.
GCTGCCGGGTGCATAGACCGAGCTTTCCCTCCAGCTCTCGCCGTTGTCGAGATCCACGTCGAACATGTGGATCTTGTCGTAACTGCATACGCGCTCTCCGCCGGGGGCGAAGAGGAAGCCGCGATTGGCGACCTTGCCGTCCGGCCGCGCGATGGCGGTGGATCCGATATGCAGGAAGATCCCGAGGTCGCGGGCGAGCAATGCCGCCCGGCGCACGACAATGTCTTCCTCTTCCGGCTTCAATATGGCCTGGAGCCCGGCGCGATTCTTCTGGATCGCCCCGGTCATTTCCGGAGTCTGTACATAGACCGCCCCCGCCGCTGCAGCGCTTTCGACGAGACGTGCCAGCGTCGCGACGTTCTTCTCAGGGTCAACCCCGGAGCACATCTGGATGGCGGCGATCTTGACGGTCATCGACAGTCTCCTCAGGCGGCCAGCAACGGATCGAGCTTGCCCTCGCGATCGAGCGCATGCAGGTCGTCGCAGCCACCAATATGTTCCTCGCCGATGAAGATCTGCGGGAAGGTGCTCCTGCCATTCGCCTTGCGGATCATCTCCTGGCGTAGTTCCTGGGAGTGGGTCGCGTCATGTTCCTCGAACGGAACGCCCTTGTTCTCGAGGAGTTTCTTCGCCGCACTGCAATAGCCGCAGAACTGTCGCGTATAGATTACCACCGGTGCCATAAAACACATGCTCCATCAGTTTGCGCGGCTCGCGCTTGATCTTCATATAGGTTCTGCCATGGCCCTTGCAAAGGTCAAAACCACAACCTCGCGGGCGCCCGCACGCTTGAGAACACGGCTAATGGACGAAACGGTGGCACCGGTCGTGTAGACATCGTCGACAAGCACGATGCGCTTGCCCGCAAGCGAGATCCGGCCTGTTTCCGTCACCGCGAAGGCGCCGCGGACGTTGTCTTCGCGGGCGCGCGCGCCAAGACCTACCTGTCGCCGGGTCCGCCGGGTCCGCTTGATGGCATCGACGATAACGGGCTTGCCGGAGATGCGGCCGATCGCGCGGGCAAGTTCGGCCGACTGGTTGAACTTGCGCCAAAGCAGGCGCGTGCGGTGGAGGGGCACGGGCACGATCGCATCGCATGTATCGAGCGCACCGTCGGCCGCCCTTACCATCCACCGCGCCATGATGCGGGCCAGATCGGTCCGGTCGCGGTATTTCAAGGCGTGCACGAGCCCTCTGGCCAGCTCGTCGTGCAGGGCGGCAGAGCGAAGGCGGTCAAAGGGCGGCGGGTTAGCAATCGCCTCTGCACTCAGTATCTCCCGCCCGAGGTCGTGGGAAAAGGGTAGCCCCAGGACCTCGCAATAGGGGCGCTCGATGAAGCGGACGGCGGACCAGCAGCGACCGCAGATGCCCTGGTCCCGCTCGAGCAAGACACCGCAGCCGAAGCAGGAGGGCGGATAGGCGAAGTCGACCGCCGCACCCGCCACAGTGGTCAGGGCGGAAACGACACGTCCGCGCAATCTGCTCGTCAGTCTTTGCGACATCAGGTTGACTTTACTATCTGTGTGCGGCCAAAGCGGTGCGAAGATGGCGGGCAACAGGGACCCGCAGCAGAAACTTAGCGGATTGGACGACAGCCGTGGAGACACTTTTTGACCAGGCTCTCATCGAGAGGAACCGTGTTCGGGCGCTTTCGAGCCCGGACCGCGCAGATTTTCTGCTCGATATCGCGGCGCGCGAACTTGCGGAGCGCCTGAGTGTCGTCGAGCGCCACTTCGAGCACGCGGCCGAACTGCACGGTTACACGGGAACCACGGCAAAGGCGCTTGCCGCCACCGGCAAGGTCGGCTCGATCGAACGGATCGAGACGGATCAGCGCTTTGCAGACGATGGTGCCACGGTGACCGTTTCATCCCTCGAAATCGTCCCGCTGGATCCGCAATCGGTGAACCTCATCGTCTCGCCGCTGTCGCTCCACCTTACCGGCGATACTCCGGGAGTTTTCGTGCAGATACGCCGCGCGCTTGCGCCGGACGGCCTGTTCCTTGCCGCCATCCCGGGAAGCGAGACGCTGAAGGAGTTGCGCGATGTCCTGCTGGCGGCGGAAAGCGAGGTTGCGGGCGGTGCAAGTCCGCGGGTCATTCCGTTCCCGGACGTCCGGGAAGTGGGTGCGCTGCTTCAGCGGGGCGGCTTCGCGTTGCCGGTTACCGACAAGGAGACCTATACGGTCCGCTACGACTCGATTTTCCCGCTGATGAAGGACCTGCGGGCAATGGGCATGGCCAATCCGCTGGCGGCGCGCAGTCGCAGGCCGCTTTCGCGGACGGTGTTCCTGCGTGCGGCCGAACTTTACGCCGAGCGCCACTCGGACCCGGACGGGCGCATCCGTGCGACCTTCTCGATCATATACGCCTCCGGCTGGGCTCCGCACGAAAGCCAGCAAAAGCCATTGAAGCCGGGTTCCGCCAAGGTCCGGCTTGCAGATGCGCTGAAAGGCATCCCTGAGAGCTAGGCGTCGCCGATCGTCAGCCCGCTTCGTTGATGCTCGTGTCGATGGTCATGAACACGTTGTTGAGCGAGTCGCTGAACGCGGTGAGGCCGGACAAAAGGCCGATCGCGATAAGTGCCGCAAGGAGGCCATATTCGACAGCCGTTGCCCCGCGCTCGTCTTTCAGAAATGGCTTAATAAAATTCTCTATCATTTCCATTCCTCTTTCGGACCGTCTGGCCGGGCCGGATTGCGAAACGTTCAGCAGCCGCTGCTGGACCCTTCACCGTTGATGATGCAGACCGCGCCCGGCATTTCCTGCAGGACGCTGCGGCGTACGGTATAACGCTTCCCGGTGCCCTCGGACGGAATCGAACCCGTCTTGATCATGTCGAACTGGTCGGGCGTATTGGCCATCATCCTTGGGCTCGTCTTCGAAGAGAGAACGGGCGTCAGGACAAGGGCGAGCGCGATCACGGCAGTGCCGAACAGCAGTGCAAGGTTCAGGACGCCGGTCCGAGTGGATCCGGCAGGCGTCAGGTCCTTGTCCTGGACCGCGTTCCAGAAATCTTCGTCACGCATCAACAATCTCTCGCACACGCACACTTGTTTTCGAGAGAGATTATTTGCCCCAGGGGTATAAACGATCGATTAACGAAGCATGCAAATCCTAAGGTTGCGGCAGGAATATCACAGCAAATCGATGAGGAAAGGGATAAGCGGCTCGTCCGCCGGCGGCATGGGGTAATCCCTGAGATCGCGGGGCCGCACCCATTTGAGCGCCTGTCCCTCACGCCCGACGGCGATGCCTTCGTAGCGTCGGCAGATGTAGAGCGGCATCAGCAGGTGAAAGTCGTCATAGGTGTGGCTCGCGAACGTCAGCGGCGCGAGGCACGCGACCTTGGTGTGGATACCAAGCTCCTCGTCGAGTTCCCGTATCAGCGTCTCCTCGGGCGTTTCGCCCTTCTCGACCTTTCCACCCGGAAACTCCCAGAGACCCGCCAGCGATTTGCCTTCGGGGCGTTGCGCAAGCAGGATGCGACCGTCGGTGTCGACGAGCGCGCAGGCGGCCACGAGCAGGATGGGGTGCTGGCGCGTATCGCTCATGGGTTTTCCGGTCCTCGGTAGGCATACCGGTAGACTTCACGGAATCCGGTTTTGCGGTACAGCGCAAGTCCGGCTGCATTGTCGGCTTCGACCTGCACCCAGGCACGCCGCGCGCCGCGGATCTTAGCCCAGCGGATCGACGCGCCGAGAATGTCGGTGCCGATACCCTGACCCTGTCTTTCCGCCTTGACGCCAAGCTGGAGGATGCCGGCAAGGTCATTGTCCTGCACAGCGAGCGAGACCGCCACGGGGCCGAAATTCCGTTCCTCGAAGATGAAGAGACCGGCCGGCGGCTTGATCGCGTTGATGATCTCGGTCAGCCCCGGCTTCAGCATCGGGTCCTCGTTGCAGACACGTATGCGGGCGTCGACGAACCGACCGACGTCGCGGCTCGGAAGATGATCGACGCCATCGGCGCTTTCCGTCACCGTCACGTCCGCCATCATGACGATCGTCTCCCCGAACGTGCTCCAGCCCGCCTCGTCCATGTGGGCGACGAGCTGCTTCGGCGTCAGCGGCGTCTGGCGCACCAGTAGCGGGCGTCCGTAGTCGGAAAAGCGCTTCGCCGCCTTCTCCAGACGGATCGGGATATCGCCGTAGTCAGCGGGATCGAGTGGGTTGACCGAATTCAGCCTCTTCGAGGGATGACCGGCAGTCAGGCGGATGAGCCAGCTGCCGTCATAGATGACCGACGCTGCTGGCCATGCCCTGAAGCCGACCGCTTCGAGCCGGCGCACGTTCGGCAGATCAGACATGGCACTCACTTCCGTGTTGCGAGCATCGAAGGAGGGCGGCGGGGACATTCCTGCTCCCATGGTCAACTGCGGTAGTCGCCATTGATTTCGACATACTCCTTGGTGAGATCACAGGTCCATACCGTCGCACGTCCGGTGCCCAATCCGATTTCGGCGCGAATGCTGATGTCCTGTTCCTTCATTACTGCACTCGCGGCTGCTTCCGAGTAGGCGGGATCGCGCTCTCCGTCGACGGCGACGCGCACGTCTCCGAACCATATTGCCAGTCGATCGCGGTCGGCCATCTCGCCGGACTTGCCGACTGCCATCACCACGCGTCCCCAGTTGGCGTCTTCGCCCGCGACCGCGGTTTTGACGAGAGGCGAGTTGGCGATCGACAGCGCAATGCGCTTTGCCGCCGCGTCGTGTTCTGCACCCTCTACCGTCACGGCGACCATCTTGCGCGCACCCTCGCCATCCCGCACGACCTGAAGCGCCAGATCCCGGAGAAGGTCATTGAGGGCGGAGCGAAAACCTGCCAGCGCGGTATCGTTGGCGCCGGCGACCGGCTTCTGGCCATCACCTGCTGCCGCTCCCGTTGCAAAGAGCATGAGCGTATCGGATGTGGAGGTGTCGCTGTCGACCGTCACCGAATTGAATGTAGGTTCCACCGCTTCGGAAAGCAGGGCCTGGAGTACGGGAGCGGGTATGTCGGCGTCGGTGACGACGAAGGACAGCATCGTCGCCATGTCCGGGGCAATCATGCCTGCGCCCTTCGCGATCCCGTTGATGCGGACATCCACGTCGCCGATCTTCGCGACGCGCGTCGCCACCTTGGGATAGGTGTCCGTCGTCATGATCGCCTTGGCGGCCTCGAACCAGAAATCACCCGTCGCCGAGACGACGAGCTCATCGAGAACGCCTGCGAACTTGGTCGCGTCGAGCGGTTCGCCGATCACCCCGGTGGAAGCGAGGAAGATTTCACCCTCGCTGCAACCGGTGGCTCGGGCCGCTGCCTGTGCGGTGAGCGCGGTGGATTCGCGTCCCTTCTTGCCGGTGAAGGCATTGGCATTGCCGGAGTTGACGACCACGGCGCGCGCTGTGCCGCCGGGCAGGTTCGCACGGCAGAAATCGACAGGCGCGGACGGGCACTTGGAGCGGGTGAAGACGCCTGCCACAGTGGCGGGTTCGTCGAACACCATCATCAGCACGTCCGTGCGGTTCTTGTACTTGATGCCCGCGGCGGCAGTCGCCATGCGAACTCCGCGGATGGCGGGCATTTCGGCAAAGGTTTTCGGGGCGAGGGGGGAAACGGTACCGGACATGGAGAAACCCTGAGCAAAAAGGGGCCCGGACATGCCGGGCCCCGATTGATCCTACTGCTGCTGCGGCTTCTGATCGGCCTGCTGCTTGTTGACCTCTTCATAGGCCTTCTTCAGGGCCGGATCCTCGATCTCGACGGTCGATTCAGCCTTGGCGTCTTCCAGGAGCTTAACGTACTTGTCGCGCATGACGAGCTGGCGAACCTGATCCTGCACCTGCTCGAGAGTAGGCGGCGCCTGCTTGCGCTTGTCCTCGACCTTGATGACGTGGAAGCCGAACTGCGTCTGCACCGGCTCCTTGGAGTAGGTACCCTTTTCGAGCGCGAAGGCTGCCGTTTCAAATTCCGGGACCATGCGGCCCTTCGTGAAATAGCCGAGATCGCCGCCTTCGGACTTGTTCGGATCCGTCGACTTCTCCTTGGCGAGTTCGACGAAGTCCTTGCCGCCATCAAGCGCCACGATGACGTCCTTGGCTTCCTGCTGGGTTTTCACCAGGATGTGGCGCGCGTGCACCTCTTCCTGCGGTTCGATCGCAGCGATTTCCTTCTCGTAGCGGGCCTTCACCTCTTCCGGCGTGACGGAATCGACCACATGCTTCTTGAAGTAGGCATTGTGGAGCTCGCGGTCGGTGAGGTAGGCGACGCGCTGCTTGAAAGTCTCGTCGTTCTGCAGGCCTTCCTTGTTGGCGTCGGCGGCGAGCAGCTTGACGTCGATGATGGCGGAAAGTGCGGCGACGCGCTTCTGCTCCTCGGGGAGGTTGGCGAGCTGCGGATCGAGGCCCGTCATAGCAAGGGTCAGTTCCGACTGATGGACTTCGACGCCACCGACCTTGGCCACGACCGGGTCTGCTGCATCCTGCGCGAAGGCAGCGCCGTGATAGGCGGAGATCGCCAGAATAGCGACCGCTGCAAACTTGCTGTGCTTGAACATACTCAAAAGACCTTTCACATCCACGCCGAAATCCCATCGATTCCGGGTTCCATTCGGCTCCACAACACCACAATGTGGCGGTTCTGCAACCGACTGCGCCGTTGACATCATTCGACCCCCCTCTTATCTGTCACGCAATCTCGCGTCCAGAACAGTTTCCGGGCGTTTCACGGCTTTGCGCGCATTTTACCCTGCCGGACAACCCTTTGCCGGTGCACAATAGAAAGGACCATCCTGATGGTCAGTCTTGGCGGTCTCGCCCGTAAACTGTTTGGGTCGTCGAACGAGCGACGAATCCGCTCCTACCAGCCGAAGGTAGATGCCATAAACGCGCTCGAGGGCGAGATGAAGGCTCTCACCGACGAGCAGCTCGCAGCCAAGACGGTGGAATTCCGCGCGCAGCTGGCGGCCGGAAAGACCCTGGACGATCTGCTCGTGCCGGCGTTTGCGGTCGCACGCGAGGCGGCACGCCGGGTGCTCGGCCTCCGCCCCTTCGACGTCCAGCTGGTTGGCGGCATGATCCTTCACGAGAAGTCGATCGCCGAAATGAAGACCGGCGAAGGCAAGACGCTCGTGGCGACACTGCCCGTCTATCTGAACGCCCTTGCCGGAAACGGCGTTCACGTGGTTACCGTGAACGACTATCTGGCCACGCGCGACTCCGCGATGATGGGCAGGGTCTACGGCTTTCTCGGCATGACGACGGGCGTCATCGTGCATGGTCTCGATGATGACCAGCGCCGCGCCGCCTATGCCTGCGACGTGACGTACGCGACCAACAACGAACTCGGCTTCGACTATCTGCGCGACAATATGAAGTATGATCGCGGCCAGATGGTCCAGCGTGGCCACTTCTTCGCAATTGTGGACGAAGTCGACTCCATTCTCGTGGACGAGGCCCGCACGCCGCTTATCATTTCCGGACCGCTCGACGACCGATCCGATCTCTACATCACGATCGACGCCTTCATTCCCATGCTGGACGAGGCCGACTACGAGATCGACGAGAAGCAGCGCTCCGCGAACTTCTCCGAAATCGGGACGGAGAAACTCGAAGGGCTGCTGCGCGCGGCAAACCTGCTCAAGGGCGAGTCGCTCTATGACGTCGAGAACGTGGCCATCGTCCATCACATCAACAATGCGCTGAAGGCCCACAAGCTGTTCACCCGCGACAAGGACTACATCGTCCGCAACGACGAAATCGTCATCATCGACGAGTTCACCGGTCGCATGATGCCGGGACGGCGCTACTCGGAAGGCCAGCACCAGGCGCTGGAGGCCAAGGAAAAGGTCCAGATCCAGCCGGAAAACCAGACGCTCGCCTCGGTCACCTTCCAGAACTACTTCCGCATGTACTCGAAGCTTGGCGGCATGACGGGTACCGCGTCGACCGAGGCCGAGGAATTCGGCAACATCTACGGTCTCGATGTGGTCGAGGTCCCGACCAACCTGCCGATCAAGCGCATCGACGAGGACGACGAGGTCTACCGGACCGCCGAGGAAAAATACAAGGCGATCATCGCCGAGATCAAGGATTGCCGCGAGCGCGGACAGCCGATCCTTGTCGGCACCACCTCGATCGAGAAGTCGGAACTGCTTGCGGAGATGCTGAAGCGCTCCGGATTCAGCGGCTTCCAGGTGCTGAATGCGCGCTACCACGAGCAGGAAGCCTATATCGTTTCCCAGGCCGGAGTACCGGGTGCCGTGACCATTGCGACCAACATGGCGGGCCGCGGCACGGACATCCAGCTCGGCGGCAACCTCGAAATGCGCCTCGAACGGGAACTGGCGGAGATCGAGCCGGGTGCCGAGCGCGACGCCAAGCGGAGCAGCATCATCGAGGAGGTCAAGAAGCTCAAGGAGCAGGCGCTTGCCGCCGGGGCCTCTATGTCCTTGCGACGGAGCGTCACGAGAGCCGCCGCATCGACAACCAACTGCGTGGCCGTTCGGGCCGCCAGGGCGACCCCGGACGGTCGAAGTTCTTCCTGTCCCTTCAGGACGACCTGATGCGGATTTTCGGTTCCGATCGCATGGACAGCATGCTCCAGAAGCTCGGCCTCAAGGAAGGCGAGGCGATTGTTCATCCGTGGATCAACAAGGCGCTCGAGCGCGCACAGAAGAAGGTCGAGGCGAGGAACTTCGATATCCGCAAGAACCTTCTGAAGTACGACGACGTGCTCAATGACCAGCGCAAGGTCATCTTCGAGCAGCGGCTCGAGCTGATGGAAGCGGAAAACATCTCCGAAACCGTCGACGACATGCGCAACGAGGTCATCGAAAATCTCGTCAAGATGCACATACCCGAGCGGGCCTACGCCGAGCAGTGGGACATCGCCGGCCTCAAGGCAGGCGTTGCCCAGCATCTCAATCTCGACCTGCCCCTCGAAGCGTGGGCAGCCGAGGAAGGCATCGACGAGAGCGATATTCTCGGACGGATCACGAAGGCTGCGGACGAGGCTGCGGCCGACCGTGCCCAGCGCTTCGGCCCAGAAATCATGAACTATGTCGAGCGTTCGGTCGTGCTGCAGACGCTCGATCACCTCTGGCGCGAGCACATCGTAAACCTCGATCACCTGCGTTCGGTCATCGGGTTCCGCGGCTACGCGCAGCGCGACCCGCTGCAGGAATACAAGTCGGAGGCTTTCGAACTCTTCCAGGCGCTTCTCGCAAACCTTCGCCAGACCGTCACGGGTCAGATGATGAGGGTGGAACTGGTCCGCGAGGCCGCCGAGGCTCCTGCTCCGGCACTTCCGCAGATGGAGGGTCACCACATCGACGGCACGACGGGCGAAGACGACTTCCACGAGGGTGGCTTCATGGCCACCGCCGTCGCCCCCGAGGACCGCAACCCACAGGATCCGGCATCCTGGGGCAGGGTATCGCGCAACGAGCCGTGCCCGTGCGGTTCCGGCAAGAAGTACAAGCATTGCCACGGTGCCTTCGAGCAGGTCTGACGGCCAGTCAACTATGCCACCGAAATTCCAGCGGCCCGGGATCGACCAAGATCCCGGGCCGTTCGGTTTGACCGGGCCGTGCGCGAGCAGTCACTTGCCGGGGATGCCCTGACATCCGGCGGGCGGCCAACTCCTCATGCAACCGTAGGGTTGGCACACGCTTTGTTAACCGTGATCTGACAAGAGTGTCGTCCAGTTCTGCGTAGCGTACGGGTTCCTGTGTTCATGGCGGTCATTCAGTCGGCGGAGAGGCTTCTGCCCCCCGGACTTCGCGGGAAGTTGGCGCCGCTGATCCGGACGCTCGCCATCATTTTGACCGGCGACGATCCCCACAATCTGGCCCAGCGTATGGCTCTGATCGCATTCGCCATACGCGTCGTCAGCGCCGTGATCGCCTTTGTCTCGCAGATTGTGCTTGCGCGCATGATGGGCGAGTTCGAATACGGCATATTCGTTTTCGTCTGGGTCCTCGTCGTCCTTTTCGGTAACCTGTCGTGCCTCGGGTTCCACTCGACGGTCGTCCGGTTCTTGCCGCAATACAATGCACGCGATGCGCGTGAAGAGATCCGCGGCCTGACCTCGACTGCGCGCGTCTTCGCCATGGTGTCATCCGGAACGCTGGCTGCGATCAGCCTTGCCGGCCTCTGGGCGTTCGGCTCGCATCTCGAGAGCTACTACATCATCCCGCTCTATCTCGGCATCTTCTGCCTGCCGATGATCGCTCTCGGCGATGTGCTCGAGGGGACGGCCCGTGCCCACAGCTGGGCAGTCGTGGCCCTCAGCCCCACCTACATCACCCGTCCGCTGCTCATCCTGATCTTCATGGTGGGAGCCGTGTTGTGCGGGGCGCCCGCCACTGCCCGCACAGCGATGGCCGCGGGGCTGGCGGCAACCTATCTCACGTCGGTCGTGCAGTTCTTCAACATCGTCTGGCGCCTGAAACGCCGCTACCTCCCGGGTCCGCGACGGATCGAATTCCCGACCTGGTTCAAGGTGGCGATCCCGATTTTCCTCATCGAGGGTTTCGGCTTTCTGCTGACGAATTCCGACGTCGTGGTCGTCGGGATGTTTCTGGATCCCGAAAGCGTCGCGATCTATTTCGCCGCCGCAAAGACCATGGCGCTCGTCCATTTCGTGTTGTTCTCCGTGAAGGCGGCGGCCGCCCCGCGCTTCTCGGCACTTTTTGCCGACGGCGACCGCTCGGCGCTTGCTTCCTTCGCCGGCGAGACGGCCCGCTGGAGCTTCTGGCCATCACTCGCCGTCGGGCTTGCCGTGTTGCTCGCTGGAGAATTCCTGCTGGCGCTCTTCGGATCGGCGTTCACCGCGGGATACAGCCTGATGGTCATCCTCTATGCGGGGATCATCGCAAAGGCCGCCGTGGGGCCGGGGGAAGTGCTTCTGACGATGGCAGGAGAACAGCGGCTTTGCGTAGTGGTCTATGCCGCGGCACTTGCCGCCAATGTCGCCCTCAATGTGACGCTCATCCCACTCTTCGGCCTGACCGGCGCGGCTCTCGCTACAATGGGTGCGATGATGGTGGAAGCACTGCTTCTGCACATCACCGTCCGCCGCAAGATTGGAATTGTCCTCTTCGCCTTTGCCAATCCCTTGGCGAGGATGGAAAACAGGCAGGTTTGACGCCATGATCGACCCGGTACACTTTCAGGACAACCTGGCGGCCCCACAGACCCAGCCTTCCCGCATGCAGCGTGTCGAGCGGCCGGAAGCGGAGAGGGAGGTCGCGATCGGCCGCCCCGGCCGAACGCTGTCGGTCTATCCGGGGATTGCGGGCTACGATCTCCAGCAGGAGCTCGATTTCCTGGCGAATCGCGCGCTCGAGCCGAACGTCTTCTTCACGGGCCGTTTTCTTGCACCCGCCATGCCGCGGCTCGAGGACAGGATCATACGGCTGTCGGTCATCCGTGACGAGGATTCAAGGCGAAGCCGCATACGCTATCTGATGCCGTTCTCGGTCGACAAACCCGGCTTTGCGGTCGGCGGAAGCATCATTCGTGCCTGGGCCCACCCTTTCGGACCGCTCGGAACGCCATTGATCGACGCCGAGGAAGCCTCGGAAACGATGGACAATCTTCTGGAGGCCCTTGGTCGTCCGGATCTCGCCTTGCCCGGTGTCCTCGTCCTTCCGGACCTGAGGCTGAACGGGCCTTTCGCGCGCCTGATGCGCGCGGTCGCGATCGGGCGGAATCTTCCGGTGGCGGTCGCCGAGCCCTACGAGCGTCCCATGCTTGAAAGCTTTGCGGATGGCGCGACCTATGTGCGAAACGCCATCTCGCCCAACCATTTTCGCGAGCTGCACCGGCAGTGGCGAAAACTCGATCAGGCGGGCCAGTTATCCTACAGCGTTGCCCGCCAGCCGCAGGATATCCGCCTGCGCATGGAGGAGTTCCTGCTGCTCGAAGCAAGCGGCTGGAAGGGCCGCGCGCGCACCGCAATGATAACGGACCGCTACCGCGCCGCCTTCGCGCGCGAAGCGATCTCCAATCTCGCCGAGACCGACGGCGTGCGCATCCACACGCTCGACCTCGACGGGCGGGCGATCGCTTCGATGATCGTCTTCATGACCGGCGGCGAGGCCTACACCTGGAAGACGGCCTATGACGAGGCCTATGCGATGTATTCGCCAGGAAAGCTTCTCGTCGCCGAACTGACCGAATGGCATCTGGATGATGCCAATATCGTGCGGTCGGATTCCTGTGCCATTCCTACCCATCCGATCATGAGCCGGTTCTGGCAGGAGCGCGAGGCAATGGGAACGCTTGTCATCGGTCTTGCGCAGAACAAGGACCGGGACGTCCGCCAGGTGGCGACCCAACTGCATCTCTACCGCAACACGCGCAAGATGGCGCGGCTCCTGCGTGAGAAGATCCGCGCGCTCGCCAAGCGCTGAGGCGAGGGATCAGGCGGCGCCCGTCGCGCGCGCCTCCTCGGCGGCCCGTGACCGCAGCAGGTGCCTGATGACCTTTCCGGACGTCGTGAGAGGCAACGAATCCACGAATTCGATCTCGCGCGGGTACTCGTGCATCGACAGCCGGGTCTTCACCCATTCGCGGATTTCGTCGGCCAGGGCGACGCCCGCCGCGATACCTGTCTCGAGAACCACATAGGCCTTGACGATTTCCGTGCGCAGGCTGTCCGGCTTGCCGACGACGGCCGCCAGTTGCACCGCAGGGTGCCCTGCGAGACAGTCCTCGATCTCGCTCGGGCCTATCCGGTATCCGGAGGAGGTGATGACATCGTCGTCGCGGCCGAAGAACGTGACGTATCCCTCGGCATCCATGCTTCCGAGATCGCCGGTCGTCATCCAGTCACCGACGAACTTGGCGGCCGTCGCGTCGGGCTTGTTCCAGTAGCCGAGGAACATGACAGGGTCTGGCCGGCGGACCGCGACCTGGCCAACAGTCCCGGCCGGCAGGACCACCCCGTTGGCATCGATGATCGCGACCTCATGGCCCGGAACGGCCTTACCGATGGGGCCGGGCCGGGAGACGCCGAGTTTGCCGATCGAACCGATCACGATGTTGCATTCGGTCTGGCCGTAGAACTCGTTGATGGTGATATCAAGGGTATCGCGGACCCATTGCCAGGTCTCGCTTCCGAGCGATTCGCCGGCAGACCCGATCGTGCGCAGCCTGATGTCGTATTTCTCGAGTGGGTTCTCGACTGATTTCATCAGCCTGAGGGCGGTAGGTGGAATGAAGGCATTGCGCACCTTCATCTCCGCCATGATCCGGAAGGCCATGTGCGGATCGAATTTTTGGCCCGGCGACGATACCACCGGCACACCCAGCAGAAGCGACGGGAGCAGGACGTTCAGAAGGCCTCCGGCCCAGGCCCAGTCTGCCGGGGTCCATATGCGGTCGCCGGGCTGTGGCAGGAACTCATGGTGCATCTGGAAGCCTGGGACGTGGCCGAGCAGGACACGATGGCCGTGAAGCGCACCTTTCGGCGGTCCTGTCGTCCCTGATGTATAGATCATCATCGCAGGGTCGTCCGGGCCGCTGTCCACCGCGTCGAAGACCGACGGATAACTCTCCGCAAGCGCGTGGAACGAGACGGCTGTTGCTGGAGGCTCGCCGTCGGCAACGACGACGAGCTCAAGATCGTGCAGCTCCGCAGGGATGCTGCCCAGACGTTCGAGGCCGAAGCGATTGGTAATGATTGCCGACGCGCCCGAGTCCTTCAGCCGGAACTCCAGCGCTTCGGCACCGAAGAGCAATGCGAGCGGAAGGGCGATCGCACCGAGCTTGTAGATTGCGAGATGGGCGATGACGGTCTCGAAACCCTGTGGCAGCAAGATCGCGACGCGATCGCCCGGCCGTACACCGTGCGCAACAAGCCCATGCGCGACGGACGAGGAGCGGGCGGAAAGCGTGCCGTAGGTGAGGGACTTGTGATTGCCGTCCGGGCTGAAATGCTGAAGGCAGACGCGATCAGGTTCACGCGCTGCCCAATCGTCGGCAATTGCCCGCCCAATGTTGAATTTTTCCGGAATCTGCCAGACGAACTCGCGATAAAGTTCGTCATAGGTCGGCTTTTCGGCAAGCATGTTCGGTGCAGCTCCGTTTCGCTGCACTGCACCTAACACTTTCCGGGTCGCCCCGGCAATCGTCGCCCTAGATGCTCGAAAGCCGGTTTTCTACCGATTCGACGCCTTTTGTGGCGCCTGCCACCGCTACGGCGCGCTGTGCCTCCTCTTCGGAGGCCACATTGCCGGTGAGGATCACCCGGGTGCCCCTGCAGGTCACCGTAATGTCCGATGCATCGACATCACCTGCGGCGGCCAAGTTTTCGGCCACGGCGGATTCGAGCCACGCCGGATGAGGCCCGTCGAAATGCTCGGGTTTCTCCCCGTGAAAGGTCCCCGTCTTGAAAACCATCGCCTTCTCCTTCCTCGAATCGATGGTCTGGAACGCCCGGCGCGCCTAAAGGTTCAACAGGCCGGCAGGAACAGGCTCAGGACGAGCTTGGGGAGACAGCCGCAGGGGCGCAGGCTTTCTGAGCCCCTGCCGTGGTGATGCCTTCCTCAGCGCTGATGTACGCCCTCGCATGCAACCCGCTGTCCGGGACCAGCACGACACTCCGCGCATTCGAACCTTTCAAGGGCGCGCATTCATCCGTGAAGCGCTTCTCTCCGCGCCGGAATCGGGGACTGGCGGAGGCTCCTGCCGTGAGAGCCGGGTCGTTTCGATATCAAGGGACGCCGACTTGAAGCGCCGGATGAGCATCAAGGCTGCCTTGCGGTGGGGTCCTTGCCCGGCATCCATGTTCGACGTGATGTAGCCTGCACGCTGCAGGATCTCGCGCACCATCCGCAGGTCCTGTGGACCAATGGACTGTCGATAGATCTTGGAAGACATGCGGGTCCTCCTCCTCCTGAAATCGGCACTCTTGTCTACGCATGGCGCCGTTGATTTGTTTGTGAAGGCGGAGATCATGCGCCCCAATCGAGGCCAAACAATAGCGGGAGGAAGGAAAAGGCATGTCGGGCGCGAGCGCTGCCTCGATCACCCCTTGGCCATGGAAATCGGACCGGAAGCAATGAGCGCGGGTGGCACGGTTCACCGAGGATGGCGGGGCGAGATGAGCGAGCCTGCCGGCGACCAGGCCATCCGATCGCTCGCGGAGCCCCAAAAACGGAGTATTGATGGGTGAAATGAAAGCTTTGGTGCCCCATGCCGGAATCGAACCAGCACTCCTTTCGGAACTCGATTTTGAGTCGAGCGCGTCTACCAGTTCCGCCAATGGGGCACGGCACCTGCGACAAGCAGTCATCGCCGTTTACACGATGCGTTTTGGACCGGTCAACAGCAAATGCGTTCCCAAACCCATGATCACAATCGCGTGCGCCAATTTACATATCGGCGTCACCTGCTAGATATCGCGACCTGTCAACTGGAACACCCGTATGCTGCGACGCCTCTATGACTGGACGATGTCCCTTGCAGCGAGGAAATCCGCCGAGGTCTGGCTCGCCGTCATCGCCTTCGTTGAGAGTTCGGTCTTCCTCGTTCCCGCCGACGTCCTGTTTCTTCCGCTCGCGCTCGCGCGCCCGGAGAGGGCGTGGCGTTGCGCGCTGATCGCTTCGATCGCCTCCGTCCTCGGGGGTGTCGCCGGATGGTATCTCGGCCACTACGCCTTCGAGACGATCGCCAAACCCGTTCTCACCTTCTACGGAAAGTACGAGGCGCTGGAGGAGCTGAGAGCCTCCGTCGGGTACCAGACACTGGTCCTTATGCTGGTCACCTCGGGACTTGCCCATCTTCCGCCGATCAAGGTCGTCACGATCCTTTCCGGTGCCGCCAACATCAATCTCGGGGTGTTCATTGTGGCGTCCGCCATCGCGAGGAGCGCGCGCTTCTACTTCCTGGCATGGTTGCTGCGCCGACATGGCGAGTCCATACGGCATTTCATAGAAAAGCGGCTCGCTCTGATTACCGGAGTCGGGGCGGCGCTGCTCATCCTGGTCTATATCGCTTATCGCTTCATCCGCTGACCCACATGGAACGCACCGTCATGAACTCGTCCGTCACACCGAAAAATCGCCTGCTGCCCTCCCTGTTGCTTGCCCTCGGCATGGCGGGAACGGTGGGCGGCGCCCTCGGCTTCCAGCACATCGGCGGTTACATTCCCTGTGCGCTCTGCCTCCTGCAGCGCGATCCCTACTATTACGGCATTCCCGTTGCCGTGCTCGCGGCAGCGTCCGCATTCTTCGGCGGTCCTGCCTGGCTCACCCGCAGCCTGCTCGTGATCGTGGGCGTGATGATGCTGGTCGGTGCCGGGCTTGGCGTCTACCACTCGGGCGTCGAGTGGCACTTCTGGGAAGGGCCGGCGACGTGCTCGACGTCTGCGCCAGGCATCGCGCGCGATGCAGGCTCGCTCCTTTCCGAGCTCAGCACGACGAAGCCACCGTCATGTTCCGATGCGTCTTTCCGTTTCCTCGGACTGTCGTTTGCGGGATGGAACGTGATCGCGAGCCTGATCCTTGCGGCAATAGCTTTCGGCGGTGCACGCGGGAAACGCGCGTAGGTCCACGCGCTCTTTTGGTGCGGATCTGAAGGGACATGGCTCCTCCCGGGTGCCTCCGTCAGATCGGATCGCACCTGCGAGAGGGGCTTGCGCCAATGCCGCAGAGCCCTCAGGGCTGCAGTTCGACATCCCAGTAGAGATAGTCCATCCAGCTCTCATGCAGATAGTTGGGTGGAAACAGACGCCCGTTGTTGTGCAGATCCTGAACCGTCGGCTGGTAGGGCTTCTGATGCGGGAACATGCCCGCCTGCTTCGGCAGCTTGCTGCCCTTCCTGAGATTGCAGGGCGAGCAGGCGGCCACCACGTTACACCATGTCGTTTCGCCCCCGTGGGCACGCGGAATGACATGGTCGAAGGTGAGGTCGTCCGGCGAACTGCAATACTGGCATTCGAACTTGTCGCGCAGGAACACGTTGAACCGTGTGAAGGCGGGGTGGCGCGAAGGCTGCACGTAGTTCTTGAGGCACACGACGCTCGGCAGGCGCATCGTGAAGCTCGGGGATGACACCGAATGCTCGTACTCGGCTATGATGTTTACGCGGTCTAGGAATACGGCCTTGATCGCGTCCTGCCAGGACCACAACGACAAGGGGTAGTAACTCAGTGGCCTGTAGTCAGCATTCAGAACCAGAGCTGGCAGGGCCTGTGGTGAAACAGAAATCGTCAAGTGATTCTCCTGATCGATTCGGCATCTGCATCTCTATATTAGGCCTGATGTTACAGCATTGTGAAGCCTGAAAGAAAAAGCAAAACAGAACTTTCGCCACTCCGTGCGCCGCGTGCTATTCCGGCATCACTGGCGCTGCCTCGCTTCGCATCGCACGGGAATAATAGGCCCAAAAAAGCCGTGCCGAAACACCCCGCCACGGCGACCACGTTGCCGCGATCTGATCGAGTTCCGCGGCGGAGGGACGCACGACCAGCCCGAAGGCATGTGCGACCGCATTTTGCAGCGCAACATCCCCTGCCGGGAAGACGTCCGGATGACCGGCGCAGAAGAGAAGATAGACCTCCGCGGTCCATCGGCCGACGCCCTTGATCTGGGTCAGCAGGCGGATCGCGGCTTCCGCCTCCATGTGGCAGACGGCGTCGAGATCCAGCGCGTTGCCGTCGATCGCCTCGGCTACCCGGCGCAGCGTCTCGGCCTTCGAGCGCGACAGTCCGGCGCCCCGCAGGTCGGCATCGCTGAGGTTGAGGACGTGGTGGGGCGTGATCTCCACCGCTGCGGCCTCGAGCCTCCCCCAGATGGCGTTGGCGCTCGCCCGGGAAACCATTTGCGAGACGATGATCCCGGCGATCCCGCGATAGCCGGGATCGAGCCTGCGCAGCGGCACGGGCCCCGCCTTGTCGATCACGGAAAAAAGGCGGCGGTCGAGCAGCGCCAGGTCCACGAGACCGGCTGCGACATCTTCCTTCGTCCTTATCATGTGCATCTGCATGACATTCACCAAAGCGGACTATCGCGCCATCACGACGATAGTGACGCCAATGCCGAATTCATGCCAAGAGAAAACCATGGATCTGTCTTTGTCAAAACGCGTGTTCCGCTTCGCCCCCAGTCCAAACGGAGCGCTGCATCTCGGTCACGCATTTTCCGCCATCCTGAACCACGACCTGGCGCAAGCGTGCGGCGGACGATTCCTCCTGCGTATCGAGGATGTCGATACCACCCGTTCCCGGCCGGAATTCGAGGAAGCCATCTATCGGGACCTGGCCTGGCTGGGGCTTTCCTGGGAGACGCCGGTCCGCCGCCAGTCGGAGCACCTTGCCGGCTATGCCGAGGCCCTCGAACGCCTGATCGCCAGGGGGCTCGTCTATCCCGCCTTCCTCAGCCGCGGCGAGGTGAAGTCGATTGCGAAGACCCATTCGCTCGACGGCGGAAACTGGCCGTGTGATCCGGACGGCGCGCTTCTCTATCCGGAGCAGGAAAGGGAGCTCGACCCCGCCGTTGCTCGCCGGTGGATCGCCGAGGGACGCAAGCATGCATGGCGACTGAACATGAGCCGAGCGACGCAGGAGGCGGGGCCGCTGCTCTCCTGGGAGGAGGAAGGCAAAGGGCCGGAGGGCCAGACAGGCAAGATCGCAGCTGATCCTGGGCAGTGGGGGGACGTCGTCCTCTCCCGTTCCGACGCGCCGGGCAGCTATCATCTGGCTGTCACGCTCGACGACTGGGCCCAGGGCGTGACGGACGTGGTGCGGGGTCAGGATCTCTTCCACGCGACGTCGGTCCATCGGCTGCTGCAGGTTCTGCTCGGGCTTCCCGCGCCTCGCTATCGCCACCACGGGCTGGTGCTCGGTCCTGACGGGCGCAAGCTTTCCAAGAGCAACGGCGACACGGGACTGGCCTCCTCCCGCGAAAGAGGCTTCTCACCGGCGGATGTTCGCGCGCTCCTTGCGGGTGTCGGATAGTTCGTCTCCCTTGTCGCCCAGTACCTTCTGCTCCCTTGGTTCGCGGAACCGGTCACGGATAATGTGCTTGACCCGGTACTTGAGGATGGCGGCGTTGATTTCCGCTCCCAGAATGAAGATCACGCCGACGATGTAGAGGAAGACCAGCGCGACCATGATAGAGGCAAGGCCCGCATAGGTCGTCACATACGTGGCGAAGGCAGCGAGATATCGGGCGAAGGCGTAGGCGCCGATGCTCCAGGCAAGCAGCGTGAGAATGATGCCGGGAAGGACATCCATAATTCGACGATGTCCCGCCGGCATCCACAGATGCGCGATGAGCAACCCGACGAACAGGACGATAATCGTGCCCATGATGCCCCAGTTCTGCACGACCGAGTAGATATAGGTCAGCCAGGGGAGCCAGGTGCCACTTTCCTTCACGGCAATGGGGACCGCAACGAGCGCGATGCTGATGACGACGAGCGCCAGCACGCCGACGACGACGAAGCCGAGGCTCGCGAGGCGCGTCATGTACCAGTAGCGCGTTTCGGCCACGCGATAGGCGCGGTTGAGAGAGACGCGCAACGCCTCGACGCCGTTGGAGGCGAAGTAGGCCGCCGCAAGCACCGAGAGAGTGAGAAGGCCGCCGCGCGGGATCGTCAGCACGGCGACGACCTCCCGCGAGATCGGCTCCGCGATCGAGGGGGGCCATGTGTCGAAGATCAGGTGGACGGCGGTGTCGGCGAACTGGTCGGCCCCGAGAAAGGAGGCCAGGGCCGTTCCGAAGATCAGGAAGGGGAACAGCGCGAGTAGCGTGGAGAGCGCCACGTGGCTTGCCATGGCCCAACCGTCATCCTCCGAAAAATGCCAGATCGCATCGAAGACGACCCTGTAGAGAATGCGGAGGGAGGTGGGCATGCGCCATCCATTTCATGCCGTTGCCTTGCGATGCAGTCGGCGCCTGATTGTAACCTTCGGGTGAATATGGGAAACGAAAGCAGATTTGTACAGGAACCGAAATGACATCAGCCCTTTCGCAAGGCCTTCCGAGCATCATCGTCACCGGTTGCTCTTCTGGAATTGGTGCCCATTGCGCCCGTGCGCTGACGAAGGATGGATGGCGCGTCTTTGCGACCGTCCGCCGCGTCGAGGATGCGACGGGGCTCGAGGCCGAGGGCATCGAAACGTTCCTGATGGACTACACGCAGCCCGAGACGATCGCTGCGCTGGTCGACCATGTCCTGTCCCTTACGAACGGACGGCTCGATGCGTTGTTCAACAACGGCGCCTATGGCCAGGCGGGTGCGGTCGAGGACCTGCCGGCCGACGCGCTGCGCCAGCAGCTCGAGACCAATGTCATCGGCTGGCACGATCTGACGCGCCGGGTGATCCCCGCGATGCGCGCCCAGGGACACGGGCGTATCGTGCAATGCTCCTCGATCCTCGGCATCGTGCCCTATCGCTGGCGGGGTGCCTACAACGCGTCGAAATTCGCGCTGGAGGGCCTGTCGCTGACCTTGCGGATGGAGCTGGCGGGGAGCGGCATCCATGTCAGCCTGATCGAGCCGGGGCCGATCGAATCCCGTTTTACCGCCAATGCGCTCACGCACATCAGGAAAAACATCGACCTCGAGCACTCGGTCCATGCCGAGGAGTATCGACGCCAGTTGAAGCGCCTTACGGGCGAAAGCGGACCGTCGAAGGGCAAGCTCGGCCCGGAAGCCGTGTACGACGTCCTGAAGAAGGCGCTGACGGCACCCGCGCCGAAAGCGCATTATGTCGTCACGACCCCGGCGAAGCAGGGGGTTCTCCTGAAGAGGTTCCTGCCATCTGATCTTTTCTACCGGATAATCGGCCGTTTCGGCTGAGCGCGGCCGTCGGTCGCAGCCCGTGCCGCAGGAAAAACTGTGCGCGGGTCGGCGAAGGCGCTATTTCGGGTGTATAATTTTGATGAACAGCAAGAATAGGCTCGCCGAAAATGTCCTCGTTTCTGACCTTTCTCACACTCCTCGTCATGGGGCTCGTCGCGATCGTGCTCATTCGCGGTCTGGTCAACATGGCGCGCGGCGGCAGCGGCAACACCTCGAACAAGCTCATGCAGATGCGGGTGCTCTTGCAGGCCGTCGCCATCGTCCTCATCATGCTCACCCTCTGGGTCACCGGCGGCGG
Organism: Sinorhizobium sp. BG8; assembly: GCF_016864555.1. Taxonomy (NCBI): domain Bacteria; kingdom Pseudomonadati; phylum Pseudomonadota; class Alphaproteobacteria; order Hyphomicrobiales; family Rhizobiaceae; genus Sinorhizobium; species Sinorhizobium sp. BG8. The sequence goes on along the minus strand of NZ_CP044011.1, from coordinate 340,697 downwards.
GCGTCCGTCCTGAGCTGAAGGAAGCGCATGGTCAAGCTGAACAAGATCTACACCCGCACGGGGGACGATGGCACGACGGGTCTCGTCTCCGGTCCGCGCCGGCTGAAGCACGACCTTCGCGTCGAGGCTTATGGCGAAATCGACGAAACCAACAGCGTCATCGGCCTCGCGCGCCAGCACCTGTCCGCCTGGCCGGCGATCGACGCCATGCTCATGCGCATACAGAACGATCTCTTCGATCTCGGTGCCGATCTTGCGGCACCGGATACCGGAGAGCCGCTGGAATACGAGCCGCTTCGCATCGTCCAGGCGCAGGTTGACCGGCTGGAGGCTGAAATCGACCTCTTGAATGCCGACCTGCAGCCCCTGAGGTCCTTCGTGCTGCCGGGAGGCAGCGCTGCCGCGGCGACGCTGCATATCGCCCGGACGGTCGCGAGGCGTGCCGAAAGGCGCATGGTCGAGCTCCAGAGCAGCGAAGGAGAGGTCGTATCGAAGGAGGCGGTCGCCTATATCAATCGGCTCTCGGATTTCCTCTTCGTCGCCGCCCGCTGGACGAACGACCAGGGCCGGTCCGACGTCCTCTGGGTCCCTGGCAAGAACAGGTAGATTGCCGCCAACGGCCGTTCACAAGGGGTGCCGATGTTCATACCGCTGCATGACACGAATTCCTTGAAGTACATAAGGGCCCAGTACGTGACGATCGGTCTCATCGTCGTGAACGTGCTGGTCTATCTGGTGACGGGGTTCGCCTCCACCCAGACCTTCTCCGACGAGGCTGTCGTCGGCCTCGGCTATATCCCGGCCGTCGTTTTCGGCTATGCGGACCTCGAGCCGAACCTGGTGATCGTTCCGGAAACCGCGACCTACCTCACCTACGCGTTTCTGCATGGGGATTTCATGCATCTCGCGTCGAACATGCTCTTTCTCTGGGTCTTCGGCGACAATGTCGAGGACGCGCTCGGACATGTCCGCTTTCTGGTCTTCTACCTGCTGTGCGCAGCCTCCGGCGCCCTCCTGCACGGCATCACGCAGCCGGACTCGGAGTTTCCTCTGATCGGCGCGTCCGGAGCGATCTCGGGCATTGTATCGGCCTACTTCCTGCTCCACCCAAGGGTTCGCGTATGGGTTCTGGTGCTGTTCCGGATCCCGCTGCCGCTGCCCGCGGTGGTGCCGCTCGCCTTCTGGATCGCCCAGCAGTTCTACATGCTCTTCGTCGACCAGGATAATACGGTGTCCTGGGGCGCTCATGTCGGCGGCATCGTCGCGGGCGCAATCCTCGTGGTCGTGCTCCGCCGACCGGGCGTTCCCCTTTTCGACAGGAGCATCGTCACGCCGCGAGCGGTGCGGCATGCCGAAGGTGCCGCGACAGGGTCGGAATCTCTTCCGACCGATGCTGCGAGAACGCCTCCGCCCCGCTGGGGACGCTGAGGGTGATCTGGCTCACGACGTTTGACGTGAACGTAAGCGTAAATTAGATGTTTTGAGGTGAGAGGCGATCTTGCGACATTGTAATTGGGAAAAAAACGCGTATCGATGTCGCCAACCGACAATCAGGCCGCCCTTGAAAGGCGCATTTTCCCTCGCGGGCATTTGAAGGAAGGAAGCCATGAAGATCTTGGTCCCCGTTAAGCGGGTTGTTGACTACAACGTGAAGATCCGCGTGAAGGCGGATGGCACGGGTGTCGAGCTTGCGAATGTGAAGATGTCGATGAATCCGTTCGACGAGATCTCCGTGGAAGAGGCGCTGCGTCTGAAGGAAGCCGGCAAGGCGGAGGAGGTCGTGGTGGTGTCGATCGGTCCCGCCAAGGCCGAGGAGACGCTGAGGACGGCACTCGCCATGGGAGCCGACCGGGCGATCCTGGTCGAGACCGAGGATCAGGTCGAGCCGCTCGCCGTCGCCAAGATCCTCAAGGGCGTGGCCGAGGCCGAACAGCCGGGGCTGATCATCGTCGGCAAGCAGGCGATCGATGACGACTCGAACCAGACCGGCCAGATGCTGTCGGCGCTGCTCGGCTGGGCGCAGGGGACGTTTGCCTCGAAGGTCGAGATCGGCGAGGGCAAGGCAAAGGTTACCCGTGAGGTCGACGGCGGCCTGCAGACGATCGAAGTGACGCTGCCGGCGGTGGTGACGACGGACCTTCGGCTCAACGAGCCGCGCTACGCCTCGCTGCCGAACATCATGAAGGCGAAGAAGAAGCCGCTCGACAAGAAGAGCCCGGGCGATTTCGGCGTCGACACGACAGCCCGGCTGAAGGTGCTGAAGACCGAGGAGCCGGGCGGGCGCAAGGCCGGCGTCAAGGTGAAGTCGGTCGCCGAGCTCGTCGAGAAGCTGAAGACCGAAGCCGGCGTGCTTTGATCCGGAAGAGATAGGAGATTACATCATGGCCATTCTTCTTCTGGCTGACCACGACAAGAACCACCTTTCCGACCAGACGGCCAAGGCGCTGACGGCGGCAACGCAGATCGGCGGCGCGGTGCATGTGCTGGTTGCCGGCTCCGGTGCCGGGGCGGTTGGCGAACAGGCGGCAAGGCTGTCCGGCGTCGCCAAGGTGCTCGTCGCCGACGACGCCAGCCTCGCCAACAACCTGGCCGAACCGCTGGCGGCCCTGATCGTCTCGCTGTCGGGTTCCTATGACACGATCCTTGCGGCCGCCACCTCGGTCGGCAAGAACGTGCTGCCGCGGGTCGCGGCCCTTCTCGACGTCGCGCAGGTGTCTGAGATCATCGAGGTGGTCTCGTCCGACACGTTCAAGCGGCCGATCTATGCCGGCAACGCCATCCAGACGGTGCAGGCGACCGATGCGAAGAAGGTGATCACCGTGCGCACGGCAAGCTTTGCCGCAGCGGCGGACGGCGGCTCGGCTGCGGTCGAGACGGTTTCGGCCGGCGCAAACCCGGGCCTTTCCAGCTTCGTCGGCGATGCGCTGTCGTCGTCGGACCGTCCGGAGCTGACGTCGGCGAAGATCATCATCTCGGGCGGCCGGGCGCTCGGCTCGTCGGAGAAGTTCAAGGAGGTGATCCTGCCGGTCGCCGACAAGCTCGGGGCGGCCGTCGGTGCGTCGCGCGCCGCCGTCGATGCCGGCTATGCGCCGAACGACTGGCAGGTTGGCCAGACCGGCAAGGTGGTCGCGCCCGAACTCTACATCGCCTGCGGCATCTCCGGCGCCATCCAGCATCTGGCCGGCATGAAGGATTCGAAGGTCATCGTCGCCATCAACAAGGACGAGGAAGCCCCGATCTTCCAGGTCGCGGACTACGGCCTCGTCGCCGACCTCTTCGACGTCCTGCCGGAACTTGAAAAGGCGCTTTGACCGCGCTGCAGGGGCACGCCTTCTCCAGTGAATAATCACTGGAAAAATGTGCTGTACCGCTTTATCACTTAACCCCGGGCCGGTTCTTCCGGCCCGGTTTTTTGTGGCCGTGCTCGTCCGGCTTCGTCTGAGGTAGGGAACCAGAGCTGTGATCAAGAATCTCGGTATCATCGGAGCGGGACAGATGGGCTGCGGGATTGCGCATGTCTCGGCCCTGGCCGGATACAAGGTTCAGCTCTACGATCTTTCGGCAGAGCGGATCGAAGCCGGCCTGGCGACCGTCAACGGCAATCTCGCCCGCCAGGTGACCTCGGGCAAGATGACCGACGAGGACCGCAAGAAGGCCCTGTCCCTCATCAAGGGGACGACGGATCTCAACGACCTTTCCCAGGCGGACCTCGTCATCGAGGCGGCCACCGAGGACGAAACGGTCAAGCGCAAGATCTACGCGCAGGTTTGTCCGGTCCTGAAGGCGGATGCCATACTGGCGACCAATACGTCTTCGCTTTCGATCACCCGCCTCGCCTCCGCGACCGACCGTCCGGAGCGCTTCATGGGCATTCATTTCATGAACCCGGTTCCCGTGATGAAGCTCGTGGAACTGGTGCGCGGGATCGCCACCGAGGAAAACACCTTCGCGGCCGCCAAGGAATTTGTCTCCTCGCTGGACAAGACCATCACCGTTGCCGAGGATTTTCCCGCCTTCATCGTCAACCGCATCCTGCTGCCGATGATCAACGAGGCGATCTACACGCTCTACGAAGGCGTCGGATCGGTCGAGGCGATTGATACCGCCATGCGGCTCGGCGCGAATCATCCGATGGGGCCCCTCCAGCTTGCCGATTTCATTGGCCTCGATACCTGCCTTTCGATCATGCAGGTTCTCTATGACGGCCTGGCCGATTCGAAGTACCGGCCTTGCCCGCTGCTCGTGAAGTATGTCGAGGCTGGCTGGCTCGGAAGGAAATCGGGGCGCGGCTTCTACGACTATCGTGGCGACGTTCCGGTCCCGACGCGCTAAGGCGTCCCCTGATCCAAGAAATCCGCTTCCAATGCATCAGGGCATTGTTTTCACGCATGTCTTTCTCCCGAACCGGTTCCCGCTATCGGGTGCCGTCTAGCCGCCTTTCCAGAGTAACCGCGGGAGCCCAGCCGCTTTTCTCCACGGCGGCCGTTTCCGGGAATTATTTTCCTCTTCGCTACGGGCGCAGGGTCCGCCTTGTCTCGGATCGGTTGTGTAGGGCCGTTATTGTCGCGGCAGATACTCAATCCATTCGGGAGAATTGATATGAAACGCTTGCTGCTGGTCGGCGCTGCCCTCGTCGCCCTTGCATCGCCTCTGTCCGCCAATGCCGCCGACAAGCTGCTGAACGCCTCCTACGACGTCGCGCGGGAACTGTTCGTCGCCGAGAACGAGGCCTTCGTCAAGGAGCATCCCGGCGTGACGATCGACCAGTCGCACGGAGGCACGTCCAAGCAGGCACGCGCGATCGTCGAGGGGCTCGAGGCTGATGTGGTCACCTTCAACCAGGTTACCGACATCGATTTCCTCGTGAAGAACGGGTTCGTCGCGGAAGACTGGCAGAAGAAGTTCCCGAACGCAGCCTCGCCGTTCTATTCCTTCCCCTCGTTCCTCGTTCGCGCCGGCAATCCGAAGAACATCAAGGACTGGAGCGACCTCGCCCGCGACGACGTCAAGGTCATCTTCCCGAACCCGAAGACGTCGGGCAATGCGCGCTACACCTATCTCGCCGCCACGGCTTATGCCAAGGAAGCGTTCAACGGTGACGAGACGAAGGTGAAGGAATTCGTCGCCAAGATCTTCGACAACGTGCCGGTCTTCGATACCGGCGGACGCGCAGCGACCACCACCTTCGTCGAGCGCGAGATCGGCGACGTCATCATCACCTTCGAGGCCGAGACCAAGGCGATCGCCAAGCAGTACGGCGAGGACAAGTTCGAGTCCGTCGTCCCGTCGGTCTCCCTGCTTGCCGAATTCCCGGTCGCAGTCGTCGACAAGGTTGCCGATGCACACGGTACCCGAGAGCTTGCCACCTCCTATCTCCAGTTCCTGTATTCTCCGGCCGGCCAGAAGGTCGCAGCCGAGTTCGGCCACCGCGTCCATGACCCGGCGGTTGCGGCTGAATTCAAGAGCCAGTTCCCGGAGATCCGCCTCGTCAACGTCGATGACGTGTTCGGCGGCTGGAAAAAGATCTCCGCGGAACATTTCGCCGAGGGCGGAATTCTCGACAGCATCTACGGTAGCCGTTAAGAGGAATCCACTGCGGTTGCAGACCAGCCGGCGGGCCTTCGATGCCCGCCGGCTTCTGCATTGTTGAAAGGACGGGGAACGTGAAACGGCGGGTGTTGCCGGGTCTGCCGCTTTCGCTCGGCATAACACTGGTCTATGCGGCGATTATCGTCGTGTTGCCGCTCGCTGCGCTGGTTTTCAAAGCGGCGAGCCTGGGATTAGAGGACTACTGGCGCATCGTGTCCTCCGAGCGCGCAGTCGCGAGCTATCGGGTGACCGTGCTTTGCGCGCTGGCGGCGACGGTCTTCAACCTGTTCTTCGGACTGGGCCTCGCCTGGGTCCTGGTGCGCTACCGCTTTCCCGGCCGGCGGTTCGTGGATGCCCTGGTCGATCTTCCGTTCGCCCTGCCGACCGCTGTGGCGGGCATTTCGCTGACGACGCTCTTTGCCACTAACGGCTGGTTCGGCGCCCCCCTTGCGGTTCTAGGCATCAAGGTCGCCTATACCCCGCTCGGCATCATGGTCGCGATGTCCTTCACGAGCCTACCCTTCATCGTTCGCACGGTCCAGCCGGTCCTCGAGGAGATCGATCCGGCGCTCGAGGAAGCCGGCCAGACGCTCGGCGCGAGTGATCTGGCGATCTTCGTGCGGGTCATGCTGCCGCTTCTCGCGCCTGCCCTGCTTGCCGGCCTGTCCCTGTCCTTTGCCCGCAGCCTCGGCGAGTTCGGGGCGATCATCTTCATTGCCGGCAACCAGCCCTTCGAGACGGAGATCACCGCGCTTCTCGCCTTCATCCGTCTTGAGGAATACGACTATCCCGCTTCCGCGGCCATCGCGTCGGTCATGCTCATCACGGCCTTCCTGATGCTGGCGGTCACCAATCTCCTTCAGGCGCGGGCCCTGCGCTATACAGTGAGGGGCTGACGATGCGAAATCATTCGCGCCGCCCGCCGCGCGTCGGCGATAACCCGCGTTTCCGCCGCGTGCTGCTCGCCATCATCCTTACCCTCGTCGCGATCGTGATCGTGGCGCCGCTCGTCGTCATCGGCGTGCAGGCGTTTTCAATGGGGCTCGGCTACTTCGCAAAGACGCTTGCCCATCCGGATACGCTCCATGCGATCCTTTTGACCGTCGTCACGGCACTAATCGCGGTGCCACTCAACACGGTCTTCGGCGTGGCGGCAGCCTGGGCCATCACGAAGTTCGATTTTCCCGGCAAGCGCGTCCTGCTCATCCTGATCGAGCTTCCCTTCTCGATCTCTCCGATCGTGGCGGGTGTCGCCTATCTCTTCGTCTACGGCCTCCAGGGCCTGTTCGGCCCGGCCCTGCAGGCAGCGGACCTGAAGATCCTGTTCGCGCTTCCGGGCATCGTGCTCGCCAGCATGTTCGTGACGGCGCCCTTCGTCGCGCGCGAGCTGATCCCGCTGATGCAGGCGCAGGGACGCGATCTCGAGGAGGCGGCAACCTCGCTCGGCGCCAGCGGCTGGCGCACGTTCTTCTCCGTCACGCTGCCCAACGTCAAGTGGGCACTGCTCTACGGCGTCGTGCTCTGCAACTCGCGCGTCATGGGCGAGTTTGGTGCCGTCTCCGTGGTGTCCGGCAATATTCGTGGGCAGACGAACACCCTGCCGCTCCACATCGAGCTGCTCTATCACGACTATAATGCGGTTGGCGCCTTCGCGGCCGCGTCCATCCTCGCGGCGCTGGCGATCGTCACGCTCGTCGCCAAGGTCCTGCTCGAGCGAAAGGGCGCCGGTCGCATCCGTCGTCCGTCGTCGCTTGCAGGCGCCGAACCCGTTCCGACGGAGGTCAAAGCTTGAAAATCCGCCTCGACAAGGTCGTGAAGACCTTCGATACCTTCCGCGCCGTCCACGGTGTTTCTCTCGAGATCGAAAGCGGGGAACTGGTGGCTCTGCTCGGTCCTTCCGGTTCCGGCAAGACGACGATCCTGCGCATGGTCGCGGGCCTGGAATATGCAGACGGCGGCGATATCTACTTCGGCGAGGAAAATGCAACCGGCATTCCGGTCCGCGATCGGGGGTGGGTTTCGTCTTCCAGCACTATGCCCTGTTTCCGCACATGACGGTCGGAGAAAACATCGCCTTCGGGATGAAGGTGTCGAAGGTCCGGCGCTCCGCTGGCGCGATCGCCGAGCGGGTGGACGAACTGCTGCGCCTCGTGCAGCTCGCCGGGCTCAAGGACAGGTATCCGGCACAGATATCGGGTGGCCAGCGCCAGCGCGTGGCGCTTGCCCGGGCGCTGGCCGTCGATCCCCGTGTCCTGCTGCTCGACGAGCCCTTCGGGGCGCTCGATGCCAACGTCCGGCGCGACCTCCGGCGTTGGTTGCGCAAGATCCATGACGAACTCGGCATCACGACCCTCTTCGTGACGCACGACCAGGAGGAAGCGCTGGACCTTGCGGATCGCGTCGTCATCCTGGACAAGGGCAAGATCGTCCAGCACGGCACGCCGGAGGAGGTTTGCCGCTCTCCGGCGAATGCCTTCGTCATGAATTTTCTGGGCGACGCGAACGTGCTGCCCGCCGTCGTGAGGGATGCGAGGGCCTACGTGCAGGACGTTCCCTTCGATGCACCCGGCCTTGCCGAGGGAGCGGCCAGCATCCACTTCCGTCCGACGGACGTGACCTGGCGCGAAGACGGCCAAGGCATCGCGGCGCAGATCGTGCGGGTGATCGACCGGCCGGACTCGCGGCGCGTGCTGGCGATGACGACCGGCGGCCATCCGGTCGAATTCGACACGTCGCCTGAGTTTCCGCACCGCAAGGGGGAGCTCGGTTTCATAGATATCCGCCGTCCACGGATCTACGCCACGCCTTGACCGGCAATGACCGGAGGGGCAATCTCACGTGGCCGGGCGCGTCCCGATCGCGGCGCCGATCAGCGCCTTGGCATCGTCGCTGTCCCAGGCGGCAGGTCCGTTCATGGACGAGACAAGGCAACCTTTCTCGTCCATCAGCAGCGTGGCAGGCAATCCGAACGCGAGGCCTTCCTTCTTCAGCGTATTGAACGTCTCCATGGAGCTGTCGCGATAGTAGGCGAGGTCGTGGACCCCGGTTTCCTCCAGGAATGCCTTGGGCTTGTCGTCGGTACCGGTGTCGATGTTGATCGCGACCACCTCGAAGCGATCGCTTCCCATCGATTTCTGCAGCGCGTTGAGCGCAGGCATTTCCTCGCGGCAGGGAACGCACCATGTCGCCCAGAGGTTCACAAGCAATGTCTTGCCGCTGAAGTCGGCGATGCGCTTCGGGGCACCGTCCGGGCCGGTGAACGAAAGATCCGGGAGCTTGCGATGCTCGGGGACGCTCATCATCGCCGCGACCTGACCCTTGGATAGAGGAACGAGGCTCTCGGCCAAGGCTGCAGCCGCGCCGCATTCGGCACTGCTTGCGGAAGCAACCGCCTTGCCATTGCCAGACTGGCTCTCGATCACGTATATCGCTGCCGCACCGGCGAAAAGTCCGGCAACACCGGCGATTGCGATCAGTTTGGCGGCCGGCACCTTCTTCGCTGTCATTTCATTCTCCAGGATAGGCATCATCCCATGGCTGACGGAACTTCTGAGACCAAATCCTCGAACCAGATGTGGGGCGGCCGCTTTGCTTCCGGCCCGGATGCGATCATGGAGGAGATAAATGCCTCGATCGGCTTCGACAAGAAGCTTTATGCCCAGGACATCCGCGGCTCTATAGCGCATGCGACGATGCTCGCGCATCAAGGCATCATTTCCGCTGATGACAAAGACAAGATCGTTCACGGGCTGAACACGATCCTGTCAGAGATCGAGAGCGGCCAGTTTGAGTTTTCGCGCCGCCTGGAGGACATTCACATGAATGTCGAGGCGCGCCTTGCCACCCTCATCGGACCGGCGGCAGGACGTCTCCATACGGCGCGCTCGCGCAACGATCAGGTGGCCCTCGACTTCCGCCTCTGGGTCAAGGAAGAGCTGCAGAAGACCGACACTGCGCTGACGGCGCTCATTGCGGCTTTCCTGGATCGGGCGGAAGAGCATGCCGACACGGTCATGCCCGGCTTCACCCACCTCCAGACGGCGCAGCCCGTCACCTTCGGTCACCACTGCATGGCCTATGTCGAGATGTTCGGCCGGGACCGCTCGCGCGTGCGCCACGCCATCGAGCATATGGACGAGAGCCCGATCGGCGCTGCGGCGCTCGCCGGCACCGGCTTCCCGATCGACCGCCACATGACCGCCGCGGCGCTCGGCTTCCGTGGTCCGACCCGCAACTCGATCGACACGGTTTCGGACCGCGACTTCGCCCTCGAGTTCCTCTCGATCGCCGCGATCGCTGCCACCCATCTCTCGCGCCTTGCCGAAGAGATCGTCATCTGGTCGACGCCGCAGTTCGGCTTCATCCGGCTTTCCGACGCGTTCTCGACGGGCTCGTCGATCATGCCGCAGAAGAAGAACCCGGATGCCGCGGAGCTGGTGCGCGCCAAGACCGGCCGCGTCAACGGTTCGCTTATCGCATTGCTGACGGTAATGAAGGGGCTGCCGCTCGCCTATTCCAAGGATATGCAGGAAGACAAGGAACAGGTCTTCGACGCCGCGGAAAGCCTCGAGCTGGCGATTGCGGCGATGACCGGAATGGTGCGTGACATGACGATCCGCGTCGATCGCATGAAGGCTGCGGCCGGATCCGGTTATTCCACGGCCACGGATCTCGCGGACTGGCTGGTGCGAGAGGCAGGCCTGCCGTTCCGCGATGCGCATCACGCCACGGGCCACGCGGTCGCGCTGGCGGAGGAACGCGGTTGCGAGCTTGCCGAGCTCGCGCTCGACGATCTGAAGGCGATCAACCCGGCGATCACCGAGAAGGTCTACGACGTGTTGACCGTGGAAGCGTCGGTGGCAAGCCGCACCTCCTTCGGCGGCACCGCGCCGGAAAACGTCCGCCGCCAGATCGCCTGGTGGCGCGAACGCAACTGATCACGCCGGTTGCAGGATTCATGACCAGAATCAGGGTGCACAATCGCATCCAGATTCGTTAAGAGAATTCGATCGCTCGGCATCTGGCCGCAATCCGGGAACGCACGCATGATACTGAAAGACATCGGCAGACTGACGCTCGCGCTGGCGCTCATGGGCGTCCTCGTCGCGGGCTGCGGGCGCAAGGGCGACCTGGAGCCTCCGGGACGCGCACCCCTTGCCAAGCAGGACAGCGGCATGTCGAAAAACAAGAAGCAGCCGGTCGAAGACAGGCCATTCTTTCTCGACCCCCTTCTCTGACGGAATTTGACAGTGAATCATTTCGAGCATCGAGACGGCATTCTCTACGCCGAGGACGTTCCCGTTCCGGAAATCGCCAAGGCGGTCGGAACGCCTTTCTATTGCTATTCCACCGCGACGCTGGAGCGTCACTACAAGGTCTTCTCGAAGGCTTTCGACGGCGTGGACGCAATGGTCTGCTATGCCATGAAGGCGAATTCCAACCAGGCGGTCCTGAAGACGCTGGCGCGGCTGGGCGCCGGTATCGACGTCGTCTCCGAAGGGGAGCTTCGCCGCGCGCTCGCAGCCGGCGTACCGGCTTCCCGAATCATGTTCTCCGGCGTCGGAAAGACGCCGAGGGAGATGGATCTCGGCCTGGAAGCCGGCATCTACTGCTTCAATGTGGAATCGGAGCCGGAGCTCGAGATACTCAACGCCCGCGCGGTCAAGCTCGGCAAGCAGGCGCATGTGTCCTTCCGCATCAATCCGGATGTCGACGCGCGAACCCACGCGAAGATCTCGACCGGCAAGAAGGAGAACAAGTTCGGTATCTCCTGGGAGCGCGCGCGCGCCGTATACGCGCACGCGGCCACGCTGCCGGGCATCAAGATCACCGGCATCGACATGCATATCGGCAGCCAGATCACCGAGCTGCAACCGTTCGAGGATGCGTTCAAGCTCCTCAGGGAACTCGTGACGACGCTTCGTTCCGACGGGCATACGATCGACCACGTCGACGTGGGCGGCGGTCTCGGTATCCCCTACAAGACCGACAATTCACCGCCGCCGCTCCCCGATGCCTACGCCGAGATCGTCAAGGAGCAACTGCGCGGCCTCGACTGCAAGATCGTGACCGAGCCGGGCCGTTTGATCGTCGGAAACGCGGGCATTCTGGTCACGGAAGTGATCTATGTGAAGGATGGCGGGGAAAAGACCTTCGTCATCGTCGATGCCGCCATGAACGATCTCATCCGGCCGACGCTCTATGAAGCCTGGCACGAAATCATGCCGGTAAAGATTTCGGCCGCAAGCGCGCCGCGCATCACGGCGGACGTGGTGGGCCCGGTCTGCGAGACCGGCGACTATCTGGCGCTCGACCGCGAGATGGCCATGCCGAAGCCCGGCGATCTGATCGCGGTCGGTTCGGCCGGCGCTTACGGGGCCGTACAGGCCGGAACCTACAACACGCGCCTGCTTATTCCGGAAGTGCTGGTGAAGGGACGCTCGTCCCACGTGATTCGCCCGCGGCCTACCTACGACGATATCATCGGCCTCGATTCCATCCCCGACTGGCTCGCCTGACGTCTGTCCCGCGAAACAGGCCGGTGCATAGCAGTGGATCGCCCCCGGCTTTCGCCGGATGGGCGATCACGTTTTTGCGTTCGCTCTCGTCTTCGCCACAAAGAGTGTTATCTTCCATTGCACGGGCGCCTGGCACCGCAGTCGGCCAAGGCGTGATCCAAACGGGAACGAGGCTTGATGGCGGTCGATAAAGGCAGGCTTCAGAAGGACGGCGGCGCTGGCAGAAGCGTCTCCCGCCGCATCAGGGCAAAGCGCGTTGCCGCACAGGCGGTGCTCTTTGCCGAAGCCCTCGTGCCGCGGCTCCTTCCCATCCTGCTACTGGTGCTCACGTTCCTCGCCGTCACGTGGTTCGGCCTCTTCAGATATTCCGCGGCCTGGCTGCATCTGGGAGTTCTCGCCGGCTTCGTCATTGCTTTCCTGGTGCTTGCCTCTCGTCTGAGAGGTCTGTCGTGGCCGACGGCGGATGACGCCTACCGCATGCTCGAAAGCCGCAATGCGCTCGCTCACCAGGCCATCCGCGTCCAGGAGGACAGGCCGGTTGCCGCGGACTCCTTTGCGGTGGCTCTCTGGAAAGAGCATCAGGCCCGCATGGCCCGCATGATCGGGGCGCTGCACACCGGATGGCCCCGGCCCGACATTGCGCGGCACGATCGGCTTGGGATACGCGCGGTACCCGTGCTCCTGGTGGCAATCGCTTTCGCGTTCTCCTATTCGAACCGCGGCGGACTTCTGTCCGATGCGTTCGTTCTTCAGGTTCCCGCCGAGGAAAAGCCCGACATCCGGATTGACGCCTGGGTGACGCCGCCCGTGCACACGGGCCGCGCGCCGGTGTTTCTCACGGGAGGTGCCGAGACTGAAGGTGAAGTCGTGCGGGTGCCGCAGTTCAGCGAGCTGACCATCCGCATAACCGGCGGCTCCGGTGACGACGTGGCGAGCTTCCAGCCGGAAGGCGAGACCTCTCCGACCGTGCTGCGGTCCAAGGACAAGACGCAGGCCGAGTCGACGGACAAGAAAGCCGCCGCCGAGACGACGGTCGCGGCCAGTGCCACGCCTCCGGGGCAGGTGCCTGCCCAGACGCTCGACTACAAGATCGTCCGCGGAGGCGAGCTTTTGATCGATGGCCGGAAGTGGACGTTCTCCGTCATTCCCGATCGGGTGCCTGAGATCGCATTCGACGGAATCCCGCGCAAGACCGTCGCTGCGGCCCTGGAAATCAGCTTCATCGCCAAGGACGATTACGGCGTTCAGGAGGCCTTCGCCGAAATTGTGCCAGTCGATGTTCCCGCCAAGGATGCACGGCCGCTCTATCCGCCGCCGGAGTACCGTCTCGATCTGCCGCGCCGCAGTGCCCGCACGGCCAAGGGAACGACGAGCCGCAACCTTTCGGAACATCCGCTTTCCGGCAAGATGGTGCGCATCACGCTCGTTGCGCGGGACGCTGCAGGACAGGAGGGCCGTAGCCAGCCTCAGGTCATCCGGCTTCCCGCCAAGAATTTCTTCGAACCGCTCGCCGCTGCAGTCGCCGAGCAGCGGCAGGTCATGGCGCTCGACGCGAATCAGCTTCCCCGCGCCATCGCGCTGAATGAGGCCCTGCTCATTCGGCCGGAGGAGACTATCCCGAGCCTCACGCATTTCCTGCTCTTGAAGTCGGCGCAGGAACGCATGCGCATGGCTCGAAACGACGACCAGATGCGTGAGACCGCCGACTATCTCTGGGAGATCGCGCTGGGCATCGAGGACGGAAACCTCTCGCTCGCGGACAGACGCCTCAGGGATGCACAGAAGGCGCTCTCCGACGCCCTGGAACGCAATGCGTCCGACGAGGAAATCGCCAAGCTGATGAAGGAACTGCGCGAGGCGATGCAGGCCTATCTGGAGGAACTGGCGCGCCAGGCCGCCAAGAACGGCCAGATGCAGGAGAATGCCCAGCAACAGGGCCAGGTGCTGCGCCAGCAGGATCTGCAGCGGATGATGGACCAGATCGAAAACCTGGCGCGGTCGGGTTCCAAGGACGAGGCGCGCGAACTCCTGTCGCAGATGCAGCGGATGCTGAACAACCTGCAGGCGGGCCGCAGACCCCAGCAGGGCCAGCAATCGGATGCGATGCGCCAGCAGATGGACAAGCTCGGCGAGTTGATGCAGCAGCAGCAGCAGCTGATGGACCAGACGTTCAAGTATGATCAGGCCCTGCGCGACCGCATGCAGCGCGGCGACCCGCTCGATGGGCAGGACCAGGAGCTGTTCGACCAGCAGCCGGGTGACCGGGGCAATGAGCAACAGCAGGGCGAGGCGCAGCAGTCACCTGCAGACGAGATGACTGCCGATGAATTGCGGCAGGCGCTGAAGGATCTGAAGGCCCAGCAGGACGCCCTTGGCAAACAGCTCAGCCAACTGGAACAGGCCCTGAAGGGTATGGGCATCAAGCCTGGCAAGGGCTTCGGCGATGCCGGCCGCGAAATGAAGGGAGCGTCCGAATCGCTCGGCAAGGGCCAGGGCGAACCCGCCGTCGGCAGCCAGGGCAGGGCGCTCGAGGCGCTTCGCCAGGGCGCACAGGACATGATGAGCCAGATGCAGGCGATGGGCCAGGGACAGGGTGAAGGCGAAGGCCTGCCGCAGGCCGGCCGCAATGGCCGCGATCCGCTCGGGCGCGAACGCCAGACCAGCAGCGAAGGTCCGGATTTCGGCGGCCCGACAAAAGTTCCCGAGGAAATCGATATCCAGCGCGCCCGCGAGATCCTCGAAGAGATCCGCCGGCGCCTCGGCACCGGCATCACTCCCGGACTGGAGCGCGACTACCTGGAGCGGCTGCTCGGTATCCACTGACGAATTGCGCGACGCTTGCCGCGGGGGGCATGGATCACTGCTGATCCAGGCTTAGTCGCGCGCATCCATCATCAAGATTACGCCGGCGTTCAGGCCGCCAGCGCGTGAGCGACCGCGGAGCGGATATCGGGCAGGGTGAAGGGTTTGCTCACGACGTCGACAATCTTCGTCGCCAGATCGTCGGCACGCTCGCGCTGCTCCGCATAGCCGGTCATCAACAGGATCTTGAGGCCGGGATAGGCATTTGACGCCTTGTGCGCCAGTTCGATGCCGTCCATGACCGGCATGCGGATATCGGAGAGCAGCAGGTCGAATCCGCCCGTGCCGAGCGCTTCCAGTCCAGCGGCTCCGTCGGCCGCCTCGACCGTCTCGTGGCCGTCGAGCCTCAGGGCTCGTGCCACGAAGATGCGCAGGGAATCTTCGTCTTCGGTGATCAGTATTCTCGCCATCGCTCCCCCTTTTGCCACGCCCGCCTTTTGGTCGGAGCTGCAGCAGCAGTCGAAAAACAGCGCATCATCCTTCCCAGTGGATCATTCCGTGGCAAGGGGCATGCGCACCGACCGGCTCATCCGGTCGCGACCGTGCTCTCTCGAACCGGCCGCGCCCACAAAAGACCAGAGTTTCCTTTGCGATCGGTAAACGTGAAAGGTGAGTGTGCCGCAAACGAGGATTACTCGTCGTCGCCCTCGACGACGCCGACGAAGGGCAGCTCGCGGAATGCATAGGCCACGTCCATGCCGTAGCCCACGACGAAGTAGTCCGGGCATTCGAATCCGACGTAGTCGGCCTCGAGCTCCGTCTGGCGCTTCACCCGCTTGTCGAGCAACACCGCGATGGTGACGTGGCGTGCGCCGCGCTCGTACATCAGCTCCTTTGCGAAACGCAGCGTACGGCCGGATTCGAGGATGTCATCGATCAGCAGGATATCCCGGCCGTGGACATCACTGTCGATGTCCTTGATGATCTTCACGCCCTGCGACACCGTGCCTTTCCCGTAACTGGACAGGGTGATGAACTCGACCTCGGGAGCAAGTCCCGTGGCGTGCATTGCGCGAATGAGGTCGGCGGCGAAGATGAACGAGCCTTTCAGCACCGAGATCACGAGCAGGTCCTGGATCGGTCCTCCCTTGATTTGGGCTGCGAGTTCGTTGTTGCGCTGCGCAATCTGCTCAGGACTATAGAGGGTCCGGATTCTCTTTCCGCGTACGACCTGCATTGGCATAGGATTCCCGTTATGGCTCATGCGGCCGAACGGTGATGTTTCGCCATGCCGCGGGGTTTGGCAAAGCGCATATCACACTCATTCCGTGGCTGCACCCACAGGAGCGAACGAAACCGAGACTTTCGGCAGTTTTCCGCCCGAATGCGGGGCTTTTAGCGCGAAATGATTGCTCGCGCCGGCCGGCAAGGTGGCATCCTCGGGCGCGATCCGCTGGCTCGTAAGATATCCGCCCGAAATCACGTCCACCACGATATCGGGGACTGCATGCGCCACGAGATCGCGGTTCTCGACCGTTCCGTAGACGGAAAGAACCTTCATGCCATTGCGATCATCCAGCGATGTCGTGACACCCGTGATCGTGATTGGCTGCTGCTCGTTGGTTGAACCGATGGCTTCGTAAAGCGCTGCAAAGCCGCCGGTCGCGGTGAAGATCGAGAGGAACGAAAGCGCCACGGCGGTGGCAAAAGCGCGTGCCGGCAGTAGCCGGAGGACCCGCTCGCCGAGCCGCGCTGCGGCGGGAATCGCTGAAAGAAGCAGGCGGAGGGCGGGCGAAAGCCGCGCGTCGCGTCGTGCCTCCTGGGCGTGGAAACGAGCCCGGGTCTTGGCGTTGTCGTTGGGAGCACGACCGGTTCGCAAGCCGGGTTCCCATTCAACGACCACGAAGTCGGCATCGACAATCTCGGGCTTGCGCCTGACGAACGTCGACCCGCGGGTTCCGGCCGAGGATTCGGGTGGAAGGAGATCGATTGTGCCTGCTGTCCTGAACTGTTTAGATCGGAACGCGCTCATGGCTCTTTCCTCCTGCGCATGGCGACTGCCTGGCATGACCGACTGCGAAAAGTCGGGCATTGAATCAAATCCTTACCAAACGTAAACCATATTGGTTAATGCTTCGGAAATCCGTCCCACAAGGGCCTTTTTCCTGTGCGATCCGCCTGCGATAGTTGGTGGGCCGATACGGACGGATTCCTGCTCGTTGAACTGGGTTGACCATTGATTCACTTCGAAAACGTCGGCTTGAGATATGGAATGGGTCCGGAGATTCTCCGCGATCTTACCTTCGACATACCTGTACGCTCCTTTCAGTTCTTGACCGGCCCGTCCGGGGCGGGAAAGACGACGCTGCTGCGGCTTCTGCTTCTTTCGCTGAAACCGACGCGGGGAATCATCCGCACCTTCGACCGCGAGGTCTCCACGATCCCGCGCGACGAACTGCCGATGCTCCGACGCCGGATCGGCATCGTCTTCCAGGACTTTCGTCTGCTCGAACACCTGACCACGTACGAAAACGTCGCGCTGCCGCTGCGTGTGCGGGGCAAGGAAGAATCGAGCTATCGGGCGGACGTGCTCGAACTTCTGAAATGGGTCGGGCTCGGTGAGCGAATCAACGTGCTTCCGCCCGTGCTTTCCGGTGGTGAGAAGCAGCGTGCCGCGATTGCGCGCGCGCTGATCGATCGGCCCGAGATCCTCCTTGCCGACGAGCCCACCGGCAACGTCGACCCGCCGATGGCCCGGCGTCTGCTGAGCCTCTTCCTCGAGCTGAACCGGCTCGGCACGGCTGTCGTCATCGCCACGCACGATCTGTCGCTGATGGATCAGGTGGAGGCGAGGCGCATGATTCTTTCCCAGGGACGGCTGGACATCTATGACTGACGAAGGGCGCGATCAAAACCGGAGCGGGACGTCGGGGCGGCGGCCGGAAATGCGCGTGCGGCCGATCGGACCGATCGTGCCTCCGGCCAATGTGTCCGGCAATGCGCTGATGCTCGTCATCGCGATCATGGCCTTCCTCGCCTGCCTGACCTTCGGCGCCGTCACCATGGTGCGGGCGACGGCGGCAAGCTGGCAAAGCCAGATCTCCCGCGAGATCACCATCCAGATAAAGCCTGACGACACCATCGACATGGAGAAGGCGCTGCGCGACGCCCGCGACCTGGCGCTGACCTTCAACGGTACCAAGGACGGCCAGATCATGGACCGGGCGGCGACCGCCCGCCTGCTGGAGCCGTGGCTCGGGGAGGGGCTGGATCTCGACGAGCTGCCCGTGCCGCGCCTCGTCATCATCACGATCGACGAACAGAACCCGCCGGACTTCGCGGAAATGCGCAAGACGCTCGCCGAGAAGATCCCGCAGGCCTTCCTTGACGACCATCGCACATGGGTCGATCGACTGGTCGCCATGGCGAGGACGACCGCGCTGATCGGCACCGCCGTCCTCGTCCTTGTCTTCTCGGCGATGGTGCTGACAGTCATCTTCGCGACGCGGGGTGCGCTTTCCGGAAACCGGCACATCGTGGAGGTTCTGCACTTCGTCGGTGCCGAGGCGGGCTTCGTCGCCTCCGAGTTCCAGAAGCATTTCCTCAAAATCAGCCTCAAGGGTTCGTTTGCGGGAGGAGCGCTCGCCGCGCTCTGCTTCGCGGCCGCCGGCATCTGGCAGAGCCATTCGCTGGCAACACCCCAGAGCGATCAGGCGACCGCACTCTTCGGAACCTTCGCGATCGGCATCACCGGCTATCTCGGGATCATCGGAACCATGCTCATCATCGCGGCGTTGACGACGCTGACCGCCCGCTTCACGGTGATGCGGACGATTTACGAAATCGATCTTATCCGTTCCGATCCGGCGCGCACGGATTCGGTCCCGAATGCCTGACAAGGGGAAAGGCGTTATCCGGACTACTCAATGCCGCAATCTCGGTTTATGGAGATTCGATGAAAGCGGGTAACCAGGCTGACGCGGAGCTCGTGAGCGGGCCCATGGTTTGCGAGGGCGAAAAGGCAACCAGGTCTTCGCGCCCGGCACGCCGCGTTGTGCGCTATGTCATCCTCGCACTCGCCGTTGTCTCCGCGGTAGCCTTTGTCGGCTTTCTTCGCTTCGCCGACCAGGTCGCGGCGCTCCAGCCTCCGATCCACCCGAAGGCGGATGCCATCGTCGTGCTGACGGGGAGTGCCCAGCGGATCGGCCAGGGGCTCGAGCTTCTGAAATCCGGCGCCGGCCAGCGGCTGCTCATCTCCGGCGTCCATCCGACGACAAGCGGCAACCAGATCCGCAAGCTTAACCAGAGCTCCTCGACGCTCTTCGAATGCTGCGTCGATATCGGCCACGACGCGATCGACACAATCGGTAATGCAAACGAAACCGCGCGGTGGATCAGCGATCACGGCTACCGCAGCATACTCGTGGTCACCAACAACTATCATATGCCGCGCAGCCTCCTGGAACTGAAGCGCAGCGACAACCGGACGGAATTCATTTCCTATCCCGTCGTCAGCGCGGATCTCAAGAGCGGCTATTGGCTGGCCAAGCGGGCCGTCGTGAGGCCGATGATTTCGGAGTACATCAAGTATACGGCCGCCACGCTGCGCGATATGGCAGGCGCCGGTTCATCGAAAGGACTTCGCGGCGACGTGGCCCTGGATAATCGGGCGCAAGAGAACGACGGCGGGGAGTTTTCGATGGCGAAATAATCGTGTAGGCAGCGTTGCCGCTCTCGATGAAAGCCTGCTTGATGATCGTCTTCCGTTCTCTGCTGTTCAATTTCCTTTTCTACCTGAACCTGATCATGCAAATGGTCGTGCTGACCCCGGTCTACTTCCTGCTGCCGCGGAAGAAGGCCTATGCAGTTCCAAAGAACTGGGTCCGCACCAATCACTGGCTTTTCGAAAAGGTGGTCGGGACGACGTTCGAGATCGAAGGTCTCGAAAACATCCCGAAAGGCAGCTACATCTTCGCACCCAAGCACCAGTCCTTCTGGGATGCCTATGCGCTGCTGCCGTGGCTGGACGATCCCTTCTACATCCTGAAGCGCGAGTTGACGTGGATACCGCTGTTCGGCTGGTACCTGCTCAAGCAGCGGATGGTTCCCGTCAACCGCGGTGCGCGGGGCAAGGTCATGGCCGAGGTGATGAACCGAACCAAGGCGGAGCTCAGGCGCGGCCGACAGCTCATCATCTATCCTGAAGGCACGCGTCGCCCGCCCGGAGCCCCTCCGGAATACAAATACGGTATCGCCCGCCTCTATCGCGATCTCGACGTTCCCGTGGTCCCCGTCGTCATGCATCCGGGCCTCTTCTGGCCGCGCCGCAAGTTCCTGCGCTATCCGGGGCACTTCAAGGTCCGTGTCCTGCCTCCCATCGCTCCGGGCATGGATCCCGATGATTTCCTGGCGCATCTCGTCGAGGTCATGGAATCGGCGAGCGACAAGCTGCTCGTCGAAACGGCGAAGGACAATCCGAAGCTCCCGCTGCCGCCGATGGCGGCCGAGCGCATTGCCGAGCTGCAGGGCAGGGCCGAGTAGCGCCGAGGCTCAAGCCACCGGCAGGACAAACAGAAACGGCCGCCGCGGATTTCTCCGCGGCGGCCGTTTTCATGAGAGGCGTTGTGCTGCCGTCAGGCCGTCTTTTCCACGCCCGGCATCGGCTTCAGGACGCTCATCAGAGCGCCGTAGGGCAGGAGCATGACGATGCCCACCAGCACCTTCACCGTAAAGTCCCCGAGTGCCCAGGAGATCCAGCGCGGCGCTTCTGCGGCAAGGACGCCGAAGATCGGAGCCGATCCGATCGCGAAATCGTCGTTCGGACCGAAGAAGGAGAAGAAGGGCGCGAAGGCAAAGGAGAAGAACATCAGCGTATCGAGCGCCGAGCCGATCAGCGAGGCGATCAGCGGTGCCCGCCACCAGGTCTGTCGGCGGAGCTTGTTGAACACGGAGATGTCGAGGAGCTGGCCCGCCAGGAAGGCCGAGCCCGAGGCAATCGCGATACGCGGCGACGCGACCGCGAAGGAGAAGAGGACAGCGACGGCGAAGCCGGCCACCACGACGCGACGGGCGATCTTCGGTCCGAACTGACGGTTCGTGAGGTCGGTGACCAGGAAGGCGACCGGATAGGTGAAGGCGCCATAGGTCAGCAGATCGCCCAGGCTTATGCCGAAAAGGGTTCCGGAAAGCGGATACTGGACGAGGATATTGGAGGAGACGACGACGAGCGTCATCAGGAGGACGTAGAAAAACGTAATGCGGTTCGCCTGCATTTTTTTATCCTGGGTGATGCCACCAGTTGGAGTGATAATCGATAGAACAAACCAAAAGGCCTGACCGGCGGTCCGGTCAAGCCTTCAAGCTGTTATAGTGGTTACCGGCCTGAAATCAGGCGGCAGCAGCCGTCTTCTTGACGATCTGGCGACGCAGCAGACGTGCGCGCATCGACAGTTCGTTCTCGTTTGCCTTCAGCAGGAAGGCATCGAGACCGCCGCGATGTTCAACGGAACGCAGTGCAGCCGCAGAAACGCGAAGACGGAAACGCTGGCCGAGCGAGTCGGAGATCAACGTGACATTGCAGAGGTTCGGCAGGAACCTACGCTTGGTCTTGTTGTTTGCGTGGCTCACATTGTTGCCCGACTGGACGCCCTTGCCGGTCAATTCGCAACTACGGGACATGGATACACCTATTCTTCTTCGGTTTCGGACAATACGATTCCAGTGCCGTGCCCGGCCGCAGTCCGTCTGGCCTTATTGGAAAGTTGCGGTTCTATAGTCATACCGCGCAGGCACGTCAAGCCAAACCTTGGGCCTGACGGGAATTCTGTTGCAAAATGCGCTGATTTGCGGCCAAAAGACAAGTCGTGCGCGGAGCGCGCGACGCGTGCGGGCGGCTCGAGATTACCTGCTGTCGCCCCGCGCAAACGGCGTATAATCGCCTCAATGAATTTATACGCCAAGGCGTGCAGAGGAGCGTGGTGCGAATGAACTGGCGGAGTTGGATTGCAGCCGTCGCAATGCCGCTCATGCTGTCGGGCGGCAGTGTTCCGGCGTTCGCTGCCGAAGTCGAGCACGTTACCGATTACAGCATAAGGCTCGCGGGCCTGCCGGTCGCTGTCGCAACATTCCGATCCGAGTTCTCCGGAAGTCGCTATTCCATCCATGGCCGGATGAGTTCGGCCGGCCTCGCAGACATTCTTTCGAGCACGCGCGGAACAACTTCCGTTTCCGGCACGATTGCCCGCGACAAGCTGCGCGCGCAGACCTATTCCGTCGTCTACCAGAGCGGCAAGCGAGGTCGCAAGATCGATGTAACCTTCGACAACGGCAATGTCGTTTCGGCCCAGATGCAGCCCCAACGCAGGCGCACGAAGAACTGGGTGCCGGTGACGAAGAGTGACATGCGCTCCGTCCTTGATCCTATCTCGGGACTGATCATTCCGGCGGGCACGCGGGTCTGCCCCAAGACGCTGCCGATCTTCGACGGCGAGTCGCGGATGGACATCAAGCTTGTGGCGAAGGGCACGCGATCCTTCTCGACCAAGGGCTTCGAGGGCGAGGTCATCGTCTGCGGCATTCGTTTCGTGCCGAAGTCCGGCTACCGCAAGGGGCGCCTCGATGTGGAGTATCTGCGTCAGTTGAAGACCATGGAAATCTGGTTCGCCAAAGCGGACACCGCCAATGTCTACGCTCCCGTCTTCGTGCGTATTCCTACCAAATACGGGCCGGTGACCGTATCGGCCACCCGCTTCGGCGGCTAGTTCTCCCTTCCCTTTCGAGGATGATCGAACGTGAAATTTCGCGCGACGCTGATCGGCTTTTCCGCAATTCTCATGTGGTCCCTGCTTGCCCTTTTCACGGCCGCGTCGGGCAAGATGCCGCCGTTCCAGCTTTCGGCGATCTGCTTCTTCATCGGCAGCATCCCCGGTATCCTGGTGCTCGCAGCAAGACCGCAACGACTGGCCTTGCTCCGGCAGCCGGCCAAGGTCTGGATCGTCGGTATCGCCGGCCTTTTCGGCTATCACTTCCTTTATTTCACCGCGCTCCGGAACGCTCCGGCGGTTGAGGCGGGGCTGATCGCCTATCTCTGGCCGCTGTTGATCGTCGTTGGCTCGGCGCTCCTGCCCGGAGAGCGGTTGCGCTGGTATCACATCGCCGGAGCGCTTGCGGGCCTTGCGGGCACGGTGCTGATCGTCGGGCGCAACGGCGTCGCCTTCGATGGTGAGTATGCGATCGGTTATGGAGCAGCGTTCCTCTGTGCCTTCACGTGGTCGGGCTATTCGCTGCTCACGCGCCGATTCGAGGCGGTATCCACCGATGTCGTTACCGGCTTTTGCCTTGTCACATCGGTGCTGTCGCTTTTCTGCCATCTTGGGCTCGAGACGACCGTCTGGCCCGGGTCCGCTTTCGAGTGGCTCGCCGTACTGGGTCTCGGCCTGCTGCCTGTCGGAGCCGCTTTCTACGCCTGGGATTTCGGGGTCAAGAATGGTGACATCCAGATCCTCGGAGCTGCAAGCTATGCAGCACCGCTTCTGTCGACCCTGATCCTCATTCTCGCGGGCTTCGCGGAACCCTCGTGGCGCATTGCGGCGGCGTGCTTGCTCGTGACGGGAGGCGCCGTGCTCGCCGCCAACGAAATGATCTTCCGACGGGGCCGGCAACGGGCCGCAGAAGGCGCCTGACGCACCGATCCGGGCAAAAGCCGCGCTCTGCCCTCAGCAGGTCGGGCCGGGCTCCCAGCCCGGTTCCGCCATCTCGAATGAAGCGAAGTCGAACCCCGGCGCGACCGTGCATCCGACGAGGGTCCATTCGCCGAGCGGTTCGGCCGACTGCCACCAGTTGGCGGGAACCAGCATCTGGGGGCGCTCGCCCGCGGCAAGGTCGGGGCCGAGCGTCTTCGTTTCCGCCGTGATGCCGTCCTCGGAAATCGAAAGCGCCAGTGGCCCACCGGCATAGTAGTGCCAGACCTCGGCGGCATCCCGCACCCGATGCCAGTGGGAGCGCTCGCCCTTCTCGAGAAGGTAGTAGATCGCGGTGGAGTGACCGCGCGATCCTCCGGCTGCGTCGCGGAACGTCTGAACGTACGAGCCGCCTTCAGGATGTCGCTGCATGCCCAGCGCCTCGATGATCTCGGCCGGAGTCATCAGAAGCGATCCTTGCGGGCGCGGATCTCGCCGAAAACTTCCGCGTCGCTTGCCGTCTCTATCCCGAGGTGCTTGCGGATCGCGGGATCGGCGGCGCGCAGGAACGGATTGGTTCTCTTCTCGAGCCCGATCGTCGTCGGTGCCGTGGGCCTGCCCGCCGCACGCAGCTTCTCGATCTCCGCGGCGCGCTGAGCGAGTTCGGCGTTTTCCGGATCGACTGTCACCGCGAAGCGGGCGTTGGAGAGGGTATATTCATGGCCGAAGTAGACCTCGGTTTCCTCGGGCAGGCGTGCGAGCTTCGAGAGCGAGTTCCACATCTCGGCGGGCGTTCCCTCGAAAAGACGCCCGCAGCCGAGCGCAAAGAGCGTATCGGCCGCAAACAGCAGGTTGTCCTCGGGAAAATGAAAGCAGATGTGACCGGCCGTATGGCCCGGTGTCGAGATCACCTCCACCGGATGGCCGGCGAAATCGAAGCTGTCTCCTTCGTCGACGCCGCGGTCGATGCCCGGAATGCGCGGCGATTCCCGGGCCGGGCCGATGATCGTGACGCCGAAGCGCTCCTTCAGCGCGAGGTTTGCCTCAACGTGATCGCCGTGATGATGGGTAGTCAGGATGTGGCTCAGGTGCCACCCGCGCTGGGCAAGCGCGTCGAGTATCGGCTTCTCCTCGGGCGCATCGATACTCGCCGTTGCGCCTGTCACCGGATCGTGCAACAGCACGCCGAAATTGTCACTGCGGCAGTTGAACAGCTCGATCTCAAGCGCGGCCATGGTCGGATCTCCCTTCAGTTTCTTTCGTTCGGCGGGAATGTAAGGGTTCCGGCCTTGAAGTCCATCCGCCCATCGCTAACATCACACCCATGCACGCCGATATTGTCGATCTCCGCGAATTCTATCATTCACAGCTCGGGCGACTTGCGAGCCATTCGATCACGATGGCGCTCTCCTCGATCTGGGCCCGTCTCCCGGAAGAGCGGCTGATCGGCCTCGGCTATGCGATCCCCTATCTCGAGCGCTTTCGCGAGGATACAGAGCGGACGTTTGCCTTCATGCCGGCCGGCCAGGGCGCGGTGAACTGGCCGCCGGGCGAGCTGTCGTCCACGGCGCTGGTCTTCGACGAGGAACTGCCGCTGCCGGATGCATCGATAGACCGCATCCTCATGGTACATTCGCTGGAATATGCGGAAAACCCGCGGGAAACCATGAAGGAGCTCTGGCGGGTGCTGGCGCCCGGTGGTCGCCTCGTCATCGTGGTCCCGAACCGTCGCGGCGTGTGGGCACGAATGGAGCACACACCGTTCGGATCGGGACGGCCCTATTCCAGGCGGCAGCTCACCGCACTCCTGCGGGAAACAAACTTCACGCCCGGCGCCTATGCGGACGCTCTGTTCTTCCCGCCTTCGAAACTCAGGAGCGTGCTCAAGCTGCGCGGCATATTCGAGCGGCTCGGGCGGATGCTCTGGCCGATGTTCGCGGGCGTCATCGTCGTCGAGGCACAGAAGCGCCTCTATCAGGGCCTGCCGGTCGCGGTCAGGGCATCTCGGCGCGTCTTCGTTCCGGTCCTTGCAGGTCACGGCGTCCCCACCACGCGCAAGCATGCCAAGTCGGCGGCACCGACCCAGGGCCTCGACAATCCACAGCTTCACCGGTAAGTGCTGCTGAAACCTCCGGGAACGACCGGGTGCCGTACATGTTTGAAGCGGACCCGGCGGCGACTATTCATCATGGAACGCGCGGCATGTCAGATCGTCAATTCGACAAAATCACCCTGATCGGCATCGGCCTGATCGGCTCATCGATCGCCCGCGCCGTCAAGAACCTCGGGATCGCCGGTTCCGTGACCGTGTCCACGCGCAGCCAGAAGACGCTCGATCGCGCAAGGGAACTCGAGCTCGGCACGGATTACACGCTCGACGCTGGAGAAGCCGTGCAGGACGCGGATCTGGTCATCGTGTCCGTCCCCGTCGGTGCGTCCGGCGACGTCGCTCGCGAGATCGCACCCCACCTGAAGCCGGGCGCCATCGTCACGGACGTCGGATCGACCAAGGCGTCGGTCGTGGCGCAGATGCTGCCGCACATGCCGAAGAACGTGCACTTCATTCCCGGCCATCCGCTGGCCGGCACGGAGCACTCGGGGCCGGACGCGGGCTTTCCGGAGCTGTTTCGCGGCCGCTGGTGCATTCTCACGCCTGTACCGGGCACCGACAAGGCGGCCAAGAAGAAGCTCACCACGTTCTGGGAGACGCTGGGCTCGAAAGTGGACGAGATGGATACCGCCCACCACGACAAGGTGCTGGCCATCGTCTCGCACCTGCCCCACATCATCGCCTACAACATCGTCGGCACCGCCGACGACCTGGAGACGGTGACGGAGTCGGAAGTCATCAAGTATTCGGCGTCCGGCTTCCGCGACTTCACCCGTCTCGCCGCCTCCGACCCGACCATGTGGCGGGACGTTTGCCTTCACAACAAGGAGGCAATTCTGGAGATGCTCGCCCGCTTCTCCGAGGATCTCGCCTATCTGCAGCGCGCGATCCGCTGGGGCGATGGCGAGAAGCTCTTCGACCTCTTCACCCGCACCCGCGCGATCCGCCGGTCGATCATCGATGCGGGGCAGGATACGGCGGCGCCGAACTTCGGCCGTCCCGCCGATCCGTCCAAGGGCTGATACAGTCCCTCTGCACGGCCGCTTGCCGAAGCGATTTCCGGCAACAGATCGTCAGAAGCTCTCCAGGAAGGCGATCGGGATCACGCCCAGATAGACGGTTCCCTTGTTGACGGTGAGCTTCACCGTCGCATTCTGCCCGTCCTCCGAGAGTCCCTTGATCATTTCCGCTATGCCTGATGTCGTTCCCGCCATTTCGGGGAAGGAGCGCGAGACTGAATCCCTCCAGACGTCGATGCCGTGGATGACGAGATCGAAATTTCCTGAAAGCTCGCCGTCGTCGTCGATCGAGAACGGTCCCGAGAGCGATGCGGTGTGCCCATCGCCGAAGTCGAGCGAGACGCCGTGGAGAGCGCCCTTCAGGCCGCGGGGGGCGTTCGGTGGCATCCCCTCGCTGGAAATCCAGGAGCTTGCCCCGTCGAGCGTCGCGTCGGCCGCAACGTCGACCACGGGAAGCATGCTGCCCTCGAGTTCGAGGGACAGGCCGTTGACCGACAGGGCCACGTCGAGCGCCTCGCCATTCTGGCGCATATGCATCTCGCCGTGGCGAATGACGAAGCGCGCCGATCCGCCTGCCGAAGGTGCGCTGAGCTTGCCCTTCATTTCGTCATAGGCAAGCGATGCGCGCTGCAATCCATCCCGCCATGCGACGCCGCTTGCGCGCAGGAGCGCCCAGTCGGCCGTGAGCGAAAGATCGGGCGAGACGCGGATCTGCGCAGGCCCGTCGACCTCCACGACCGCATGCCCGGGCCTGTAGACCTGCGCCGCCGATCGCAGCGCGCCAAGGGTCGCGGAAGTACCGGACGTCCTGTCGTCGATGTCGACCGAATTGCAGAAAACGCCGACGCGGAAGGGAAAGCCGCGGACGTCGAGATCCTGGCAGGACACCGAGAAACGACCGTTGTCCAGTGCGCTCATGCGGTCACCGAGGAAGGTCGAGAGCCGGTTCGCGCCATAAAACCAGGCCGCGCAATAGAGCACAACGAAGAGGAGCACGCCAATCGCGAGGGCCCGTATCTTACGGGCGCTGCCTCGCTGAACGGCGTGGCTTGACGATGCCATGATGTTCTCCAATGGTGGGCGCTTGATTTGCCTGTGCTCCGGAGAATGACCGGAAATGCGGCAGCTTTTCGGTCTTCGAGGTAAGCGGCGTGGATATGGACGAATTTTGGGTGTTTGGCTACGGATCCCTGATGTGGAATCCGGGGTTCGAATTCGAGGAACGGCAGCAGGCCCATCTCTACGGTTTCAGGCGCTCGCTCTGCGTGCGCTCCTGGGTGCATCGGGGCACGCAGGAAAGCCCCGGCCTCGTCCTCGGCCTGGACAGGGGCGGGTCGTGCAGGGGAATGGCTTTCCGTGTCCTGCCGGAGCGAAGCGCGGCCGTCGTCGACTATCTGCGCGAGCGCGAACTCGTCACCCACGTCTACAAGGAGCGCAATCTGCTGGCCTCGCTTGCCGATGGACGCAGGGTCACGGCGGTGACCTATGTCATCGACCGCGAGCACCAGCAGTATGCGGGATCGCTCGGCATAGAGGAGGCGGCCGAGACCGTCAGCCGTGCGACAGGCAGGTCCGGTGCGAACATCGACTATGTCACCAGCACGCTCGACCACCTGCGAGAAATGGGTATCCGAGACCATTGGCTGGAGGATGTGGGCCGGGCGGCGGTGAAGCTCAGGGCGCTTTCAGCCTGACCGACGTCAGTCGAGGCCGGCGAAGCGGAATTCCAGCATCAGGTTGCGCTGCAGGATCGAGTGGTTGTCGTCGGACACCACGATGATGTGCACGTCGCCGTCGGGCATGGCAACGATGTCCATGCCTTCCATGTTGTCGATCTGGTGGCTCATGTCGGCGTCGAGCAACACTTCTCCGTCGACCACGGCGCCCGGCTTGATGTCATCGGCGGCGATCCTGCGGATGCGCATTCCGACGCCGTCCGAAAGCCGGAACCGCCGCTCGAGGAGCAGCAGGTCGCCGTTTGGCAGGAACGCGCCATCGGTGACGTCGTAGGGATCGTGGCGAACGACGCTGAACTTGCCCTGCATCGGGCCGTCGAGGATGGCGGCCAGCATGTTGCCGGCATCGTCGAGGCTGCGTTCGGCGACGATTACGGGGACGGCGCCTAGCGGTCCATGCTCGGGCGACATGGCAAGCGTCTCGAAACCCCTGTTGCTTCGCAGCTCCCGCGTTGGATACGGCAATGGCAGTAAACCGCTCGGCCCGGACGTCTCGAAGCCCGGGTCCGGATAGGCCATGATGCGGTGAAACTGCTCGTAGCTCACCAGCGCCTTGCCCTCGGCGAGCGCAAGCCCTTCCGCGTCCACTTCGTACTTGACCTTGGACTCCTGGCCTTTCGCATCGAGCATGGGAGAAATCCGCACGTCCGCGAGACCCGAGAGCGCTCCGCCTTCGTCGCGCTCAATGCGCCCCGTCAGCCAGTGGCCGGTGTCGAGAACCGCGACGAAGTGCGTGCCGTCCGGACGGAACCGGATCGAGGAGACAGCACCAAGCAGCGCGTTGTTCGAGGAATAGGTGATGCCACCGACGAATTCGAGCTTGTCGAAGACGCGGGCAGGGGAGCCGATCGCGAATGCGGTGATCGTCCTGCTGTCGACAGGAACGTCGATCGGACCCGCGCGGGCGATACCGGAACAGGACAGGGCGAGGGTGGCGACCGCCGCAACTGCCGTAAGCAGCTTCGACGCTGACCTGCGCCTGCAGGATCTGCGCAATCGCTGCTCGCCGTGGGAATGCGGATCAGCTTGCACGCCGGGTTCGTCCTGCTCTCGGGCTCATGCTTTCGTCCGCGAAGAGCGATGCAAGCTGTTCGGTCATGGCGCCCGCAAGTTCGTCGGCGTCGACGATCGTCACAGCGCGGCGGTAGTAGCGCGTCACGTCGTGCCCGATGCCGATCGCCAGCAGTTCGACGGGGGAACGTGTCTCGATCTGCTCGATGACGGCGCGAAGGTGCCGTTCAAGGTAGTTGCCGGGATTGACGGAAAGAGTCGAGTCGTCGACCGGGGCCCCGTCGGAGATCATCATCAGGATCCGACGCTGCTCCGGGCGTCCGAGGAGCCGGTTGTGCGCCCAGATCAGCGCCTCACCGTCGATGTTCTCCTTGAGCAATCCCTCGCGCATCATCAGGCCAAGATTGCGCCGGGCCCGCCGCCAGGGCGCGTCGGCGGATTTGTATATGATGTGGCGCAGGTCGTTGAGCCGGCCCGGTGTCTGCGGCTTGCCGCTCGCGAGCCAGGTCTCGCGCGATTGTCCGCCCTTCCAGGCCTTCGTGGTGAAGCCCAGGATCTCGACCTTGA
The DNA here is from genome assembly GCF_016864555.1 of Sinorhizobium sp. BG8. NCBI lineage: Bacteria > Pseudomonadati > Pseudomonadota > Alphaproteobacteria > Hyphomicrobiales > Rhizobiaceae > Sinorhizobium > Sinorhizobium sp. BG8. The sequence continues at coordinate 310,667 of NZ_CP044011.1, read as the reverse complement.
CGCCGCACCGCTCGAGCGTGCGGGCAAGGATGTCGGCGCAGGTGGCGGCAACCGTGATCGGCCTGCCGCGCATCGAGCCGGAATTGTCGATCAGCAGCGTGACGACCGTGTCGCGGAAGTTCGTATCCTTCTCGCGCTTGAACGAAAGCGGCTGCATCGGGTCGATGATGATGCGTTGCAGGCGCGCGCTGTCGAGGTAGCCTTCCTCGAGGTCGAACTCCCAGGACCGGTTCTGTTGCGCCATCAGGCGGCGCTGCAGGCGGTTCGCAAGCCGGCCGACAGCGCCCTGCAGATGGGCGAGCTGCTTGTCGAGGAACGCTCGCAACCGGTCCAGCTCTGCTTCGTCGCAGAGCTCCTCGGCCATGATCGTCTCGTCGAACTCTTCGGTGAAGACGGAATAGTCGACCTTGTCGTTGAAATCCGTGAAGGGATTGTTCGGGCGCCGCACTTCGCCGGGCGTCTCGGAATCATCGCTGTCGTCGTCGGTGAGATCGTCGTCGGATATCTCCGCGCCATCCATCTCGCCTTCGTCCATTTCCTCCTGGGAGGTCTCGTTCTCTTCGGCGGGTGCCGTATCGTCGCCGGCTTCCTCCTCGGAGGTGCTGTCGTCCTCCTCGTTGCTGCGCGGCTGGTCCTCGTCCGTCTCGGTGTCCTGGTCGTCCGGTTCGGTCTCGTCCTCGCCATACTGCTCGGCGACGTTCATCGACGAGAGCATCTTGCGTACGACCCGGGCAAAGGCCTGCTGGTCGTTCATGGCGGCGGAAAGCCCCTCCATGTCGGTGGCGGCTTTCTCCTCGATGAACTCGCGCCAGAGGTCGAGCACCTTGCCGGCGGAGGACGGTGGCCTTTCGCCGGTCAGCTTCTCGCGAACGATCAGCGCGACTGCTTCCTCGAGCGGCGCATCCGCTTGCCGCGTGATCGCGCCGAAGTTCGCCTTGGCGTATTTTTCAGAGAGCATCGAGCTGAGGTTGGAGGCCATGCCGGCCATCCTTGTCGCGCCGATCGCCTCGACGCGGGCCTGCTCGACGGCGTCGAAGATGGCGCGTGCGTCGGCACCCTGGGGCGACATGGTCGCGTGGACGCGGGCATTGTGGCAGGCCTTGCGAAGCGCCATCGAATCGCCGAGGCCGCGGGTCACCGCCAGTTCCTCGCGCGTCGGCCGCTTGGAAATCTCCGGCAGCCGGATGCGCTCGCCCGTCAGTCCCGGTCGCTCGTTTGCGAAGACGACCTCGACTTCCGGATCTCCCGCAACCGCGCGCACGCACCCCGTCAGAGCCCTGCGGAAGGGCTCCACGTCAACCGGCGCGCCGGGTCTTGGCCTGATATTGTCACCGCGAGCAGCCATGCATTCTCTCCGGCTCTCAGGCCGTCGCCTCCAGCACGATGTTCGCCGCGCTTTCCTTCAGCTCGACGCCGAACGCGCGCTGGTACTGCTCGGCAACGAGTGCCCTTTCGAGTTCGTCACACTTGTTGAGGAAGGTGACGCGGAATGCGAACGCAATGTCACCGAAGATCTCGGCGTTCTCCGCCCAGGTGATGACCGTACGCGGGCTCATGACGGTGGAAAGGTCGCCGTTGATGAAGGCGGCGCGGGTCAGGTCGGCGACGCGGACCATCCGCGAGATCGTCTCACGTCCATCCTTCCTGCCAGCGAGCGACTTCACCTTGGCGGCGACGATGTTCACCTCGTTGTCGTGCGGCAGGTAGTTGAGGGCGGTGACGATCGACCAGCGGTCCATCTGTGCCTGGTTGATCTGCTGGGTGCCGTGATAGAGGCCCGTCGTGTCGCCGAGGCCGACAGTGTTCGCCGTCGCAAACAGGCGGAAGGCGGGATGGGGGCGGATCACGCGGCTCTGGTCGAGAAGCGTCAGGCGGCCGGACGATTCCAGCACGCGCTGGATCACGAACATCACGTCCGGGCGACCGGCGTCATACTCGTCGAACACGAGCGCGACATTGTGCTGGTAGGCCCAGGGCAGGATGCCGTCCTTGAATTCGGTGACCTGGAGCCCGTCCTTGACGACGATCGCATCCTTGCCGACCAGATCGATACGGCTGACATGGCTGTCGAGGTTGACGCGCACGCAGGGCCAGTTCAGACGCGCGGCGACCTGCTCGATGTGGGTCGACTTGCCGGTGCCGTGATAGCCGGACACCATGACGCGGCGATTGTGGGCAAAACCGGCCAGGATCGCGAGCGTCGTGTCGCGATCGAACAGATAGTCCGGATCCAGTTCGGGCACATAGGCGTCCGGCTTGGAATAGGCCGGCACCCGAATGTCCGTGTCAATGCCGAAAACCTCCCGCACCGAAACCGTGGTGTCCGGGAGGTTGGAAATATCGAGATCCATCTTGGTCATCATGTCTCCGCAGCGGACGCCATCCGCGCGCCCGCCTCAAATCCTGTTGGCTGCTCCGCCTGCTCTAGCAGAAGCCGGCCTGCTTTAACAATTGATATGCTTGAATAACGGCGCGAAAACGTTCTTCCGAACCCCTGTCTCCGCCGTTTGCATCGGGATGATGCTTTTTTACAAGGCTCTTGTAGGCGCTCTTGACGTCCTGCGCCGTGGCGTTCGCGTGCAGGCCGAGCGTGTCGAAGGCCTTGGCTTCCAGGGTCTTCAGCTTGCGGGTGCGAGGTTCCAGCCGTGGTCCGCGAGCCCGGCTCTGGTCAACGAACCCGAAGGGATCGCGGATGCGCTGGTTGGCGCCTGCCGTGCCCGAACGCACGTGTCCCTGGGCGGGACCGTTCTTGGCCGCCTTGTTGACGCCGATCGTCCAGGTCGGGCGGTGCCCGGTGATCGCTTCCTTCTGGTAGCGGGCGATCTCGTTGTCCGAAAGGCCGGAGAAGTAGTTGTAGCCCTTGTTGTATTCCTTCACGTGCTCGAAGCAGAAGAGGAAAAACTGGCCCTCCGCATTGCGGCCGACCGGCGCGCGATGAACGCCGTTCTCCTCGCACCCGTCCCACTGGCACGTGGGTGCCATGGGCTCGGGGCGCTCCACCCGGCGGCGGGTCCGGATGCCATCGAAGTATTTTGAATCAAGTTTCATGGGCCTGATTATGGGCTCCGTGGAGGGGCACAACAAGAATTGACAAAGCGGAATGTTGCTGGCTTTCTGGGAGTATTTTACTCAGCCCGAGGGCAAGCCCCGGGCCCGAAAGGCATACCGATGACTGTGAAATCACGGATAGAAGATAGGTTGTCGGAAGCCCTTTCGCCAGAGCGCCTCGAAGTCGTGAACGAAAGCCACCTTCATGCCGGGCACCAACCGGATTTCTCCGGCGCGGGCGAAACCCACATGCGGGTGCGCATCGTTTCCGCCGCATTTTCCGGGATGGGGCGGGTCGCAAGGCACCGCGTGGTGAACGAGCTTCTGAAGGACGAATTCAATGCGGGCCTGCATGCCCTCGCGATCGAGGCAGCAGCGCCGGGAGAGCCCGGCGCGCGCTGAGGACGGGCGATGCAGATGTCTTGAGGAAGCTTAGGGGACCGAGGGCGGTCCTTCTTCGGCGGGCCGGATTCTCAGTTTGGTGATGCGGTTCTTCACCCGCTTCATGACGATGAAGCGCTTGCCATAGAAGGTGAAGGCCTGGCGTTCCTCCGGAATCGACTTCGATTCGTGGATCACCAGTCCGGCGATCGTCGTCGCCTCCTCATCGGGCAGTTGCCAGTCAAGCGCCCGGTTGAGATCGCGAATCGGCACGTTGCCGTCCACGACGATCGAGCCGTCGGCTTCCTGCCTCACGCCCTGCATGTCGATGTCGTGCTCGTCCGAGATATCGCCGACGATTTCCTCCAGGATGTCCTCGAGCGTGACCACCCCTGCACCTCGCCGTATTCGTCGACGACGACGGCGAAATGTGCCTTGCGGCGAAGGAAGGCGTTGAGCTGTTCCTTCAGGTTGGTGGTGTCCGGGACGAACCAGGGCTTCTGGGCGATCCTGGTGATATCGATGTTTCCCGGCTCGGCGTCCGGTTCCGCCAGCGCGCGCAGCAGATCCTTGGCGTGGACGACCCCGACGATGTTGTCGGTCGCGCCGCGCCAGAGGGGCATCCGCGTATAGGGACTTTCCAGGACTGCTCTCACGACGACCTCGGGCGGGTCGTCGGCATTGATCCCGCGCATGGACGTGCGGTGGATCATGATGTCCGAGACCTCGAGTTCACCGAGGTCAAGAACGCCGCCAAGGCGATCCCGGTCGGCCTTGACCACCGATCCTTCGCGGTGAAGCAGATCGACGGCCCCGCGAAGCTCGTCGCTCGCGGAAAGCATGGGAACGTCATTGGAGAGCGTTACGCCGAATAGACCGAGCAGGAAGCGAACGATGGCGTTGACCCCTGTCGAGAGCGGTCCGACGAGGGCGACGAATGCGCGCACCATCCGCGATACGGCGAGGGCGAAGCGGTCCGGAGAGGCGATCGCCCAGCTCTTCGGCAGCACTTCCGAAAAGATCACGAGAATGACGGTCATCACGAGGGTCGCGATCGCGACGCCGGAATCGCCGAATAGTTGCAGGAAGAGGCTCGTTGCGAGCGAGGATGCCAGGATGTTGGCGAGATTGTTGCCGATCAGCAAGGCCCCGATGAGGCGGTCTCGTCGCGAGATCAGGCGGTTGACGATGCTGGCCCGCTCCTCGCCATTGTTCTCCAGCGTATGCATGCGAGCGCGTGATGCCGCGGTCAAAGCGGTCTCGGAACCGGAGAAAAATGCCGACGCCACGATCAGTCCGAGGATCGACAGGAGGATCAGTCCGTACTCCGCGAAAAGCGCGATGATGGTCTCGCCGGTCATTTGGGCCTTTTCTGCTCCAGAAAGCCCAGCACCTCCGACGCTGGCACGTCGTCCGCCACGAAGGACTGGCCGATGCCTCTTGTAAGGATGAAGGTGAGCTTGCCGCCCTTGACCTTCTTGTCCTGGGCGATGGCGTCCATCAGCACCTCCGCGGGTGGCAGGCCGCCGGGGATCTCGTCCATGGAGACGGGCAGGCCGACCCGGCGCAGATGAGCCTCGACGCGCACCGCGTCGTCGGGGCTCGCCAGGTTCATACGCGCGGAAAACTGATGGGCGAGCACCATGCCGATCGCAACGCCCTCGCCGTGAACGAGGCGGGCACTGTCGTACTTCGTGGCGGCCTCGAGCGCGTGCCCGAAAGTGTGGCCGAGATTGAGCAGGGCACGCCTGCCGTTTTCCCGTTCGTCGGCCGCCACCACATCCGCCTTTGCCTGGCAGCTCGTGGCGATTGCGTCGATACGGGCCGCGCCCCCGGCGAAGACATCCTCCCAGTGCTTCTCGAGCCAGGCGAAGAATTCGGGCTTGTCGATGAGGCCGTATTTCGCCACCTCGGCATAGCCGGCGCGGAATTCGCGCGGTGAAAGGCTGTCGAGCACGTCGGTGTCGGCGAGCACCAGGTCGGGCTGGTGGAAGACGCCGATCAGGTTCTTGCCGTGCGGCGAGTTGATGCCGGTCTTGCCGCCGACCGACGAATCGACCTGCGCAAGCAGGGAGGTCGGTACCTGGATGAAGCGGGATCCGCGGCGCGCGATGCCGGCGGCAAAGCCCGTGAGGTCGCCGATCACGCCCCCGCCGAGCGCCACGACGGCGTCGTTTCGCTCGATCCGGGCGGCCAGCACTCCGTCGCAAACCGTGATCAGGTGCTCGAAGCTCTTGGTCTTCTCGCCGGCAGGAAGGATTTGCGCGACGGCATCGATGCCGCTCTCCTTCAGCGAGTTCATGAAGCGCTCAAGATAGAGGGGCGCCACGTGCTCGTCGGTGACGACGGCTACCTTTCTGCCCTTCAGCCTGCCCGAGACCTCAGCGCCTGCCTGGGCGATGAGGCCCGGACCAATGAGGATGTCGTAGGAACGATCGCCCAGTTCGACGCGAACGGTACGGGCGGCGGGAAGGGCATGGGTGTTCATCATCTTCACTTCTCGGGAATGGTTCCGGCAATTGCAGCGAGCACGTCTTCCACCACGATTTCCTTGCGGACGTCACGGGAGAGCACCACCAGGTCCGCCTCGGCATAGATCGGGTAGCGGGCGTGCATGAGATTTTCGAGCGTCTGCCTCGGGTTTTCGGTCTTCAGGAGCGGGCGCGTGTCGCGCTTGCTGACGCGGTCCCAGAGGACATCGAGGTCGGCCTTCAGCCACAAGGTCAGGCCGCCGCGCTTGATATGCTTTCGGGTTCGGTCGTTGATGTAGGCGCCGCCGCCGGTCGAAACCACGCGGGGGCCGGTTTTCAGGAGCCGCTTGATGACGCGCGTTTCAAGCGCGCGAAACTCTTCTTCGCCGTAGGCAGCGAAGAGATCGGAGATCGACATGCGCGAAACGCGCTCGATCTCATGGTCGGTGTCGATGAAGGGAACGCCGAGGGCCTGCGCCGTCAGGCGGCCGATCGCCGACTTTCCGGCACCCATCAATCCGATCAGCACGAGGTTGCGCTTGCCCAGCGCGGCACGTGCCTGCTCGGTCAGCGTCGGGGAAACCGGTTCGATCAGCTCTGTCATGGGTGAGGTCCTGGCCCCAGGTTCCGGTTGTGGTTCTAAATCCGTATCGACAAATGCACGGGAAGCGTCAAGCGTTCAAGCGGAGACCCCTCGCACTTGCCGATCGATGTCTTGCGCTGGCGCCTCCTCCTTGTGTTATAGATCCCGGCAACAAGGAGTGCGAAATGCCGACCCTCTTCCGGTTCCTGTTTGTCTGCGCCGTCATCGCGGGAACGATCTATGGAACCATGGTGGCGCTGGTTACGTTTGTCGAGCCCCGTCAGCGCGAGGTGACCATCCGCATTCCCGCCGAGCGCATCAATCCGCAGCCATAGGGGGCCCAATGCGAGACCTGAGCGCGGTTCATCTCGAATCCTTCCTCGAGATGATGAGTGCCGAGAGGGGGGCCGCGGAAAACACCCTGCAGTCCTATGAGCGGGACCTCGACGACGCTCGCTCCTTTCTCGGCGAAAGAGGCGTACGGCTGACGGAAGCCGGGTCTGAGGATCTGCGCGCCTATCTTTCCCATCTCGCGCGGCAGGGCTTCAAGGCGTCGTCGCAGGCGCGCAGCCTGTCGGCGCTGCGCCAGTTCTACAAATTCCTTTATGGCGAGGGCATGCGGGGCGACGATCCTACAGGCATTCTCGACGCGCCCCGCAAGGCCCGGTCGCTGCCGAAGACTCTCAGCATCGCGGATGTGACGCGATTGATCGGGCAGGCGGAGCGCGAGGCCGCCGAGCCTGGCCCGGGGCTGCTCGCGCGCCGGCGCATGCATGCGCTGATCGAAACGCTCTACGCGACCGGCATGCGCGTCAGCGAGCTCGTGTCTCTACCCGTGACGGTGCTTGCGCAGGAAGGCCGGTTCCTGGTGATCAAGGGCAAGGGCAACAAGGAGCGGCTCGTCCCGTTGTCGCGCGCGGCAAGCGCGGCCCTGGCAATCTATGGCGAGTCGCTCGCCGCCGAAAGCGAGGCGGATGGAAAACGCGAACAGAGTACCTATCTGTTCCCCTCGAACGGAAAGGAAGGGTATCTGCCGCGCCAGGTTTTCGCCCGGGAGCTGAAGGGCCTCGCATCGCGGGCGGGCATCCGTGCGGCAAGTCTTTCGCCGCACGTGCTGCGCCATGCCTTCGCAAGCCATCTGCTCCAGAACGGAGCGGACTTGCGTGCTGTGCAGGAACTGCTGGGCCATTCGGACATTTCGACAACGCAAATCTACACGCATGTGCTCGAAGAGCGCCTACATGAACTTGTTCAAAACCATCACCCCTTGCCAAGCAGGGAAAAAAGCCGGATTAGGACGCCAACGTTTCCTGGCCGAAGGACATTCTCCCAAGGTCTGGGCCAGTTGGAGCAATTGATCGGAACGCAACTCATGCATAATTACCTCGATTTCGAAAAACCCATCTCCGACCTCGAAGGCAAGATCCATGAGCTCAAGAAGCTCGCCGAGGAAGATCAGAGCATCGATACGTCGGATGAGGTTGGCCGATTGGAGGTCCGCGCCCGCGAGGCGATGGTCGATATCTATTCGAAGCTCACTCCATGGCAGAAGACGCAGGTCGCCCGGCATCCGCAGCGGCCGCACTTCATGGACTATGCAGCCGGGCTCTTCGAAGAGTTCACACCGCTCTCGGGCGACCGCAAGTTTGCAGACGACGAGGCAATCCAGGCCGGGCTCGGGCGTTTTCGCGGCCAGCCGGTCGCCATCATCGGCCAGGAAAAGGGCAACGACACCAAGTCGCGACTGAAGCACAACTTCGGCAGTGCTCGCCCGGAAGGCTACCGGAAGGCTATCCGCATTCTCGAGATGGCAGACCGTTTCGGGTTGCCGGTCGTCACGCTGATTGACACCGCCGGCGCCTATCCGGGCATCGGTGCCGAGGAACGAGGACAGGCCGAGGCGATCGCCCGGTCGACCGAAATGTGCCTCAACGTCCGCGTGCCGATCGTGTCCGTCGTCCTCGGCGAGGGCGGTTCGGGTGGTGCCATCGCGATTGCGACCGGCGACCGGGTCTACATGCTCGAACACGCAATCTACAGCGTCATCTCGCCGGAGGGGGCTGCCTCCATCCTTTGGCGTGATTCGACGCGTGCCAAGGAAGCCGCGAGCAACATGAAGATCACCGCGGAGGATCTGAGAGCCTTCGGCGTGATCGACGGCATCATCCCGGAACCCGTCGGTGGTGCGCACCGCGATCCGGAGAGCGTGATCGCCGCCACCGGCGACGTAATCGCTGGCGCTCTGAAGGATCTTTCGGCCAAGCCGGGCGACCAGTTGCGTCGTGACCGCCGCCAGCGCTACCTCAATATCGGCCGGCAGCTCTGACGGACTGACTTGCAACACGTGATCCGTTTTCGCTCCAGGCGCGAGTATGGCCAAACGTTGGCCATATTCCTGATGTCTGACCGGTAGCACCGGTCGGCGGAAGCTCCGCGAAAGGTTTGCCGGTAATACTTTGTGAAGTATAAGCAGGGTAGAATTTCCTGCCCGACACGCCGGATGAGCCGGCGGAAGCCTGTTCACATCACGGATTTTTGTAATGCGCCTGAAAGTTCTTGCCGCTGTTTCCATGATGGCCGTCGCTGCCGGTGGCTGCACAAACGACACGCTGGATACCGCGTCGGTCAACCTGAAGTCGGTTTCCAACAAGGTCGAATATCCCCTTTCGGGACAGATCGTCTCGAAGATGGCCTCGATGAACATCGACCGCGCGGCACCGGTGATGGTCCGCATCTTCAAGGAAGAAGGCACCCTCGAGGTCTGGAAGGCGAATCGCCTTGACCGGTTCCAGATGGTCAAGAGCTACAAGATCTGCGCCTGGTCGGGAAAGCTGGGTCCGAAGCAGAAGGAAGGCGACCGTCAGGCACCGGAGGGTTTCTATCCGCTCTCCAAGGCGCTGATGAACCCGCATTCGAGCTACTACCTGGCGATCAACACGGGTTTCCCGAACAATTATGACCGTGCAAACGGCTTCTTCGGCAGCAATCTAATGATCCACGGCGCCTGTTCGTCGTCGGGCTGCTACTCGATGACCGACGAGCAGATGATCGAGATTTTCGCCTTCGCGCGCGATGCGTTCAAGGGCGGCCAGCAGAACATCCAGCTTCAGATCTTTCCCTTCCGCATGACCGCGGAGAATATGGCGCGTCACCGCGACAATCCGAACATGGAATTCTGGAAGATGCTCAAAGTGGGCTATGACCACTTCGAGGTCACCAAGCGTCCGCCCGAGGTCAATGTCTGCGACAAGAAGTACGTCTTCAACCAGCAGGCAACCGAGGGCACCTTCGCCTCTGGAGGCAAGTGCCCGGCGATGTCTACCCCTGCCTCGTTGCAGATGGCGCTGGCTTCTCATCAGAAGACCTATGCCATGGAATACCAGAAGGCGATGAAGAAGTACGAGGGCACCGTCTGGCTCGAGCCGAGCGAGGCCCAGCGCAAGGCGATCGTCGCCGAGCAGCGCAAGGGTCGCGAGCTCGCCTACGCCCCGACCGGCAACTCCATCGATGCCGGCAAGCTGATGACGCTTCGCGAGATCGAGGCGGAGAAGAAGAGGGCGGAGGAAGCCGCCCAGCGCAAGATCGAAATGGCCGACCGGGCACAGAAGGCGGAGGAGGACCGCAAGGCGGCTGAACTCGCCAATCTCGCGTCCGACGTGGCCGAGGGCAAGGCGGCGGCGAAAGCCACCGGCGGGGTGCCGGTTCCGGGCGAGAACCCCACGATCGCCGGCGTCCAGGCAGAGCCCCAGCAGCCGGAAAAGAAACCCTTCTGGAAGTTGTGGTCCAAGGACACAGAGAATAACGCCGTTGCCGCGGTCGGGCCCGCGCCGGTCGATGCCGCAGCAAGCGTCGAAGCCGAGGCCCGCAGTGCCACCGCGCCGCACAGCCTGGCTGCCGAGGAAGCTTCCGCCATCGCCGAGAAGAAGCCGGCCGAGGCAAATCCTAATCCTGTTGCCGGTGCACAGCAGCAGCAGGCGGCATCCGAGGGCGCAGCCGCGGCGGTCGTTCCCGGCGAGAACGCGAATGCCTATGTTGCCCAGGCTCAGCCCGAGCAGGGCGAGAAGAAGCCGTTCTGGAAATTCTGGAAGAAATGACCGTGGGCGACCAACTCGATCGCGTCGACACCTACGACCTCAAGGGGTTGAAGTGCCCACTGCCAGTTCTGAAGACGCGTAAGAGGCTTGAGTCGATGTCCGCCGGGGCGGCTGTCTGGGTCGAGACGACCGATCCGCTCGCGGTGATCGATATTCCGCATTTCTGCAAGCAATACGGCCACGGCCTGGAGGCGTCCGAGCGCCTCGACGACGGTCACCGTTTCCTCATCCGCAAGATTGGATGAGGGGTCTACCCTCTACAGTTTGAGACCAGGTATCGCGAGGGGGTTGTCCTCGAGCGCGGACCTGTCCGGCCTGTCTATCCGGGGCTTGCCTGTAAACGCATCGAAGAGGTCGCGTACAAAGGTTTCCGGAAGGTCCTTGGTGATCAGCACCATCCGCGTGCGCCGGTCGGACGGATCCGGCCAGGCGGCGAGCCGCTCCGGAGGGTGGAACACCGTCTGCACGCCGTGAAGGATCACCGGCCGCTCCGGCTTGTCGCTGACCGCCACGATCGCCTTCATGCGAAGCAGCTTCTCCCCGTGCGCCGAGCGCAGCAGGTCGATGAACATCTCAAGCGCCATGGGATCGATCGGCCTGTCGTGGACAAGGCTGAACGAGCGTATCGTCGCGTCATGACGGGTCACGTCGTGGGCGTGCTGGTGTCCATGACCGTGGCCATGCGCGTGCCCGTGATGGTGCGCGTGCGGCTCATGCCCGTCATGATCGTGATGGTCGTCGGCGTGGTCATGGTCCGGGTGGTCATGGTCGCCATGCCCGTGCGTCGATGCCGCCTCGTCATTCAGCCAGCGCTGGACGTCAGGCGTCTTTGAGCCCGGGTCGTAGAGCCCGCATGCAAGCAGCGAGGCATGTACGGCCACCGCATCGTCGGCATCCACGATCAACGCGCGCGGATTGAGCACCGAAAGCTCCGAGAACAGTGCGGAAATCGCGTCCTTATCGGCCAGCGATTGCTTGCTCACCACGAGCCGGTCCGCGACCGCGACCTGCTTTACGGCTTCCGGATGGTTCGCGAGCGTCGACAGTCCGTTGACGGCGTCGACGACGGCAACGACGCCGTCAAGGCTGAAGCTGTGGGCAATCACCGGGTTTCCCATCACCGCCTGCAGTACCGGCGCCGGGTCCGCGAGCCCCGTGGTCTCTATGACGACGCGCTGCAAAGGGCTTATGCGGCCGGTCTGCATGCGATCCATGAGGTCGGCGAGCGTGTCGACCAGTTCGCCGCGAACCGTGCAGCACAGGCAGCCGTCGGAAAGTTCGATGATGCCGTCGCCCGAGCTCTCGACCAGCAGGTGGTCGATGCCGACCTCCCCGAACTCGTTGATGATGACGGCGGTATCTGTAAGGTCCGGATCCCTAAGCAGACGGTTGAGCAGGGTGGTTTTGCCCGCGCCCAGAAATCCGGTCACGATCGAGACGGGCACCCTCTTGTTCACGAAGGACATCGTATTACCGATCAGAAGGTCGGGCGCGGGATCGGGATGGGCACGTTCGCGGCTTCGCCGGTATCGCCCACGGAAGCCTGTTCGTTCGCCGATGCCTTGGCCACCCCGCCGCTGATAAGGCCCGCAAAGACCAGGTTCAGCGGGCGATCCAGCTCATGGATATAGGGAGAGGACAGCTTCTGGCGCCCGGCCTCGTCGCGGCCTTCGCTGCGAATTTTGGCGCCATGCTTGGAGCAGATCTCCCTAGAGATATCAGCCACTTCGATCGTATCGCCATAGGGCTGCAAGCGGCCGAGAGTCGTCGCGCCGGCTCCTCCAGCGGTCAGCCCTTTCTGCAGCATGTTCGCCGAAGCGTCGGCGCGCGCACCGAGGCTTTCTTCGCCAAGAACGACCGAAACGACGCTCCGCCCGTTGCGGGTGGCCGACGAAACCTGGTTGAAGCCGGAGGCGCAGATGAAGCCCGTCTTCATGCCATCGGCGCCATCGAAGCGACCGATCAGCATGTTGTAGTTCTTGTAGTTGCGCTTGCCCGTGGTGAACCCTTCCATGGCGAAATAGGGAGCATACTCGGGGAATTCGCGCTTGATCGTCACTGCCAGAACGGCGAGATCCCGGGCGGTGGTGTACTGGCCCTTGCCCGGCAGGCCGTTGGGATTGATGAAGTGGGAAGAGCTCATGCCGATGCGGGCTGCTTCGCTGTTCATGCGCTGGATGAAGGCCGGCTCGGAGCCGCCGACCGACTCGGCGATCGCGACCGCGATATCGTTGGCGGACTTGATCAGCATCATCTTCAGGGCGCTGTCGAGCGTCATCGCCTGGCCGGGCTTGAAGCCCATCTTGCTCGGTGGTTCGCCGGCGGCGTTCTTGGTCATGACGACCGGGCTTTGCAGCGTGATTTCGCCGGCCTTGATCGCGCGGAATACGGTGTAGGCCGTCATCAGCTTGGTCAGCGAGGCCGGATACCACTTGTGGAAGGCGTCCCTGTGCTCGATCACCTTGAGCGAGTTCACGTCGACCAGCATGCGCGGGCCAGTTTCCGCCATCACCGTCGTGGCAAAGAACGAGGCGGCCATCGCGGTCGCCGCTCCAAAGAAAGCCGCATTCCGGCGCATGAATCGTCCACTCGTCTGCAAGGGTTCTGTCCTTCGGAAATCGGCAGTTGTCTCGAAGCCTCGCCCTATTTACCCTATATGGCAGGGTGATGGCAAAGCCATCCGCCGATTCATGGCCATTTTTCTGAGGCCGCAACGACAGGAACTCCGCATGCCCGTATTGAACCGTGCCGCAGAACTTCATGACGAGATCACGGAGTGGCGCAGACACCTGCACCGGGAGCCCGAACTGATGTTCGCCGTCGAGAAGACCGCGGCCTTCGTTGCAGAGAAGCTTGCGAGCTTCGGTGTGGACGAGGTGGTCACCGGAATCGGACGGACGGGGGTCGTGGGGTTGATCAAGGGACGAGGCCCCGGCCGCACCATCGGCCTTCGCGCCGACATGGATGCCCTGCCCATTGTGGAAGCGAGCGGAAAGTCCTGGGCCTCGCAGACGACCGGCAAGATGCATGCCTGCGGTCATGACGGCCACACGGCGATGCTGCTGGGGGCTGCGAAGTACCTTGCTGAAACCCGCAATTTCGACGGCAACGTCGCCGTGATCTTCCAGCCGGCCGAGGAGGGCGGCGGCGGCGGCAACGAGATGGTCAAGGACGGCATGATGGAACGCTTCTCCATCTCCGAGGTCTACGGCATGCACAACCTGCCGGGCATGCCGGTCGGAAATTTCGGCGTAAGGGTCGGCGCGATCATGGCCGCGACCGACGAATTCGACATCACCATCAACGGGCGCGGCGGGCACGCGGCGCAGCCACACAAGACCATCGATCCGATCGTGATCGGCTCCAGCATCGTTTCGGCGCTCCAGACGATCGTCTCGCGGTCTGCGGATCCGGTTTCGTGCCTCGTCGTCTCGGTCACGAAGTTCAACGCCGGCTTCGCCCACAACGTCATTCCGGAGCAGGCGACGCTCGCCGGCACGGTGCGCACCCTCAGCAACGAGATGCGCGAGGAAGCCGAGGCGCGCATCCGCCAGATCTGCGCCGGGCTGGCAGCAGCCCACGGCGCCGAGATCGCCGTCCGGTATCACCGTAACTATCCGGTTACGGTCAACCATCCCGGAGAAACGGGGTACGCGGTCGAGACGGCGACCGAGATTGCCGGCAACGGGAAGGTCAACGCGTCCATCGATCCGATGATGGGCGGCGAGGACTTCTCCTACATGCTGCTTTCCCGGCCCGGAGCCTTCGTCTTCATCGGCAACGGCGAGACGGCAGGCCTCCACCACCCTGCTTACGACTTCAACGACGAGGTCATACCGCACGGGGTGAGCTACTGGGTGCGACTCGCGGAGAGCCGATTGGCCGCCTGACAAAACGAGGCGTCGGGCCGGATGGGCTCCGCGGGACGGCGTCCCAGGGAGAATCTTGCCGGACGTCCGCTCCTGCTGGCCCGCCATCCGGCAATCCGGACCGTCAGCAGGTGCCCCGCTCGTAAAATCGCTTGGCTTCGACGGCGAGCTTTTGTATGGGTGCTGTCAGTGGTCCCGTAGCTCAGCAGGATAGAGCACCAGATTCCTAATCTGGGGGTCACGCGTTCGAATCGCGTCGGGATCACCACCAAATCAATTCGTTAGTCTATCCTGCGTCCCTGTACGTTCCCACGACGTTCCTATGCGTTCGTTTTCCGGGCCGGGGTCCTGGACTCCGCGTATCTCCTACGATTCGCGAGGCGTGACCTGTGCCGTCAGTCTTCCCCTCGAGCGCGAGCGCGGCGATGCGTTCGCCAGGCGCTGGGTGGCCTCCTTTATCTCGGCTGCCGTGAAGAGCGGACTGTACTGCGGCGCGAGCATTCTTGCCTCCAGCGACAGCTCCTGTCTTCCGGCGGCAACGAGCCGCTCGAGGCCCGTCGTCCCGGGCTTGAAGACCAGTTCCTTGGCTGCCTTCACGCCTCCGTTGAGGATGACGAACCGACGCAGCAGGACCGGTCTGAAGCCCAGCGCCGCACAGTGGTCGTAGATCGCCAGCATCTCGGCGTGAAACTGCTTTGACAGCTTGTCGTTCACGAGCCCTGCTCCATTCGTTTCTCGGGGACCGATCATGCCGCCAGGCAAGACTGGGCCTGCTTCAGTTGAAAAAGGAGGGCGAGCCGGCGGATGTAGGGAGAGGCTCGGGACGCTTTTGCACTTGCGCCCGAGAGCTTCCGTCCATCAGACAGTTTCCTCTTCCTTCACCGGCGCGGCGACCTTGGGTTTCGGGCGAACGGACGGGATCATGGAGGGGCGAGCCTCGACCTTCGGCTTCGGTGCCTTCATGCCCAGCATGCTGCGGAAGCGATCGCTGACGAGCGGTCGGAAGCGCGTTGCCCTGAACGGCATGTCGACTGCGCCGTAGCCTTCGGGCCCATCGTCATTGCCCCGGTAAAGCTCCACCAGCTTGATGCCGTAGAAATCGCCGTCGACATAGTGGCGGTATTGGCCGGTCCAGCGCACCGTGTAGATCTGGCCTTTCCGAATGCCCTGGTCGATCGACACGTTCTTGAAGCGATCGTTGACGCAGACCACTTTCTGGCCGACGCGGAATGTCGTCATTGTCGCAAGTCCTCCCGCTCGAGGTCCCTCGTGTTTTTCAAGGATCCATCCCGCCGGACGTCCGGCGCCCGGATCAGCTCGGCCGGCGGCAGACGACGCCGGGTGCGTTCTCGCCCCTGGTAAGGTCGTAGAGCGTTGCTTCCTCGCCCTTCGTCCACCATTCGTACTGACCGCCCGTGTACTTGGCTCCGGATGCGGACAGCACGTTGCTGGCAATCACGGTGTTTTCGCCGATCGCCAGCACGGCCAGCGAAATAGGCATCGCATTGATGTATTCGACGGAAAGCTTCTGTCCGTCGTCGCATACATAGTTCACGGTTTCGCGGGCGACCGAAAGGGTCTGCGGCAAGTGGATGACGATATCGGTTCCATCCGGGGAGGCCGAAAGCCGCAGGGCATGTCCGCCATCCTTGTCGGCAAGATGGAGGAACCCGTTCTCGAGCCTCCAGGACTTCACCGTGCCGAGGGCGTCGAAGAACTTCTGTTCCTGGTCCATGATCGCGGGCGCGCACATCTTGCGGGTCGCGGCGGCCGGCGCGAAGGTGATCGCGCCGCCTTCTTCCACCTTCAGGTTGCCCCTGTAGGTGTTACAGCCGCCATTGCCGCCGTAAGAGCCGTCGGGCCGGATTTCGAGTGTCGTGCGCAGCGTGTCGATCACGGCTCCGCCGTTGATGTCCTGGGCGACCCAGGTCCCGCCCAGTCCCTGGGGAACGATGATATCTGCGGCCGACGCTTGCGAAAACGGAGGAAGAAACAACAGGGCTATCGCACAAGCCTTAATCGATATCCGCACAGAATCCTCCAATTGTCCTTCAAGCGCCCGGCGCTTCGCGTGGACGTTATGGCTGCTCCGGCGAAAAGGTCAAGATAAAGCAGCTTCGCCGCTGCCTTTCCTGGCGATTCGGCTTCCTCCGTGTGGTCGCGAGTCTTGTTGCGCGTGCCGTTCAGCTGTACAGCCTATCCAATAGAAGAAGAAAATGACGGAATCCACCCATGGCTCGGGGCGAAAGTGAAAGACGCCGCCTGACGATTCTCGGCGCGACCGGATCGATCGGCACCAGTACACTCGATGTGATCGACCAGCTTGGCGGACGCGAAAGCTTCGAAGTGGTCGCCGTCACCGGTAACGGTAATGTGGAGCTGTTGGCCGAACAGGCACGTGCCTGCGGCGCGCGCATCGCGGTTACCGCCGACGAGAGCCGCTATGCGGAGCTCAAGCAGGCGCTTTCGGGAAGCGGCACGGCAGTGGCCGCCGGGCGCGAGGCCCTGATCGAAGCGGCGGCGATGGAATCCGATTGGGTCATGGCGGCGATCGTCGGCACGGCAGGCCTTGCCCCGACGCTTGCTGCGGCCGAGCGCGGCGCCGATATCGCCCTTGCCAACAAGGAATGCCTGGTTTCTGCCGGCAGCCTCTTCGTGGACGCGGTCGCTCAGGGCGGCGGGCGGCTGATCCCCGTCGACAGTGAACACAGCGCGATCTTCCAGTCGCTCGAGGACGACCAGCGCCACGCCGTCGAGAGGATCGTGCTCACGGCATCCGGCGGACCCTTCCGCACGTCTACGCGCGAGCAGATGGCAGGGGTCACGGCCGCAGCGGCACGCGCGCATCCGAACTGGTCCATGGGCCTCAAGATCTCGATCGGAAGCGCCTCCATGTTCAACAAGGCGCTGGAGATGGTCGAGGCCAAGCACCTCTTTGACGTCCGGCCGGACCAGATCGAGGTGGTCGTCCATCCGCAATCGGTGATCCACTCCATGGTCGGTTACACCGACGGCTCGGTGATCGCGCAGCTCGGGTGCCCCGACATGCGCACTGCGATCGGTTATGCGCTCACCTATCCGAAGCGCCCGTCCCTCAACGTCGAGCGGCTCGATTTCACCAGGCTCTCGCGTCTCGACTTCGAGGCTCCGGACGAAGACCGCTTCCCGGCGCTTCGGCTGGCGCGCGTCGCACTCGAACGCGGCGGACTGCAGGCTGCCGTCATGAATGCCGCCGAGGAAGTGGCCTGCTATGCCTTCGTCGATGGAAGGATCGGCTTCCTCGACATGGCCGAGATCGCCGAAGAAGTGATGGATGGAATGATCGGCTGTGGCAGCGCCACCAAGATGGCTCATGTCTTCGAAGCCGACGCCGAGGCGCGGCGAATGGCCCGCGAGATCATCTCGAAAAAGGAAATGGCCGCCTAGAGGGCGGCCATTGTTTTGCAGGGGCGCGTCAATGCGCCTGTCTTATGCCACGGCGCGGGCAAGCGCACAGCGCGACCACAGGGAATGGAGCGCGCCGACCAGATGGTCGATGTCGGCATCCGAGTGCAGCGGCGTCGGGGTGATCCTGAGGCGCTCGGTCTTCTTCGGCACCGTCGGATAGTTGATCGGCTGCACGTAGACGCCGAAGTTGTCGAGCAGCAGGTCCGAGATCCACTTGCACTTTGCGGCGTCGCCAACCATCACCGGCACGATGTGGCTCGGATTGCCCATGTGCGGAATGCCATTCCGGTCGAGCTGCGCTCGAAGGCGGCGAACCCGTTCCTGATGGGCGAAACGTTCCTGCTGGCTTTCCTTGAGGTGGCGGATCGAGGCGACGGCACCTGCGGCAAGCGTCGGCGGCAGTGCTGTCGTAAAGATGAACCCGGACGCGAAGGAACGGATGAAATCGCACAGTGCCGTGGAAGCTGCGATGTAGCCGCCCATGACGCCGAATGCCTTGCCGAGCGTGCCTTCGATCACCGTCAGCCGGTGCATCAGGCCTTCGCGCTCCGCAATTCCCCCGCCGCGCGGACCGTACATGCCGACGGCGTGCACCTCGTCGAGGTAGGTCATGGCACCGTAGCGGTCGGCAATATCGCAGATCTCCTTGATCGGCGCGATGTCACCGTCCATCGAGTAGACCGATTCGAAGGCAATGAGCTTGGGCGCACGCGGGTCGGCAGCGGCGAGCTTGGCTTCGAGATCCTTGAGGTCGTTGTGCTTCCAGATGGCCCGCTCGCACTTCGAGTGGCGAATGCCCTCGATCATCGAAGCGTGGTTCCCGGCGTCCGAAAACACGATGACACCGGGGATCTTGGAACAGAGCGTGCCGAGCGCGGCCCAGTTGGAGACATAGCCCGACGTGAAGAGCAGGGCGGCTTCCTTACCGTGAAGGTCAGCAAGCTCGCGTTCCAGCAAGACGTGATAGTGGTTGGTGCCCGAAATGTTGCGGGTGCCACCGGCACCGGCGCCACATTGGTCGATCGCCAGCTTCATCGCCTCGGTGACCTTCGGGTGCTGGCCCATTCCGAGGTAGTCGTTGGAACACCAGACCGTGACTTCCTGCGGTCCCGAAACCGTGTGGCGCGTCGCCTTGGGGAAATTGCCCTTGTGGCGCTCCAGATCAGCAAAGACGCGGTAGCGGCCCTCCTGATGCAAGCCTTCCAGCTCGGTTTTGAAGAAGCTTTCGAAATCCATCACAGTCTCCTGACCGGAAAACCGGCACCCTGAAGCGGCACTATCCGCTTTCTCAAGTGGCACCGCACCTACACCCGCAAAGTATGGTCTGCAACAAGCAGGGCTGCGGCAAAACGGCGCCTATATTTGAACCATTCCAGACTACCGAGACTAATTCCCCTCGTTGTTGATGCATGTCAAGTCCGCAACAAAAGGGACGGCCGGGACCGTCCCCTTCATTCCCGGCCGGATGCACTCGGTCAGGCCGCCGCAACGGCCCGCTTGGCCATGACCTTCACGAGATTGGCGCGATATTCCGCGCTGCCGTGAATGTCGGAGAGCAGATCGGCGGGATCCACGGTGATGCCTGCAATCGCGTCCGCGGACCAGTTCGCGGAGAGAGCCGCTTCCATGTCCGTCTGCCGGAAGACGCCGTTTGATCCCGCGCCGGTCACGGCAACGCGCACGGTGCCGCCGGCATCGCGCGCGACGAAGACACCGGCCATGGCATAGCGCGATGCCGGATTGGGGAACTTTGCATAGGCAGCCTTGGCGGGAGCGTCGAAGGAGATCGAGGTGATGATCTCGCCGTCTTCGAGAGCCGTTTCGAACATGCCCACGAAAAAGTCGCTGGCGGCGATCTCGCGCTTGTTCGTGACGATGGTCGCACCCAGTGCCAGCATCGCGGAAGGATAGTCGGCAGCCGGATCATCGTTGGCGATCGAACCGCCGATGGTCCCCATGTGGCGCACGTGGGGATCGCCGATATGGGCGGCCAGATCGCATATGGCAGGACAGACGGCCCGCAACTCGGCCGACGAGGACACTTCGTAATGCGTCGTCGCTGCGCCTATGCGCACGGTCTTGCCGCTGATCGAGATGCCCTTGAGAGAGGCAATGCGACGCAGGTCGATCAGATCGGTCGGCGCCGCCAGCCGCTGCTTCATGGTCGGGATGAGCGTCATCCCTCCCGAGACATACTTGCTTTCCTCTCCGCCCGCATGCAGGCGGAGGGCTTCGTCGACGGAGGCGGCGCGGTGATAGGTGGTCTGATACATGGTCTGATCCTTCCCCGTCAGTTCACGGCATTGGCTGCGGCCCAGACCTTCTGGGGCGTCGCTGGCATGGACAGGTCATTGTTGCCGATGGCGTCGGTGATCGCGTTCATCAGCGCCGGCGGAGATCCGATCGCCCCGGCTTCCCCGCACCCCTTGATGCCGAGCGGATTGCCGGGGCAGGGCGTGTTCTGGTGGGAGACATTGAAGGACGGCAGGTCGTCCGCCCGCGGCATGGTGTAGTCCATGTAGCTTGCGGTCACGAGCTGGCCGTTCTCGGGATCGTAATGCACGCCCTCGAGGAGCGCCTGGCCGACACCCTGCGCGATGCCGCCGTGAACCTGCCCTTCGACGATCATCGGGTTGATGATGTTGCCGAAGTCGTCGGCGGCGACGAACTGGATGATCTCCGTCTTGCCCGTTTCCGGATCGACTTCCACCTCGCAGATGTAGCAGCCGGCGGGGAAGGTGAAGTTCGATGGGTCGTAGAAGGCGCCTTCCTTCAGGCCCGGCTCCATGCCGGCCGGAAGGTTGTGTGCCGTGTAGGCGGAAAGCGCCACCTGGAACCAGGGAACCGCCTTGTCGGTGCCGGCCACCTTGAGTTCGCCGTTTTCGATCACGATGTCGCTTTCGTCGGCTTCCATCAGATGGGCCGCGATCTTCTTGGCCTTGGCCTCGACCTTGTCGAGTGCCTTGACAATCGCCGACATGCCGACTGCGCCGGAGCGCGAGCCGTAGGTTCCCATGCCCATCTGGACCTTGTCGGTGTCGCCGTGGACGATGGAGACGTTGTCGATCGGCACGCCGAAGCGATCCGATACAAGCTGGGCGAAGGTCGTCTCGTGACCCTGACCATGGCTGTGCGAGCCGGTGAGAACCTCAATGGTTCCGACGGCGTTGACCCGAACCTCTGCCGATTCCCAGAGGCCGACGCCCGCGCCAAGCGAACCGACCGCGGCGGAGGGAGCAATTCCGCATGCCTCGATGTAGCAGCTCATGCCGATGCCGCGCTTCTTGCCGCGGCCCGCGGCCTCGGCCTTGCGTGCCGGGAAGCCTGCCCAGTCGGCCGCGCTCATTGCCGCTTCCAGAGAGGCTTCGTAGTCGCCGGCGTCGTAGTTCATGATGACGGGCGTCTGGTACGGGAATGTCCGGATGAAGTTCGTCCGCCGAAGTTCGGCCGGAGACACGCCGAGTTCACGGGCCGCCGTCTCAATGGTGCGCTCGAGGAGGTACGTGGCCTCGGGCCGCCCGGCGCCGCGATAGGCGTCGACCGCTACCGTGTTTGTGTAGACGGCGCGGACATTGGCGTGGATTGCCGGAATGGCGTACTGGCCGGAGAGCAGTGTCGCATAGAGATAGGTCGGGACGGCCGACGAGAACAGCGACATGTAGGCGCCGAAATTGGCGATCGTGTCCACCTTCAGCGCGGTGATCCTGTTGTCCTTGTCGAAGGCCATCTTGACGGTCGAGTGATGATCGCGGCCGTGAGCATCCGTGAGGAACGCCTCCGTCCGGTCGCAGGTCCACTTGACGGGAACGCCCGTGCGCTTCGAGGCCCAGAGACAGACGATCTCTTCGGGATAGATGTAGATCTTCGATCCGAAGCCACCGCCGACGTCCGGTGCGATCACGCGCAGCTTGTTTTCCGGCGCGACGTTGTAGAACGCGCTCATGACAAGACGTGCCACGTGCGGGTTCTGGCTGGTCGTGTAGCAGGTGTAATGGTCCTCGGCGGTGTCGTAGATGCCGAGAGCGGCCCGCGGCTCCATGGGGTTCGGCGCAAGGCGGTTGTTGAGGATCGTGATCTCGGTCACATGGGATGCTGCCGCGATCGCAGCATCCGTCGCAGCTCCATCGCCGATCTGCCAGTCGAAGATAAGGTTGCCAGGCGCTTCCGGGTGGAGTTGCGGCTGGCCCGCTTCCAGGGCTTTCACGGCGTCGGTGACTGCGGGCAGCACGTCGTATTCGACAACGACGGCTTCGGCTGCGTCCCGCGCCTCGGCCACGCTGTCGGCGACCACCACGGCAACGGCATCGCCGACGTAGCGGACGGTCTCATGGGCGATCGGACGCCATGCGCCCATCTTCATAGGGCTACCGTCCTTGGAATGGATCATCCAGCCGCAGATCAGGTTGCCGATGCCGTCATCGACCATCTGCTTGCCGTTCAGCACGCCGACCACGCCCGGCATCTTCTCCGCCGCGCTCGTGTCTATGCTCGTGATCTTCGCGTGTGCATGCGGCGAGCGGACGAAAACTGCAAACTTCATTCCCGGCACGACCATGTCGTCCGTGTAGCGGCCCTTGCCGGTCAGGAACCGCTTGTCTTCCTTGCGCGCAACGCGTGCGCCGATACCTTCAACACCCATCAGTTATCTCCTCCCGAGAAACAGCGAGCCGATAGGAAGCAGCCAGTAGGATTTAGCGACGAGAGAAACCCTTATCCGACCACCAACACCCATCAGGCTTCTACCTATTGGCCATTGGCTAGTCTCAATTGCCTGGCGGCTATTCGGCCGCCTGGCGGGCTCCGCCCATTTCGGCTGCCGCGGCCAGGATAGCCTTCACGATGTTGTGGTAGCCGGTGCATCGACAGATGTTGCCTTCGAGGTTCTCGCGCACCGTCTTCTCGTCAAGGCTGCCGCCGTAGCGATTGATCATGTCGACCGCGGTCATCACCATGCCGGGGGTGCAGAAACCGCATTGCAGGCCATGATGGGCCTTGAAGGCGGCCTGCACGGGATGGAGTTCTCCGCCTTGGGCCAGTCCCTCGATCGTCGTGATGGTGGAGCCTGCGGCCTGGGCCGCAAGGATGGAACAGCTCTTCACCGACTTGCCGTCCATGTGGACGACGCAGGCGCCGCACTGCGAAGTGTCGCAACCGACATGCGTACCGGTCAGGCCGAGCTTCTCGCGGATGAAGTGAACAAGGAGCGTGCGGTCCTCGCATTCACCGCTCACCTGCCTGCCATTGACCGTCATTACAACTTTCGTCATTCGTTCCTCCCTGGTGGGTTTCCCCGTCATGCTGGAGCAATCGATCCGATGTCGCGTGCAGCCGAAGCTAGCTTGGCTCAGGTTCACTGATCGAAAGCTTCAGTACGTTCCTCCTCCGTACAGCACTGGTCGGCAATCTTGTCTGCTTCGGAAAGGCCGGGCTTGTGCTTCCCGCATCATTTGTCTTTTTCAACCGCTGATCAACCGGCTTCTTGACCGACGGGGCAAAATTTTTCGACGGGCGGAAGATGGAGCCGCACAGACGTTGCGGAAGACATGCTCATCCGACGTTCAAAAAAATACTGTTGCCCCCCATAGACTTCCGTATTTTCAACTTTATTTTCTCTTAGCGGCGACATTGCTGACGCGCGTGAACTGGTCTGTGCCGGTTCACGAACGTGGAAAGGCGGGGCGTAAACTGCTCCGCAGCCGCTCAACTTTGGAGAGAGATTGATGAAGAAAGCCATAGTGCTCGTGCTGGCCGGCCTTGCTGCCGCAAGCTGCACAGCGACAGAAAAGGGCGCCGGCATCGGCGCGGCCTCTGGCGCCATTATCGGTGGCGCTGTCACGGGCAACGTTCGTGGGGCCGCAGTGGGTGCCGCCATCGGTGGCCTGAGCGGAGCCGTTATCGGCCACGTCGCGGATCAGCCCGGTCAGTGCTACTATCGTGACCGCTACGGTCGCCGTTACATCGACGATTGCTGAGACCTGCGCGAAAACTCGCTTCGATTTTCGAACCCCGGGATGGACACCTACCCGGGGTTTTTCTTTGCCGGTTTCCATTACAGCTTCCGGGATAGTTCACAGGGCGCAACAAATTCGCCTTTGCGGCTTCAAATTCCCGATCGACCTGTGTAAAACCGCCGTTAATCTTACGGAAAACCTAACGCGTTAGGGTCCAATCCAGCCTGAAACCGAACGGCCATGAAGGTCAGACGGTTTCAACGAAGTCAGTGTGGCGCTCCGGATCGTTGCCGGAAACAGCCCCGCACGGGAACGGAAAGGCGATCGAAAGCTGCGGGAAGTCGTGAACCGGCCGGAATGGAGTTCTGCGTATCTGAGAGCTGGCACCGTTTTTGCGGTCGCTGCAGCGCTCCTGTGCACCCCCTTCATTGCCAGGCCCGCTCTCGCCTTCGAGATCTTCGGAATGAAGTTCTTCGAGGATGAGGAGGATGTCGACAGCGTCATCGATCCGGTGACCTACAAGCTGACGCTCGAGGTCGGCGGCGACGACGAGGACCTGAAGAAAGCCATCGAGACGGCCTCCAACCTCAAGCAGGACGAGACCAAGCCGGTTTCGGGCGGCCTCGGTCTTGTCATCAAGGCGCGCGACGACCGCGACCGCATTCTTGCGGCGCTCTACGAAAACGCGCGCTACGGCGGCGTCGTGGATGTGTCGATCAAGGGCGGCGCGATCGATTCGCTGCCGCCGGACCCCGATTTCGGCATGAAACAGGACATCCCGGTCACCGTCCGCGTGACGCCTGGACCGGTCTTCACCTTCGACCAGGTCACTTTGAACGGCGATGCCGAGGGGCGAACGCCGGCTGACTACGGCATGGTCAAGGGTGCGCGTGCCGATTCGACCATCATCCTCAAGGCCGGCGAGCGCATCGTGAATGATCTCAAGGCGCAAGGCCGGCCGCTTGCCAAGCTCACCGACCGGAAGGCCACCGCCGACCATGCGACCAACACGGTGGACGTGGTCATCAGCGCGGAAGGCGGACCGGTCGCGCCGATCGGTGAGGTCAGCGTCACCGGCACGAAGAGCGTCAATCCCGAATTCGTGAAGATGTATTCGCGGCTGATCGCCGGCCAGCCCTATTCGCCCGAAGCCCTCACCAAGGCATCCGACCGGTTGCGCCGGCTCGGGGTCTTCTCGAGCATCACCATCCGCCAGGCCGATCATCTGGCGCCGGACGGCTCGCTTCCGATGACGATCGAAGTGTCCGAGGGCAAGCATCGCTACTTCGGAGCAGGTGCGCAGTTTTCCACCACGGACGGCTTCGGCGTGCAGGGATACTGGGGGCACCGGAACCTGTTCGGCGAGGCAGAATCGCTGCGGATCGAGGGATCCGTGAACCGGTTGGGCGAAGGCAGCATTGGCGACCTCGACTATTCGACGGGCATCCTCTTCGCGAAGCCGGGCGCATTCGGCCCTGCTTCCACCTTCACCGCAAGCGTCAAGGCGGCGATCCTCGATCCGGACGCCTACTATGCCCAGACGGTGACCGGTGCCGTCGGCGCGGTCTTCGAGCTCTCGGACTACGACACGCTGACGTTCGGCGGCGAGATCTCCTGGGCCAAGATCGACGATGCCTTCGGAAACAACCGGTACCTCACCTACAGCCTTCCCATCGAGTATGTGCGGGACACGCGCGACGACAAGCTGAACCCCACCAAGGGCTACCGCGCGATGATCAACGCCAAACCGAGCTACGAGGCGGATCGCGGCACCACCTTCTCCAGCTTCGAGACGGCGTTTTCGACCTACCAGGCCGTAGGCGAGAGTAACCGTCTGGTGCTGGCGGGCGAAATCACCGCAGGCACGATCGTCGGGGCCAGCCAGCTTTCCGATATTCCGGCGACCCGGCGTTTCTACCTCGGTGGGGGCGGATCCGTGCGCGGTTACGGATACCAGGACATCTCGCCGCGCAATCGCGACGGCGATCTTCTCGGCGGCCGTTCCTATGTGCAGGTTTCCGCCGAGGCGCGATTCAACGTCACTGACAAGATTGGCATCGTTCCCTTCCTGGACGCGGGGACGGTTTCGCGCGACGAGGTTCCGGACTTCGACGACATCCGCGCGGGTGCTGGTCTCGGACTGAGATACGCGACACCGTTCGGTCCGATCCGGCTGGATGTGGCCGTGCCGCTCAATCGCTATGACGGCGGCGAGTCCTATGGGATCTATGCGGGCATCGGCCAGTCTTTCTGACGCGGCGGGTACCAAGTGGGGTCGGCGGACAGGCGGCCAGACCCACCGGAACGGCCATCGGGCGTTCCTTCAGCGGCGTTGATACGCTAAGGGAGAATAATGACTGTCTTGCTCCGCATTCTCGGCCGTCTCTTTCGCATCGCGCTTTACGGACTGGCGCTTTGCGTGGTGCTCCTGCTCGCTGCTGTGGCCTTCGTCGGCTTCACCGATTCCGGCGCCCGCATGGCGATGTCCTATGTGGAGAAGCTCATCTCCACCCCGGAGCGCACCGTCGTGCTTGGGGATCCTTCGGGTCTCCTCACCGGCAGGCTGAGGATCGGTTCGGCCGTTCTCGGCGACCGCAAGGGAACCTATGCCGAGGTCCGGGATGTCGCGGTCGACTGGTCGCCGCTGTCCCTGGCGTTCCTCGAATTCAAGGCTCAGTTGGTCTCGGCCGGCTCCGTCTCGCTGCTGCGCCTGCCGGAACCCGTGGCAGAGGCGTCCGCGTCCTCATCTTCCGGCAAGCCCTTCTCGCTTCCCGTCGAGGTGCGCGTCGGCAGTGTCGACATGCCGAAAATCCTCATCGGCGAGAGTGTCCTCGGCAGGGAGCAGGAGCTGCGGCTCTCCGGCAGCGGCAGCGCCGGTGCGAACTACGTCGCACTGAAGGTCGCCCTCTCCGAGCAGGCCCGGCCCGACGCCCGCGTGAACGCGGACATTCTCTTCAATCCCGCCGGCAACGAGTTGCGGCTCGATGCGGACATCGCCGAACCCCGGGGCGGTATTCTGGCGACCCTCTTGCGCCTTCCCGGCGAACCCGCCGTCGGTATTCGTCTCAAGGGTGAGGGGCCTCTCTCTGCATGGGGCGGACGGCTTTCGGCGGGTCTCGACGGCCAGGAGGTCCTCTCGCTCGATGGACGCCACGACCTTTCCACGGCCGGCCTCCACACGATCTCGCTCCACGGGGGTGGCGCCTTCGAAGGCCTGATGCCGCCTCAGTTGCGCTCACTCATGGCCGGCACGACGGCGATCGATGTCGTTGCCGCGTTCGAGGGGACCGACCTGCTGCGCATCGAGAAGGGCGACATATCGACCGGCGCCTTCACCCTCAAGGCAAGCGGAACGGCGAGTGTGAAGGGGGCGAACGATCTCGATGTGGCGCTCTCCGGCACGACGCAGCCGATAGACCTCCGCCTGCCGCTCTCGGGCGGCGAGGCAAGGTTCGTGATCGACGGTGCAACCGTCTCGCTGACGGGACCGGCGGACGCCAGTGCGCTCGATGTCGCCGCGACCGTACTGTCCGTCGAGGTTCCTCAGGGCCGGGTCGAAGACGTCAGGCTCTCGGCCAGAAGCCCGGCATTCGATCTCGCAAAGCGCAGCGGCACGGTGAACGTGCTGGCCGAAACCGGAGCGACAGCCTTCAACAGCGAAGACGTCAACCGGGCGATCAAGGGACCGGCGAAAATCGCCGCCACTCTGGCAATCGCGCCGGAACAGATCCTGTTCGAGCCCGTCACGATCGAAAGCACCACGCTCGGCGGTACGATCACGGGCCGCCACGACCTGTGGACGGGAGCGACCGATGCAACCTTCAAGCTGTTCGCGCTCCCGGCCGTGCTGCCGGAGAACCTTTCGGCCAAGTTCGGCACGACGATCTCCGCCGAAGGCCGCGTGACGGCGTCCAGCGAAGGCGCCATCGATCTGCAGGATTTCCAGCTGAAGTCCGATGCGCTGGAGGCCGCGGGGCGCGTGTCCCTCAAGGGTGGCGTGCTCGATGCCGCCCTGTCGGGGCAGGTGCCTGAGATCGACCGTTTCCTTCCGCAGGCGAAGGGTGCGGCCAGCTTCGACATTTCGGCGGCAGGAAACCTCGACGCACCACAGGTGAAGGGTGCGGTCCGTTCCGCAGGCGTCGCCCTTGCCGGACGGACGCTCGCCAATCTCGCAATCGACATCGACGGCAAGGCCGATCGCAGCAGCCCGGCGGGAGAAGTGTCGGTCTCCGGTGAATTGGACGGCCAGCAGATCAACCTTCGCTCCAGTGTCACCTCCAGCTCCGGGCAGATCTCGATGCCCGTCGTGGAGGCCACGATCGGCACCAACACGGTGAAGGGCGCACTTGCGCTCGGCGCCGATTTCATGCCCGACGGAACCCTGCAGTTCGCCTTCCCCGACGTCGGGCTTCTGGCATCGCTCGCAGGACAATCCGCGACCGGCGATCTTGCCGGCACGGTCACCTTTGCCCGCGCCGAGGGCAGGACCGGCCTCGTGCTCAATGCCACGGGCTCCAACCTCGCGCGCGATAACGTGACCGTGACAAAGCCCGTCATCGACGTGACCGTGGAGGACCTTCGGGCCCTTGCGGCGACCGGGATCATCCGGGCAGACGGCGTGACTGCGGGGGAAAACGATCTCCAGGGACCCGTCGTGGAGTTCAACCACCAGGGCGACGTGACCGGCTTCAAGGTCTCCGGGCGCTATGAGAATGCGCCGCTCGCAACGGAAGGCAGCGTGTCGCAGCTTCAGGGCGTGACCACTGTGGCGCTCAGTCGTCTCGAAGCCACCGTCAAGGGCTATCCCCTGAGGCTCACCGAGGCCACGTCGATCGCCATCCGCGACGGCGCGGTCAATTTCGACCACATGACAATAGACGCGGGCATTGCCGAGGCAGAGGTCTCCGGCACGTTCAGCGCGTCCGGCGAAAGCGACCTCAGGGCCTATCTGTCGCGGGCCGGCGGCCCGATCGACTTGAAGTTTCCGGTCGACGGCAAAGAGGCCAGCCTTGCCATCGAGTCGGCTAACCTCTCGATGGTCGGGAAGATGCAGTCCGCGAGGCTTAGCATCGCGGCGAAGCTCGCCTCCGCCGCTTTCCCGCAGGGCAGCATCGCAAATGCCGAGCTCGCGGTTGAAAGCGCATCCTTCAACATACTCGAGCAAAGCGGTCAGGTGACCGCGTCCGTCAAGGTAGGCGAGACGCAGTTCGTCAACGCGGATCTCGCGCGTGTGCTGCCCGGGCCGGTAACGCTGGACGCCAACCTCTCCGTGCAGCCGTCACTGATCGGATTCGACGAGGTCGCGCTCGCGAGCGCCGGCGCCAACGCCAAGGCGAGCGGGTCCTTCGCTCCCCGACAGGCGTCGCGGACGTTACCTTCGAGCTGACGGCGCCGGCTGAGGCGCTTCCGGCCGCGGTCGCATCGAAGTTCGACACGCCGGTGTCCCTGGAGGGCAGGCTGAAGCGTGCTCAAGACGGCGCCATCGAGGTGTCGGCCGCCAGGCTCAAGTCCGGCACGCTCGATGCCTCCGGCTCGGCGAAGCTCGCCAACGGAAATTTGGAGGCAAGCGTCTCGGGAACGCTGCCCGCGCTTGGCAAGCTGCTTGCAGATGCAGAGGGCAAGGCCACCTTCGAAGCCACGGCGACAGGTCCGCTCGCTGCCCTCGGCGTAAAGGCTCAGGTGGTATCGAGCGGCGCGAAGCTCGCCGGCCGAACGCTCAGCGATCTTGTTCTCACCGTAGATGGAAAGGCCGATCCCAAGAGTCCCTCCGGCACTCTGACGGCAACCGGTGCGCTCGACGGGCAGGCGATCAACATCAAGTCGGATGTGGTGTCGCAGGATGGCAGGATCTCCATTCCGGTCCTCGAGGCGAAGGTCGGACCGAACATATTGAAGGGTGCGGTGACGCTTGGCGCCGACTACCTGCCGGTCGGCAACGTCACTTTCGAGTTTCCCGATATCGGACTGCTCGCGGCAATGGCCGGGCAAAGGGCAAGTGGTGACCTCGCGGGCTCCGCCGTGATCGAGAACACTAATGGAAAGACCGCGCTTACGATAAAGGCATCGGGCAAGGGGATCAGCCGCGACGCCCTGAAGGTCGTCAATCCGTCGATCGACCTTCGCATAGCCGATCTTCAGACTGCTGCGATCTCGGGCGAAGTGCGTACCGATTCGATAGTCTCCGGGAGCAACCGCCTCGAGCGTCTCAAGGCGACGTTTACGCGTGAAGGCAACGAAACGATCTTCGACGTGGCCGGCCAATACGATGGTGCGCCCCTTCTCACGCGCGGGACAGTCCAACAGGCCGGCGATCAGCTCCGCATTTCGCTTGCTTCCTTCGAGGCTTCCCCGAGGCGGGTCCCAATCCGGCTGTCGAAGCCGACGACCTTCACCCTGCGTGGCGGGGACCTCGCGCTCGACGGAATCACGATCGGCGCAGGCAATGGCACGATCGCCGTCAGCGGCGCGGCAGGTCACTCGCTTAACCTCGCCGCGAAGCTGACGTCACTTCCGGCAAGTCTTGCCAACACCTTCTCAGCCGGTCTCGGTGCCGAGGGCACGATCGGCGGGACGGTCACGGTCAAGGGAACTCCGGCCCAACCCAACGTCGCTTACCAGCTTCAATGGCAGGGCGCCCGCACCAGCCAGACGGCGGCGGCCGGTGTCGGTCCGCTTCAGATCGGCGCGCAGGGCGGTTTCGCGAACAACCAGGTGAGGCTGGACCTCACGCTTTCGGGCAGCGGCCTGTCCTTCAAGGGCGGCGGCACCGTCGGGGTGACGGGCAACATGCCGCTGTCGCTGAAACTTGCGGGAACCGTGCCCTTCGATCTGATCCGGGACAGGCTCGCCGCGCAGGGCTTCTCGCTGACGGGCAATGCCGTCATCGACCTGTCGATCTCGGGCGCGGCGAAGAGCCCGGTCATCGCCGGTACCATTTCCACATCAGGGGGCAGGTTGGTCGACGTCAGGCGCAATCTTGCGGTCAACGATCTGACCGCGCGCGTCTCGCTCGACGGCAGGCAGGCGACGATCCAGCAACTGAGCGGAAGGCTCGCGACCGGGGGAAGGATCTCGGCTACCGGTACCGTGGGCATTGCTCCGGGCTCCGGCTATCCGGCCAATGTCGCCGTCACTCTCACCGATCTCACCTATGTCGACGGAACGCTGGTTACCGCCAATGTCGCTGGTGACCTGACGCTGAAGGGGCCGATCCTTACCGGGCTCGTGATCGGCGGCGAGGTACGGATCAGGCGGGCCGGCATCACCATTCCCGAGAAATTGCCGGCATCACTTTCCGAAATCGACATCAGGCACAGGAATGCGCCGCCTGCGGTGCTCGCAATGGTGAAGGCTCTCGAGCAGGTCAGCGGCGGCGGCGATGCCGAGGGTCGCGGCGTCGGCCTCGATCTCAAGATCAGTGCGCCCCGCCAGATCTTCGTGCGCGGCCGTGGAGTGGATGCCGAACTTGGCGGTGACCTTACCATCCGCGGCAACACTTCCAATCCGTCTGTGTCGGGCGCGTTCACGCTCAAGCGGGGCCGGCTGGAGATCCTGGCGAGGCGCCTGGATTTCACCAGCGGCACGATCAGCTTCGGAGGCGGGCTCATCCCCACGCTGAACCTCGTTGCCACATCCACCGCCGGCTCGACCACGATCACGGTCACGGTTGCGGGGCAGGCCAACAGCCCGACGGTCGAGTTTTCCTCGTCGCCAGCGCTGCCGCAGGACGAGGTCCTGGCGCAGCTGATCTTCAACCGGTCGATGTCGAACCTGTCGGCCGTTCAGATCGCGCAGCTCGCCGCCGCCGCGAGCCAGCTCGCCGGCGGACCTTCCGGGGGCCTCTTCAGCAGCCTCAGAAGCAAGCTCGGCGTTGACGATCTGGATATCTCCACCGACGCGGAAGGGCGCGCCCAGGTCACGGCGGGCAAGTACCTCAACAAGCGCACCTACCTGGAGGTGACCCAGGATCCCGAGAACGGCGGTGCCGAGGCGACGATCAACCTGGATGTCGGCAGGGGCGTCAAGCTGCGCGGCCAGGCTGGCAGCAGCGGTTCAGGGGCCGGCATCTTCTACGAGCGGGAGTACTGAGCGACCGGATTGCCGGCGTCGCGGCGCGGAGCCATCCGGTCCTGACCCTCAAGCGAGAGCATTCTTGCTGGTCTTCAGCAGGATGTTGGTTTCGGTCAGGTTGATGCCGTCGATAAGCCTGATCCGTCGCAGCGTTTCGTCGAACGTGCCGAGATCCTTGTCCTCGAGCTCGGCGATGAAATCCCATCGACCGTTGGTCGAGTGGAGGGCCCGGACCTGCGGCAGCCCCCGCAGCTGCATGGCGACACGGTCCGCCATCTTGCCGTGTACCTCGATCATCACGATCGCCCGAACCCCTCCGCCCGAGAGTTCCGTACCCGTGCGAATAGTGAATGCTGCGATCGTTCCGGAGGATACGAGGCGGTCCAGCCTCGCCGTCACCGTCGCCCGGGAAGCGCCCGTCATGGCTGCAAGCGTCGATACGGACGTGCGGGCATTGTGGCGCAGTGCGCTGATCAGCGCATGATCGAGATCATCGAGACTTATCATCATGTCAAATCGATCTTCGCAAAGTGTCAAATTTGGCCTTCTATCTGTCAGTTTACCCGCTTTTTGCCAACAGGCGAAGGCGTATAATCCCGCGCAACAACGGCACAGACCGGAAAATCGCGACCTGCGGGGAAACCATGACTGAGACCAAGCAACACATCGCCCTGATCGGCGCACCGCTCGAGGAAGGCTCGGGCCGGCGCGGTGCCGCAATGGGCCCCACGGCCCTTCGTATTGCGGGCATCGACACCACGCTCGCCGAACTCGGCCACACCGTCACTGACGAAGGGGACCTGAGGCCCCTGCCGGCACGTGACCTCGCCAATCATCCGGGCGCCAACCATCTGCAGGTCGTGGCCGCGTTCACCCGCGCGCTGGATGCTTCCGTCCATGACGCCGCTCGCGCAGGGCGCTTTCCGCTGATTCTCGGTGGAGACCATGCGCTCTCCATGGGCAGCGTTTCGGGAATGGCGCGATATGCCGCCGAAGTCGGGCGGCCGCTCTTCGTGCTCTGGCTCGATGCGCATGCGGATTTCAATTCGCCAGCGACCTCGCCTTCCGGCAACATGCATGGCATGCCGGTCGCCTACTTCTGCGGCGAGGCGGAGTTCTCGCCCATCCTCGACCGCAACCGTCCGCTGGTCGATCCGAAGCGCGTCTACCAGATCGGCATTCGCTCGGTCGATGCGCGTGAACGCGAGGAAATCGCCGAGCACGGCGTCAATGTCTTTGACATGCGCGCGATCGACGAGACCGGCATGGCGCGGATCCTCCATGATGTCATCGCTACGATCAAGGCAGCGAACGGCCTTCTGCACGTCAGCCTCGACGTCGACTTCCTCGATCCGGAAATCGCGCCGGGCGTGGGTACGACCGTACCCGGCGGGGCGACCTTCCGTGAGGCCCACCTCATCATGGAGCTTCTGTGCGACAGCGGCCTGGTTTCATCGCTCGATCTCGTCGAACTCAACCCGTTCCTCGATGATCGCGGCAAGAGCGCCCGCATTCTCGTGGAGCTGACTGCGAGCCTCTTCGGCCGACGCATCCTCGATCGTCCCACCCGCAGCGCCTGATCCGAACGGAGCCCCTGATGTCGCCCAACGCAGCCAATCTGATCGAAACCGAATACCGTCTCGGCGCCCACAATTACAAACCGCTCGACGTTGTCCTGTCGCGCGGGGAGGGCGTCCATGTCTGGGACATCGACGGCAATCGCTACCTCGACTGCCTTTCGGCCTATTCGGCGGTGAACCAGGGGCACTGCCACCCGAAGATCCTGGCGGCGATGATAGAGCAGGCGCAGAAGCTGACGCTGACCTCCCGCGCCTTCCGCAACGACCAACTCGCCCATTTCTACGAGGAAATCGCGGCGCTCACCGGATCGCACAAGGTGCTTCCGATGAACTCGGGCGCCGAGGCGGTTGAGACGGCGATCAAGGCCGTGCGCAAGTGGGGCTACGAGGTAAAGGGCGTCGCGGACGACAAGGCCGAGATCATCGTGTGCGCCAACAACTTCCATGGACGAACCATGGGTATTGTCGGCTTCTCCACCGATCCCGACGCCCGGATGGGCTTCGGGCCGTTCGCGCCGGGTTTCCGCCACGTGCCGTTCGGCGACAGCGAGGCGCTCCGCGCCGCGATCAATGAGAACACGGTCGCCTTCCTCGTCGAGCCGATCCAGGGTGAAGCGGGTGTCATCATCCCGCCGGCGGGTTATTTCCCGGCTGTGCGCGAACTTTGCACGAAGCACGGCATCACGCTGATCCTCGACGAAATCCAGACCGGACTCGGGCGCACGGGCAGGCTTTTGGCCGAAGAGCACGAGGGCATCGAGGCGGACGTGACGCTTGTTGGAAAGGCGCTCTCGGGCGGCTTCTATCCCGTGTCGGCGGTCCTCTCCAACACGGAGGTCCTCGGAGTGCTGAAGCCCGGCCAGCACGGCTCGACTTTCGGCGGAAATCCGCTTGCCTGCGCGATCGCCCGCGCTTCGCTCCGGGTGCTCACCGAGGAGGACATGATCGGCAATTCGGCGCGCATGGGCGAGCGCTTCCAGACGGGGCTTTCGGAGATCCGTTCGAACATCGTCACGGAAGTGCGCGGGCGCGGCCTGATGCTCGCCGTCGAACTCGACCCGGCCGCTGGCGGCGCGCGCAAGTACTGCGAGGCGCTGAAGTCCCGCGGCATCCTTGCAAAGGACACGCACGGCGACACGATCCGCATAGCTCCGCCGCTCGTCATCACCGCCGACCAGGTGGATTGGGCGCTCGAGCAGTTCGAGGCGGTGCTTCGCGACTGATCAATCCGGGCTCCCGAGCTTGAAGGACTGTTAACCTGATTGCGTCTAACATCGCCGTCATGTTGTGCCCCATAGGGCATCAAACTGACCTTGGGGATGAATTCTGATGACGACAATCAAAACAACCGGCTTTGACGGCGATTCGCTGGAGATCATCGCGTTTCGTCTGCACGATCAGGAGTTCTGCGTGAAGACGACCACGATCCGCGAAATCCGCGGCTGGGCGCCCTCCACCCCGATCCCGCATTCGCCGCCGGACGTCATCGGTGTCATGAACCTGCGCGGCACGGTGATCCCGATCATTGACCTCGCGCACAAGCTCGGCATGAAGAGCACCGAGGCCAACGAGCGCAGCGCGATCGTAGTCGCTGAAGTTCACAGCATGGTTGTCGGCCTCGTCGTCGACCGCGTCTCGGACATCCTGACGATCCGTGGCGATCAGATCCAGCCGGTTCCGGAAGTGACGACCTCGTTCGACAAGGCCTATGCGGAAGGCATCATCGCCCATGACAACGGCATGATCTGCTTCCTCAACCTGTCGCGCATGTTCAAGGAACGTGACATGGAAGACATGGCCGCCTGACAACAAGGCGCATCGCAGCATCCATTTTCAGGGCCGTCCACTCGAAAGAGTGGGCGGCCTTTGTCGTTTCGGTCGTCGGGCAATGATAATACAAATAGCAATCATAGATTGCATATCACGCGAGCCGAAATTCCTCCTCACGTGGGGTGAAACGCCTTGAACATTAGCACGTTGCTCGTGAATGGCCTCCCATTTCCAAGATGTTGCGTAGCTATATTCATAGTTCATTAAATTCAATCATAGGATTATACGTGCGGCTAGGGGCATGAAGCCGAACCCAGAGATCTCAATCACCCAATCACCGCGCAGGCCGCCGCCATGGCCCGTGCGGACAATTTCATAGTGGCAAGTCATCCTTGCCGCGCGCGCTGGACGTGGTGACGAACGAGGTGAATCCGGTTTCGAGAGCCGCCGCTCCACGCGCCATCGGATATCAAGAAGGCATCCATGTTTTCATTCGGAGCGAATTCAGATCCCGGCCGCATCTTGGACGCCATATCCAGGTCGCAGGCCATCATCCAGTTCGACACAACCGGGAAGATCCTGACCGCGAATGAGAACTTTTGCCGTGCGGTAGGTTACCAGCGCGACGAGATCGTCGGCCAGCACCATCGCCTGTTCTGCGATGCCGAATATGCCGCATCGTCCGAGTATCGCGAATTCTGGGAGCGTCTCGGGCGGGGCGAGTTCGATTCGCGCTGTTACAAGCGCATTGCCAAGGGCGGTCGGGAAATCTGGATACAGGCCACCTACACGCCTGTCTTCAGAAACGGCAAGCCGTACAAGGTCATCAAGTTCGCAATCGACATCACGAAGGTGAAGCTGAAGGCTTCCGAAGACGCCAGCAAGCTGGAGGCCATCTCCCGCTCCCAGGCCGTCATCGAGTTCACGCCGACGGGCGAGATCCTCGACGCCAACGAGAATTTCTGCAAGGGGCTCGGTTATCACCTGTCGGAGATCAAGAACAAGCATCACAGCATGTTCTGCGATCCGAACTATGTCCGCACTGCCGAGTATTCGGAATTCTGGAAGAAGCTTGCCGAGGGCACCTTCATCGCCAATGAGTTTGTCCGCTACGGCAAGGGCGGAAAAGAGGTCTGGATCCAGGCCGCCTACAACCCCATACGGGACCTCGACGGCAAGGTTTTCAAGGTGGTGAAGTTCGCCACTGATGTCACAGAGCGCATGTCTGCCATCCGGTCGCTGGGGAGCGGGCTCAAGGCGTTGGCCGAAGGAGATCTCGCCCAGACGCTCGCCACCCCTTTCGTTCCGTCCATGGAAAAGGTTCGCCACGACTTCAACGAGGCCGTGGCGCGTCTTCGCGACGCCATGCAGACGGTCGGCGACAATGCCACGGCGATCGCCTCCGGTGCGCGTCAGATCCGTTCGGCCGCTGACGATCTCTCGAAGCGTACCGAGCAGCAGGCAGCCTCGGTCGAGGAGACGGCCGCCGCCCTGGACGAGATCACCACCACGGTCGCCGATTCAAGTCGTCGGGCGGAGGAAGCGGGACGGCTCGTCGCCAAGACCAAGGATGGCGCGGAGAAGTCGGGCATCGTGGTCCAGAACGCGATCGGTGCCATGGGGCAGATCGAACAGTCTTCCCGCGAGATATCCAACATCATCGGCGTCATTGACGACATCGCCTTCCAGACGAACCTGCTGGCGCTCAATGCCGGCGTGGAGGCGGCTCGCGCGGGCGAAGCCGGCAAGGGCTTTGCGGTCGTGGCACAGGAGGTTCGGGAACTGGCCCAGCGCTCCGCCAGTGCCGCAAAGGACATAAAGAGCCTCATCTCGGCATCCAACGAGCACGTCAGGAACGGTGTCTCCCTCGTCGGCCAGACTGGCACGGCACTCGAGGAAATTCTCTCGCAGGTGCAGGAGGTCAACACGAATGTCGCCGCGATCGTCGAGGCGGCCCGCGAGCAGTCGACGGGCCTGCGTGAGATCAACCAGTCCGTAAACTCGATGGACCAGGCGACCCAGCAGAATGCGGCCATGGTGGAGGAAAGCACCGCCGCCAGCCACTCCATGTCGCGGGAAGCCGATGCGCTGCACGCGTTGCTCCGACACTTCCGGCTTGCCAACGCGTCTCCGGCTGTTCCCGCTCAGAAACAGGCGGCCAGGCCGCAGGCGGTCGCGCAGGCCCCGCGAGTACCGGCCATGGCGAGACCGATGCGCCGGGGTGGCGCGGCGCAGGCGCTCGCCATGGAGAGCTGGGAGGAGTTCTGACGTTTCCAGTCATGCGCCGGGGGCGAGACGTGGAACCGGCAGAGCTGACGATCCCACCCTCGCCGGCGCAGGAGGCGAGCCTTACCGGAGCCCGTGTTCCTGTTGAGCCGCAGGCTGCCAGGCGGCGATCGGGAAGACCCGGTCATAGGCCCAGTTGAAGACGAACGCGTACACCATGTAGAAGAGCGCGAAGGATACATCCATCAGGAAGGCCTGATAGAGGCTCACATCCAGGTACCAGGCAATCAGCGGCAGGAGTGCCGCAAGCAGACCCGCTTCGAACAGGACCGCGTGCAGCACGCGCACGAGCACCGTCTTCTGCGTTCCGCCTCTCAGGCGCAGCATGATGTGATCGAAGCCCAGATTGTAGATGTAGTTCCAACCCGTTGCGAGCGTCGCGCCGACGACACCAACGACGCCGATCTCGGCGACGGGCATCCCGAACGCCCAGGCGCCAAGCGGACTGACAAGAGCAAGGCCAATGAGTTCGAAGCTTATCGCGTGACGGACGCGATCGCGTGTAGAGCGCATTTCTCAACCCCCAAATCGGAAGGTTCGGGTCGTCCCGAAATTTCACCCGTATCTGGGGGAGGTCGTCCTCTCGGGCATCCATATAGGGATGCGGGCAGCGTGTGGCAAGGTCCGCATCCATAGGCAAGCGGCGACGAAACGTCGCTCGTGACCGGAGCAATTGCGAAAGAAGCGTTTGTGCTGTGCTTCGTGATGGAGAGGAAAGCGGAAGCGCTCTAACGGTTCGCTGCGGCCGCGGGCGGCGGTACTTCGGCCGGCGGCCTCCGGATCAGGGGAGCGGCTTTCATCACCAGCGGATCGAGGCCGATGCCGGCGTGATTGTCGATGAGGTCGAAGAGCTGGCGGCGCATGCGGGGTTCCCAGTATCTGTTGATATGGTTGGCGACGCCCTTCGGGCCCTCGGCCTCCGGCTGGGTGTTGAAGAAGGTGGCGATCTGGTTGGCCATGCGAACCAGCTTGGTACTGTTGGACATGTGGTCCGATCCTCTCTATCCGTTTCCGGCCTTCAGCGCCTCGGTCCCGACCGTCGGGACGATCCGCTCCATTCCGGTGAAAACTTCGTACTCGTCGCCGCGCACAAGCGCGATCAGCGTCATTCCAGCCTCTTCGGCGGTACGGATGGCAAGGGCCGTCGGCGCGGAAATCGCGATGATGAAGGGACTGCCGACGATGGCGGTCTTCTGCACCATTTCCACCGAGACACGACTGGTGACGATGACGGCGCCGTCAGCGCCGGTATAGCCTGCCCGGGCCGCCGCGCCGGCAAGCTTGTCCAGGGCATTGTGGCGGCCGACATCCTCGCGTACCGCGATCAATCCTTTGCCGGGGACGAAGAAGCCGGCGCCGTGCACGGCGCGCGTCAGGAGATGCAGTGGCTGCTGGCCGCCGAGCAGCCGCACCGCCTCTGACACCTGCTCTTCGCTCAAGGTAAGCGTCGACGCACGCACGCTGGGGGTTGAACGGACTGCCTGCTCGATCGATTCGATGCCGCAGAGGCCGCAGCCGACGGGGCCGGCCATGTGCCGGCGGCGGGCGGTCAGAGCCTTGTTCTGGAGATCGGCAAGACGGATCTGCAGGTCTATGCCCTTTTCCTCGAACACCGCCTGCACCTCCTCGATCTCGGAGGGATCGGAAATGATGCCTTCAGTCAGGCTGAAGCCCACCGCGAAGTCCTCGAGATCGTCAGGGGTCGCCATCATCACGGCGTGGGTCGAGCCGCCATAGCTGAAGGCGACTGGAGTCTCCTCGGGCACGACGCGTGTTCGGCGGCTCAGCTTCCCGTCGCGCAGGGCGAGTTCGGGGACCTCGACGGAAGTTCTGGATGCGCTCATGAGGAAGCAGGGTGAGCGCCACCCTCCTCCATACCTTCGCGGATCGGTGCCGCCATGCGTTGGCGTGGCGCGCGGTGCCGAGGCAGATCGGGGCAAGGTTGGACATACCCCCGGCCTCGATCTTCCGCGACGGCGCGAGGCCGGCCCGGCGGGGCGACATCGAGCGCGGGCGTGCTCCATCGCGTCATGCCGCTTGCGGGGAAGGCGCGCGGCAAGACGGCGAGGGGGACATGCCACGCGCTGGCCATTGCCGACCTACTCCGCCGCTTCCAGCTTGCCGGCGATCCGGCGGGACTGGCGGGCCTGGTCGTCATAGTCGACCTGCCACTGCGACGGCCCATTCGAGGGCGAGACCTGCACGGCGGTCACCTTATATTCGGGGCAGTTCGTCGCCCAGTCCGAGA
This sequence comes from Sinorhizobium sp. BG8, assembly GCF_016864555.1. Classification (NCBI taxonomy): domain Bacteria; kingdom Pseudomonadati; phylum Pseudomonadota; class Alphaproteobacteria; order Hyphomicrobiales; family Rhizobiaceae; genus Sinorhizobium; species Sinorhizobium sp. BG8. Next base: position 270,869 of record NZ_CP044011.1, on the reverse strand, counting down.
AGTCGGTCGTGATGACGTTTGCCTGCGTGTCGGGATGGTGGAAGGTCGTGTAGACGACGCCGGGTGCGACACGATCGGTGATGAGCGCGCGAAGCGTAGTCTCGCCGGCACGGCTTGCGAGCCTTACCCAGTCGCCCTCGCGAATACCCCTGTTCTCCGCATCGTGCGGATGAATTTCCAGCCGGTCCTCCGGATGCCACAAGACGTTGTCGGTGCGTCGCGTCTGCGCGCCGACATTGTACTGGCTGAGGATGCGCCCGGTGGTGAGCAAGAGCGGGAAGCGAGGGCCGGTCTTTTCGTCGGTGGCGACATACTCGGTGCGGATGAACTTGCCCTTGCCGCGCACGAATCCGTCGACGTGCATGATCGGCGATCCGAGCGGATGCTGTTCATTGCACGGCCACTGCACGGAGCCGACCTTGTCGAGGTAGTCGTAGGAGACCAGCGCGAAGCTCGGGGTCGTCGCGGCGATCTCGTCCATGATTTCGGACGGGTGCCGGTAGTTCCATGCGAGCCCCATCGTCTGGGCGAGCTTCTGGGTCACCTCCCAGTCGCCGTAGCCGTTTCGGGGTGTCATCACCCGGCGGACGCGATTGATGCGCCGCTCGGCGTTGGTGAAGGTTCCATCCTTTTCCAGGAAGGTCGATCCAGGCAGGAAGACGTGGGCGTAGTTGGCCGTCTCGTTCAGGAACAGGTCCTGGACGACGACGCATTCCATCGCGGCAAGACCGGCCGAGACATGCTTGGTGTCGGGATCCGACTGGAGAATGTCCTCGCCCTGGATGTAGATGCCCTTGAAGGTGCCGTCGACGGCCGCATCCAGCATGTTCGGGATGCGCAGGCCGGGCTCGTTGCTGAGCGCAACACCCCAGAGCTTCTCGAAGGTCTCGCGCGTGGCGTCATCCGAGATGTGGCGGTAGCCGGGCAGCTCGTGCGGGAAGGAGCCCATGTCGCAGGAGCCCTGGACATTGTTCTGGCCGCGCAGCGGGTTCACGCCTACGCCCGGTCGACCGATGTTGCCGGTCGCCATGGCGAGGTTTGCGATCGCCATGACGGTCGTCGAACCCTGGCTGTGCTCGGTCACGCCGAGGCCGTAGTAGATGGAGCCGTTGCCGCCGGTGGCAAAGAGCCGTGCGGCGCCTCGGATCAGTTCCGCGGGCACGCCCGAGAGCTTCTCGACCTCTTCCGGGCTATGCCTGGGTTCAGAGACGAAGGCGGCCCAGTCCTCGAATTCCGACCAGTCGCAGCGCTCCCGTATGAAGCGCTCGTCGAAGAGGCCTTCCGTCACGATCACATGCGAGAGAGCGGTTACGACCGCCACGTTCGTGCCGGGCTTCAGCGGCAGATGGTAGCTCGCCTCGACATGAGGGCTCTTCACGAGGTCGATCCGCCTGGGGTCGACGACGATGAGCTTGGCGCCCTGGCGCAGTCGCTTCTTCAGACGCGAAGCGAAGACGGGGTGTCCGTCGGTCGGGTTGGCGCCGATGACGATGACGACGTCGGTCTGTTCGACCGAATCGAAGTTCTGCGTTCCGGCCGATGTGCCGAAGGTCTGGCCGAGGCCGTAGCCGGTCGGCGAATGGCAGACGCGGGCGCAGGTATCGACGTTGTTGTTGCCGAAGCCGGCGCGTACCAGCTTCTGGACCAGGTAGGTCTCCTCGTTGGTGCAGCGCGAGGAGGTGATACCGCCGATCGAGTCGCGGCCGTACTGGTACTGGATGCGGCGGAATTCGCTCGCGACATGGGAGAAGGCTTCCTCCCAGGTCACCTCGCGCCAGGGATCCGTGATCTTCTCGCGGACCATGGGATTGACGATGCGATCGCGGTGGGTGGAGTAACCGTAGGCGAAACGGCCCTTGACGCAGGAATGCCCGCGGTTCGCCTGGCCGTCCTTCCACGGCACCATGCGCACGAGTTCCTCTCCGCGCATCTCCGCCTTGAAGGAGCAGCCGACGCCGCAATAGGCGCACGTCGTCACCACCGAATGTTCGGGCTGGCCGATCTCGATGACAGATTTTTCCGTGAGCGTCGCGGTGGGGCAGGCCTGGACGCAGGCGCCGCAGGAGACGCACTCGGATTCGACGAACTGCTCGTGCATGCCGGCGGAGACACGGCTGTCGAAGCCGCGGCCCTCGATCGTGAGCGCGAAGGTGCCCTGTACTTCCTCGCAGGCGCGCACGCAGCGCGAGCAGACGATGCACTTGGCCGGGTCGAAGGTGAAGTAGGGGTTGGACTCGTCCTTCGGCGCCCAGTTGATGTTGATTTCGCCGTTGTTGCGGTCCTTGACGTGGTTCTCACCGTCGTAGCCATAGCGAACATCGCGAAGGCCGACCGCACCCGCCATGTCCTGCAGCTCGCAATCGCCGTTGGCCGCACAGGTGAGACAGTCGAGCGGGTGATCCGAGATATAGAGTTCCATCACCCCGCGGCGCACGTCCTTCAGTCGCTGCGTCTGGGTGGAGACGACAATGCCGGGCGCAACCGGCGTGGTGCACGAGGCGGGCATTCCCGCACGGCCCTGGATTTCCACGAGGCACAGGCGGCAGGAGCCGAAGGCATCCATCATGTCGGTGGCGCAGAGCTTCGGAACCTCGATGCCGGCCTCCATGGAAGCGCGCATGATCGAGGTACCCTCGGGCACGGTCACCTCGCGCCCGTCGATCGTGAGCGTCACCATCTTTTCGGAGATGGAGGCAGGAGTGCCAAAGTCGATTTCAGGAACAAAGGTCATTGGCTTTCGTCCTCCTCACTCGGCCGCTTCAACGACTGGCGCGGGTGAAAAATCTTCCGGGAAATGGTTCATGGCGCTCAGCACCGGATAGGGCGTGAAGCCGCCGAGTGCGCAGAGGGAGCCGAACTTCATCGTGTTGCACAGGTCGGCCAGCAGCTCGCGGTTCTTTTCCGGTTCGACGCCGCGGGCGATCCTGTCGGCCACTTCGACACCACGGGTCGAGCCGATGCGGCAGGGCGTGCACTTGCCGCAGCTTTCGACGGCGCAGAACTCCATGGCGAAGCGGGCCTGCTTCAGCATGTCGACCGTGTCGTCGAAGACGACGATGCCGGCATGGCCGATGAGCCCGTCCTTTGCGGCAAAGGCCTCGTAGTCGAACGGTGTGTCGAACAGGGCGCGCGGGAAATAGGCACCCAGCGGACCGCCGACCTGCACTGCCTTCACCGGCCTGCCGGACGCCGTGCCGCCTCCGATCCCGTCGACGATTTCGCCGAGAGGCAAGCCGAAGGCCGTTTCATAGAGGCCGCCATGCTTGACGTTTCCGGCGATCTGGATCGGGATCGTGCCGCGTGACCGGCCCATCCCGAAGTCGCGGTAGAAGGCTGCGCCCTGGTCGAGGATGACCGGAACGGAGGCGAGCGAGATGACGTTGTTGATGACAGTCGGACAGTCGAACAGGCCCTTGTGCGCAGGCAGGGGCGGTTTGGCTCTCACGATGCCGCGCTTGCCTTCGAGGCTGTTCAGGAGTGCCGTCTCCTCGCCGCAGACATAGGCGCCGGCGCCAGTCCGTACTTCCATGTCGAAGGCCCTGCCGGAGCCGAGGACGGACGGGCCGAGAATGCCGGCGGCGCGTGCGATCTCGATCGCCTCGCCCATGATGGCGATCGCGTTCGGATATTCGGACCGCGTATAGATGAAGCCTTTGGTCGCGCCGGTCGCAAGGCCGGCGATCGCCATGCCTTCGATCAGCACGAAGGGATCGCCTTCCATGATCATGCGGTCGGCGAATGTGCCGCTGTCGCCCTCGTCGGCGTTGCAGACGATGTACTTGCGCTCGCCAGCCGCCTCGAGAACCGTCTTCCACTTGATCCCGGTCGGGAAGCCGGCGCCGCCACGTCCGCGAAGGCCGGAGTCGGTGACCTCGCGAACGATGTCCATCGGTTCCATTTTCACGGCCTTCTCGAGGCCCGTCAGGCCGCGATAGGTGCGATAGTCGTCGAGCGACAGGGGATCGGTGATGCCGCAACGCGAGAAGGTCAGGCGCGTTTGCTGCCTCAGGAAGGGAATGTCCTTGGTCTGGCCGACACAGAGCGGATGCTTGCCGCCTTCCAGGAAGCCGGCGTCGAAGAGGCCGGCGATGTCGCCTGCCCGCACCGGCCCGTAGCCGATGCGGCCATGGCCGGTCGAGACTTCGACGAGCGGTTCCAGCCAGTGCATGCCGCGCGACCCGTTGCGCACGATCACGGTGTCGAGGCCGCGCGCTTCGATCTCCGCCGCGATGGCACGCGCCACCTTCTCGGCGCCAAGTGCAAGCGCGGCGGTGTCCCGGGGGACGTAAATCTTGACGGTCATCGGCGTGCCTCCGCCACGAGCTCGGTCACCGCGGCTGCGTCGAGCCTCGCATGCACCTCGCCGTCCAGCATCGCCGACGGCGCGCAGGAACAGAGCCCGAGACAGTATACCGGCTCCAGCGTCACGGCGCCATCGAGCGTCGTCTGGTGGAAGTCGATACCGAGAAGCGATTTCACGCGCTCCGCCAGGGCATCGCCTCCCATCGACTGGCAGGCCTCGGCGCGACAGAGCTTCAGCACATGGCGGCCGGCGGGATGATCGCGATAGTCATGATAGAAGGTGACGACGCCGTGGACCTCGGCGCGCGACAGGTTCAGTTCGCGCGCGACCACCGGCAGGCTTTCCGGGGGCACGTAGCCGAACTCCGCCTGGATTTCGTGAAGGATCGGAAGCAGCGGACCTTCAAGTTCCTTGAGCGCGCTGACGATCGCCAACGTCCGCGTTCCGATATCTTCGGCGGATACCCGCACATTCATGCTTACACCTCCCGGGGCGGCACGAACAAACCTTAGCGTCTGACAGGATGCGGCGTGCCGTTGAACTACGACACCAGGCAGGCACCGGAGCCCCGGCGATCCTCAACTTCCTGGCGTCTGAAAAGTCTCTCAGGGAAGCGCCAGACGGTCAATAAAGCTGTTCCGTCGCTTGATAGGCAAATCCTATCGATATTCGCCCTTTTCTGCAAGGTTTCTCGCTTCGTGGAGCAGTGCAGAAACCAGAGGCGTGAAGGGCTCGCGATGCGTGGCCACCAGCCCGACCGTGTGATGCGGGTTTGGATCCTGGATGGAAACTATACTAACTTCCTCATGAAATCCGAAGGATTCCGCGATATTTATTGGCATTATGCTGCACCAGCGCCCGGTCCGCACGTGAGAGAGCAGCACGATCATCGAATTGGATTCGAGCGTCGGCTTCACGGTTACGCCGGCTTCAGCGAAATGCTGATTGATGATGCGCCGGTTTTGCATGTCGGAAGTCAATAGGCAAAGCCGAAGGTCGGCGACCTCCTTCCACGTCACGTTCTCGCGATCCGAAAGCGGTCCGCCTTTCGCGACGATCAGATGGTAACGCTCGGTGTGAAGCGGCACGCTGGTGACGCGCCCGAGCGGCTCGTTTTCCAGATAGGTGAGACCCGCATCGATCTCCAGGTTTTCGAGAAGGCTGAGGATCTTGAGCGACGTCGTCGACAGGACCGAGAAGGTGACGTCCGGATGCTTCTCCTGGAAGGGTGCGGTAATCCGTGTCACCATGGCGAGCGCCGTCGGGATGGCGGCAAGCCGGATGTGGCCGGACAGGCCGCTGCGCGCCGCGCGCATCTCCTCGCGCATGGTCCGGGCGTCGCCGACGATCCGGCGTGCCCATTCGAGAACCCGCTGTCCTTCCGGCGTCAGGCCCTGGAAGCGCGACCCGCGATTGACAAGCATGACGCCCAGCTGGTCTTCCAACTGGCGGATCGCAGCCGAAAGGGTCGGCTGGGAAATCCCGCATTCCTCCGCGGCCTTCGCGAAATGCCGCTCCCGGGCGAGCGCAATGAAGTATTCCAGCTTGTCGATCATTGGTTCCCCGCCCGGACCAGAGGCCAGTCACTTCTCATACAAAAGAACACTGGCGGCACCAACAGGCCTGATCATATAGATTGCATCAGGGATTGAACCGGAAGGAAGAGAGAGATGGGTTTTCGCGCTCTGCTGGTGGACAAGGATGAGAACGGCACGGTTTCTGCGGCGGTCCAGGAGCTCGACGATTCGCGCCTTCCGGCCGGCGATGTCACTGTCGCGGTGGAGTATTCGACGCTCAACTACAAGGATGGCCTGTGCATTCTCGGAAAGGGCGGACTGGTGCGCACCTTCCCGCACGTGCCGGGCGTCGATTTCTCCGGAACGGTCGAGGCTTCGGACGATCCGCGCTACCGCCCCGGCGACAGGGTCGTGCTGACAGGCTGGCGCGTGGGCGAAATCTGGTGGGGCGGCTATGCGACACGCGCCAGGGTGAAGGCCGACTGGCTGGTTCCGCTTCCGGCCGAGATCTCCAACCGCCAGGCGATGGCGATCGGAACGGCGGGGCTTACCTCGATGCTCGCCGTCATGGCACTCGAGAAGGCCGGCATCTTTCCGAACAAGGGCGAGATCGTGGTGACCGGAGCTGCCGGTGGCGTCGGCTCGGTTGCCGTAGCGCTTCTCGACAAGCTCGGCTACACGGTCGCTGCCGTGACCGGCCGCCCGGAGACTGCCGACTATCTGCGCAAGCTCGGAGCGGCCTCGATCGTCGACCGCGCGGAGCTTTCCGAGGCCAACGGCAAGCCGCTCGAATCCGAACGCTGGGCGGGGGGAATCGACGCGGCCGGCGGCGACATGCTGATGCGGATACTCAAGCAGATGAAGTATGGCGGCGCGGTCGCGTCGATCGGGCTTGCGGCGGGCGCGGCCATCCCGTCCTTCACCGTCGTGCCGTTTCTCCTTCGCGGCGTCAGCCTGCTCGGCATCGATTCGGTCATGCGACCCTACAATCAACGGATCGATGCCTGGAACCGGCTCGAGGCGGACCTGCCGATGGACAGGCTTGAGGACATGATCGTCGAATACGGGCTCGGCGACCTGCCGGCTCTCGCGCCGCTGATCCTCAAGGGTGGCGTCAAGGGGCGCGCGGTCATCGACGTACGGCGCTGAGCGCGACCGTCCGGCCTCAGCAGATCAGCTGGCCGCCATTGATCTCCAGCACCTGGCCGGTGACGTAGCCGGAGAGCGCGTTGGAGGCCAGGAAGAGGTAGGCGGGGGCGCAGTCTTCCGCCGTTCCCAGCCGCTGGAGCGGGATCGACTTGCGGGTCGCTTCCAGCTTTTCAGGCGATGAGTAGCGCTGGTGGAAATCCGTATCGATGGTTCCGGGCGAAACGCAGTTCACACGGATCCCATCCGGCGCCAGTTCGCGGGCGAGAGCCTTGGAGTAGGTCGTCACGAAAGCCTTGGTGGCGGAATAGATCGCTGAGCCCGGGCTCCCGCCGGTCCTTGCCGAAATCGAGACGGTATTGACGATGGCGGCATGCGGCGCCCGCTGCAGAAAGGGCAGCAGGGCGCGGGTCACCTCGACGACCGAGGTCTGGTTCAGGCGCACCACCGTCTCGTACTGGGCGTCCGTCAGTTCGCCTGCCGGGAACCTGCCGACCATTGTTCCGGCATTGTTGATCAGCACATCCACCTGCTCGAACAGGCTGTCCGTCTGTCTTGCGAGCGCGGCGATACCGTCGGGTGTCAGGAAATCCGCGTGGACGACGTGCGCGCGTGCCTCGGCGAGCGCGGTCTCCAGGAACTCGGGTATGGCGCCGCGCGGTTCCCTGCCGCCATGTAGCAGCACATGCGCCCCGCAATCGAGGAACTGACGGGCTATTTCCAGCCCGATCCCGCGACCTGCGCCGGTGATCACCACGTTGGAACCCTTGAACAAGGCAGGATGAAACATGGGTGCCTCCTACACGCCGCCGGACAGATCGCTGATGGGCCAGTATCACAACAAATCGCGCCGATACCAACACGAATTGCCAGGCTTTCGTTTTTGCATATGATGAAAAAAACGAAAGCAAGGGAGGACTGAATGTTTCTCACAGGACGCCAGACGGAAATACTGGATCTGGCGAAGGCGGAAGGCCGGGTTCTCGTCGAGGATCTGGCGCTGCGCTTCTCGGTCACGCCGCAAACGATCCGCAAGGACCTGAACGACCTCTGCGACAGCAAGGCGCTCACGCGCATCCACGGTGGCGCCATCTTCCCGAGCGGAAACGAAAACGTGAAGTACGAGGCGCGGCGCTCGATCGCAGCCACGGAGAAGCAGGCGATCGGCAGGGCCGCCGCCGCGATGATTCCCGACAATTCCTCCCTCTTCATCAACATAGGCACCACGACCGAAGCCGTTGGCGAATCGCTGCTCGACCACAAGGAGCTGATGGTCATCACCAACAACATCAATGTCGCCAACAGGTTGAGAGGATTTCCCTCGATCGAGGTGGTCATTACCGGCGGTGTCGTCAGAGGAACCGACGGAGGAATCGTCGGGGAAGCCGCGGTTGATTTCATTCGCCAGTTCAAGGTGGATTATGCGGTCATCGGTGTGTCCGCGATCGACCATGATGGCGCGCTGCTCGATTTCGACTATCGCGAGGTAAAGGTCGCCCAGGCCATCATCGCCAATGCCCGCCATGTCATCCTCGTTTCCGATTCGACCAAGTTCGAACGCACCGCGCCGGTGCGCATCGGACACCTTTCGCAGGTTCACACATTCATCACCGATCGTTGTCCGCTGGAGAACATCCGCACCATCTGCCAGGAGCAGGATGTGCGCCTTGTCGAGACCTCGAATCTCGGCGCTGGAAGCTGATGTCGATTTCCATGCACATTCGTTTGACATTCGAAAAATTTTCGTTTTAACTCTCCATGCTTTCGCAATTGCTCAAAATTGTGCAATGCGAAAATGGAGGGGAATTTGGCGGAAGAGGCAATCCGGGACATCTTTGTGATAGGCGGCGGCATCAACGGCTGCGGCATCGCCCGTGACGCGGCGGGGCGCGGCTATTCCGTCGTGCTTGCCGAAATGAAGGACTTTGCCGCCGGCACGTCTTCGGCCTCGACCAAGCTCATCCATGGCGGTCTGCGCTATCTGGAACATTACGAATTCCGGCTGGTGCGCGAGGCGCTGATGGAGCGGGAAGTTCTGTGGGCGATGGCGCCGCACGTCATCTGGCCCATGCGCTTTGTCCTCCCCTACCAGAAAGGCGGCCTACGCCCGGCGTGGCTCATCCGGCTCGGCCTTTTCCTTTACGACCATCTTGGCGGACGCAAGCTCCTGCCGGCGACGCGCACCCTCGACATGGCGCGCGATCCTTCCGGAAAGCCGCTCAAGCGCATGTTCTCCAAGGCCTTCGAATATTCCGACGGCTGGGTCAACGATGCGCGCCTCGTCGTTCTCAACGCACGCGACGCCGCCGACCGCGGCGCCGAGATCCGTGTGGGCACGAAGGTGGTTTCGGCCGGCCGCGAGAACGGCCATTGGCATGTGCTCACGGAGAACACGGAATCAGGTGAGCGCGCGACTTTCAGGGCGCGCATGCTGGTCAACGCCGCGGGTCCCTGGGTGGACAAGGTTCTGACAGGCTCGCTCGGGCGCAACGACGCCCACCACGTGCGCCTCGTCCAGGGCAGCCACATCGTCGTCAGGAAGAAGTTTTCCGATCCGCGGGCCTATTTCTTCCAGAATCCGGACGGCCGCATCATGTTCGCGATCCCGTACGAGGACGATTTCACCCTGATCGGCACGACCGACCGCGACTATGACGGCGATCCCGGCTCGGCGCATATCAGCGACGAGGAGATCGATTATCTCTGCGCGGCCGCAAGCGAATATTTCGCAGAACCCGTGACCCGGGACGATATCGTGTGGACCTATTCCGGCGTGCGCCCGCTCTTCGACGACGGCGCCAGCAAGGCGCAGGAAGCAACGCGCGATTACGTGCTGAAGGTCGAAGGCGAGGGGGGCGAGGCGCCGCTTCTGAATATTTTCGGCGGCAAGCTCACGACCTACCGGCGGCTTGCGGAGGCGGCTCTGGACAAAATCGGCAAGGCGATCGGCGAGAAAGGGTCCGAATGGACCGCGCGGTCGCACCTGCCGGGAGGCGACTTTTCGGTTGATGGCTTCGAGGGAGAGGTAAAGGCGCTTTGCAAGCGCTACCCCTTTCTCGGTCCTTCCCATGCGCGGCGACTTGTGCGTCTCTATGGGACGCAAGCAGTGGTCGTCCTCGGGGCGGCCGTCTCAATCGAGGATCTCGGAAGACATTTCGGCAGCGATCTCTACGAGGCTGAAGTGCGCTTCCTGATGAAGAATGAATGGGCCCGGCACGCGGAAGACGTGCTGTGGCGCCGGACGAAACGCGGATTGCATCTCTCGGCCGCAGAGGCGGCAGCGCTGGAGGACTACATGACGGAGGCTGCCAAGTCCGTGAACTAGCGTGAATTCCGATGGCTGGGAGGAACATTGGAGACATGAATGCTTGAACTCAAGGATATCGCGAAGGTCGTCGGAGGGGAGACGCATGTCCACCCGACGAACCTCGTGCTCGAGCGGGGATCGCTGAACGTCCTGCTTGGCCCGACGCTGTCGGGCAAGACCTCGTTGATGCGGCTGATGGCCGGGCTCGACAAGCCGACCTTCGGTTCGGTCTGGTTCGACGGCAAGGACGTGACCGGCGTGCGGGTCCAGGACCGCAGCGTCGCCATGGTCTACCAGCAGTTCATCAACTACCCGGCCATGACCGTCTACGAGAACATCGCATCGCCGATGCGGATCAAGGGCGCGGACAGCGCCACGATCGATCGCGAGGTGCGCAAGGCGGCGGAGCTTCTCAAGCTGACGCCCTATCTCGACCGTACGCCGCTCAACCTCTCCGGCGGCCAGCAGCAGCGCACGGCGCTCGCCCGTGCCATCGTGAAGAACGCCAGCCTCGTGCTGCTCGACGAGCCGCTCGCCAACCTCGACTACAAGCTGCGCGAGGAACTGCGCGAGGAGCTTCCGAAGATCTTTGCCGCATCCGGCGCGATCTTCGTCTACGCGACGACGGAACCCTCCGAGGCCCTGCTTCTCGGCGGCCATACGGCGACCATGTCGGAAGGGCGGATAACGCAGTTTGCATCCACCATCGACGTCTATCGTCGCCCGATAGACCTGATCACCGCGGAGACCTTCGCCGATCCGCCGCTGAACACCTTTGCGCTGACCAAGGCAAACGGGCATTTCGTGCTCGAGGGTGAGCCCGTGCTGTCGGTTCCCGCGCACCTGGCCGGCATCCCGGATGGCCCGTGCACGGTGGCGTTCCAGCCGCATCACCTCGCGCTCAGGCCGCAGACGCCGGTCGCCGCACCCGTCACGGTCCGCACCGCGATTTCGGAAATTGCCGGCTCGGAGAGTTTCGTGCACGTCGAATTCGCCGACACCCGGTGGGTCATGCTGGCGCCCGGCATCCATGACATCGAACCCGATGCCAACATCACCGTCTATGTCGATACGCGCCACCTGATGGCGTTCGCCCCGGATGGCAGGGCCATCGCCGGTCCGGCGGCGGCCTGAGGAGGAAGCCATGGCACGCATCAATCTCGAGCATATCCGCCATGCCTACGGCGAGAAGCCGAAGTCGGAGGGCGACTATGCCCTGAAGGAAGTCCATCACGAGTGGAACGACGGCGGCGCCTATGCGCTGCTCGGCCCGTCCGGCTGCGGCAAGACCACGCTGCTGAACATCATCTCCGGCCTGCTCCAGCCCTCGGAAGGCAAGATCCTTTTCGACGGCAGGGATGTGACGAACCTTTCGACCCAGCAGCGCAACATCGCCCAGGTGTTCCAGTTCCCTGTCATCTACGACACGATGACCGTCTACGACAATCTCGCCTTTCCGCTGCGCAACCGCCACGTTCCCGAACCGGAGGTAGACCGCCGTGTGCGCGAGATCATCGAAATGATCGGGCTTGCCGGCTGGGCAAAGAAGAAGGCCCGCGGACTGACGGCGGACCAGAAACAGAAGATCTCGCTCGGCCGGGGGCTGGTGCGCAACGACGTCAATGCGATCCTGTTCGACGAACCGCTGACGGTCATCGACCCGCACATGAAATGGGTGCTGCGCTCGCAGTTGAAGAAGCTGCACCGCCAGTTCGGCTTCACCATGGTCTACGTCACCCACGACCAGACCGAGGCGCTTACCTTCGCCGACAAGGTCGTCGTCATGTATGACGGCCAGATCGTCCAGATCGGTACGCCGGCGGAACTCTTCGAGAAGCCGAGCCACACCTTCGTCGGCTATTTCATCGGCTCTCCGGGAATGAACGTGTTGCCGGCGCAGATCGACGGCAGCACCGTCACGCTCGGGACGGACAGGATTGCCCTGGATTTCCAGCCCAAGGTCGCCGCCGGTGCTAAGACCGAACTCGGCATCCGGCCCGAATTCGTCCGCCTTGGCCGCGAAGGCATGCATGTTCGCGTCAGCAAGGTCGAGGACATCGGCCGCCAGAAGATCGTACGGGCCGAGTTCGCCGGCAAGCCGATCGCGATCGTCGTTCCTGAGGACGGCGAGATCCCGGCAGACGCCCGCATCACCTTCGATCCATCCGCAATCAACATCTACGCCAATTCCTGGCGCGTCGGCAGGGAGGCCTGATCCATGGAAAAGACCTGGAACAACAAGGCCTGGTTCATGGTGCTGCCGGTGCTGCTGCTGGTCGCCTTCTCCGCCGTCGTGCCGCTGATGACGGTGGTCAACTATTCGATCCAGGACACGTTCGGCAACAACCAGTTCTTCTGGGCCGGCACTGACTGGTTCGTCGAGATCCTGCACTCCGACCGCTTCTGGGAGGCGCTCGGCCGCAACCTGCTCTTCTCGGCGATAATCCTGACGATCGAGATACCGCTCGGCATCCTGATCGCCCTCAACATGCCGAAGAAGGGCCTCGGAGTGCCGGTCTGCCTCGTGCTGATGGCGCTGCCGCTGTTGATCCCGTGGAACGTGGTCGGCACGATCTGGCAGGTCTTCGGCCGCGTCGACATCGGCCTGCTCGGCTTCACGCTGAAGGCGCTCGGCCTCGACTACAATTACGTCAACGACGTCTTCGACGCCTGGATCACGCTCATCGTCATGGACGTCTGGCACTGGACCAGCCTCGTGGTGCTCCTGTGCTACGCCGGCCTCGTCTCGATCCCCGAAGCCTATTACCAGGCCGCCAAGATCGACGGCGCCTCGCGCTGGGCCGTGTTCCGCTACATCCAGCTTCCCAAGATGAAGCGCGTGCTTCTGATCGCCTTCCTTCTGCGCTTCATGGACAGTTTCATGATCTATACCGAACCCTTCGTCGTCACCGGCGGCGGCCCCGGCAACTCCACGACGTTCCTGTCGATCGATCTCGTCAAGATGGCGATCGGACAGTTCGACCTCGGCCCGGCAGCCGCCATGTCCCTCATCTACTTCCTCATCGTCCTTCTGCTGTCGTGGATCTTCTACACGGTCATGACCAGCAGCGACGAGCAGGCGTGAGGGAGGCTGACATGACTGCACGCGTTGAGACACAAGCACCCTCACAGGCATCCACACCAACCAAGACCGCAGCCCACGGCAAGGTCACGGCAGCGACGCAGGCGCCGCGCCGTAACCTGTCCTGGATCGTCCCCACCCTCTACATCGTCTTCCTGATGTTGCCGATCTACTGGCTCGTCAACATGAGCTTCAAGACGAACACGGAGATCACAGGCACGTTCTCGCTGTGGCCGCAGAACCCGACCCTCCGGAACTATGCGGTGATCTTCACCGATCCGGCCTGGTATTCGGGCTACATCAACTCGATCACCTACGTAGTGTTGAACACGGTGATTTCGGTCGCCGTGGCGCTGCCGGCGGCCTATGCGTTCTCGCGCTACCGCTTCCTCGGCGACAAGCACATGTTCTTCTGGCTGCTGACGAACCGTATGGCGCCGCCCGCCGTGTTTGCGTTGCCCTTCTTCCAGCTCTACTCGGCATTCGGCCTGATCGACACGCACATCGCGGTTGCCCTGGCGCATTGCCTGTTCAACGTGCCGCTCGCCGTCTGGATCCTCGAAGGCTTCATGTCGGGCGTGCCGAAGGAGATCGACGAGACCGCCTATATCGACGGCTACTCGTTCCCGAAATTCTTCGCAAAGATCTTCGTGCCGCTGATTGCCTCGGGCATCGGTGTCGCCGCCTTCTTCTGCTTCATGTTCTCGTGGGTGGAGCTCCTGATCGCCCGCACGCTGACAACGACGGCCGCAAAGCCGATCGCGGCAATCATGACCCGCACCGTTTCGGCCTCGGGAATGGACTGGGGCGTGCTTGCTGCCGCAGGTGTCCTCACCATCATTCCCGGCGCCCTCGTCATCTATTTCGTCCGCAACTACATCGCCAAGGGCTTTGCCCTGGGGAGGGTCTGATGGCTGCCAACGCCAACCGCAACAATCGCTGGCCCGTCGCATTCGCAGCCGTCATCATCATCTATGCGCTGGCCACCGGCATGCTGGTCATGTCGCTGCCGGTCAAGGACGGCGCACGCGACTGGTTCGCGCCGCTCATCCCCGGTGGGTGGATGGCCTGGACGTTTCCATCCGCGATGTTCTTCCTGACCATTTTTGCGCTCCTGGCGTCGATGGCGGTCTGGGAATACGCACGGCCCGGCGGCAATCCGCGCGTCGGCATCCTGCGCTTCGAGACGACACGCGGCGACCGGCTTTTCGTGTCGCTGCTCGGCTCAGCATTCATCAATCTCGCATGGCTGGGGCTCGTGGGTCCCAACCTGTGGTGGGCACTTGCCCTGTGCGTGGTCTACGCGATCGGCGTGTTCCGCTACGCATGAGGCAATGAAGACGGGGGGCCAGGGAGGAACCCGGCCTTTCAAACTGCAGTCGCACAACCCAAAGGGAGGACAATGATGCGAAGGCACCTTTTGACGACTACGGCAGCGATGCTGCTGGCCTTCACGGGCACGGCATTCGCCGGGATGGACGAGGCCAAGAAGTTCCTCGACTCCGAAATCGGTGATCTCTCCAGCCTCGATCGCGCTGGCCAGGAAGCCGAAATGCAATGGTTCATCGGTGCAGCCAAGCCGTTTGCCGGCATGGACATCAAGGTCGTTTCGGAAACGATCACGACGCATGAATACGAATCGAAGGTGCTGGCTCCTGCCTTCACCGCCATCACCGGCATCAAGATCACCCACGACCTGATCGGTGAAGGCGACGTGATCGAGAAGCTGCAGACGCAGATGCAGTCCGGCGAGAACATCTACGATGCCTATGTCAACGACTCGGACCTGATCGGCACCCACTGGCGCTACCAGCAGGCCCGTTCGCTGACCGATTTCATGGCCAACGAAGGCAAGGACGTCACCAACCCTGGTCTCGATCTCCAGGATTTCATCGGCACCTCCTTCACCACGGCTCCGGATGGCAAGCTCTATCAGCTGCCCGACCAGCAGTTCGCGAACCTCTACTGGTTCCGCTACGACTGGTTCAACGATGAGAAGAACAAGGCGGACTTCAAGGCGAAGTACGGCTACGACCTCGGCGTTCCGGTCAACTGGTCGGCTTACGAGGACATCGCCGAGTTCTTCACCGGCCGCGAGATCGACGGCAAGAAGGTCTACGGCCACATGGACTACGGCAAGAAGGACCCGTCGCTCGGCTGGCGGTTTACCGATGCCTGGCTCTCGATGGCCGGCAACGGGGACAGGGGTATCCCGAACGGCAAGCCGGTCGACGAATGGGGCATCAAGGTCGACGAGAATTCCCGTCCGGTCGGCTCGTGCGTCGCCCGCGGCGGCGACACCAACGGCCCGGCTTCGGTCTATTCGATCGAAAAGTACCTGCAGTGGCTGAAGGCCTACGCGCCGGCCGCCGCCCAGGGCATGACCTTCTCCGAATCGGGTCCGGTTCCCTCGCAGGGTGAAGTCGCCCAACAGATGTTCACCTATACGGCGTTCACTGCCGACTTCGTGAAGCCGGGCCTGCCGGTCGTCAACGAGGACGGCACGCCGAAGTGGCGTTTCGCCCCGTCGCCGCACGGCGTCTACTGGAAGGACGGCATGAAGCTCGGCTATCAGGACGTGGGCTCCTGGACGCTTCTCAAGTCCACCCCTGAAGATCGTGCCAAGGCTGCATGGCTCTATGCACAGTTCGTCACCTCCAAGACGGTGGATGTGAAGAAGAGCCATGTCGGCTTGACCCTGATCCGCGAAAGCTCGATCCGGCACAAGAGCTTCACGGATCGCGCCCCGAAACTCGGCGGTCTGATCGAGTTCTACCGTTCGCCGGCCCGTGTCCAGTGGTCGCCGACCGGCACGAACATCCCTGACTATCCGAAGCTGGCCCAGCTGTGGTGGCAGGCGATCGGCGACGCGTCCTCGGGTGCGAAGACCGCGCAGGAAGCCATGGACTCGCTTTGCGCCGAGCAGGAACAGGTCCTGAACCGCCTGGAACGCGCAGGCGTTCAAGGCGACATCGGTCCGAAGCTCGCCGAGGAGCATGACCTCGAGTACTGGAACAAGGATGCCGTCTCGAAGGGCAACCTCGCTCCGCAGCTCAAGATCGAGAACGAGAAGGAAAAGCCGCAGACGGTCAACTACGACGAACTCGTCAAGAGCTGGCAGTCCAACTGATCCTACGTGGATAGTGGCCCAAGCGGACCTGGGCCCTGACTGACGAGCCGCCCGGAAGGTACCTTCCGGGCGGCTTTTTAGCGAAGAGCCCGGAGTGCGCGAGGGAGGCGGAGGTCGAAGTCCCTGGGCGAACACTCGCGTTCCTTCTCCAGTACGGCCTCGATCTTGTCGAAGTAAGTTGCGAACACAGCGAACTGGTCGCCGGGGAGCGAGGGGACGCAGGGCGGCAGATCCACCTCGAAGATTTCCGAGCCAGTTTCAGGTGGTCCGCAAAAGGAGACGGAAGCCAGCGGGCCGAGACAGCGCCGGTCCCGGCGGCAGCGGCGCCGGCGGCACAAGACATGCGGCAATCCGGTCATCCGACTGGCCAGTCTGCAGGCGTAGTCGTGCAGCTCGGGCGAGAGCCCCTCTTTCCCTGGTTCGGCATCGGTGCCTGCAATGTCCTGCGTCATCGCCTTCTCCCTTGCACGCGACAAGACCTTCACGCGCGGGTTCCCCGGGCATGTTCCTCTTCATTTTCCGAATTCCACCCGACCTCGAGGTCGGGATCGGCCGGGGCACGACGAGTGCCTCAACAAGCAAACAAACAATGACACGCGACGTGCCCCGCTTCGGTGTCTTTTCCCGGGCAACTCCGGCTTCTCTGCGCGGATACCGGCACCTTTCCAGGGTGGGCTCACCGGCCCCCTCCTTTCGGAGTGGCCCCGTGGCGCGCACGAAAGTCGGGGTTGCGGGCCTTTCCGAACCCGGATCGGCTTCAGGCAATCCCGGCCAGTCGCCGGTCCATTCATATGTGCCGCACAGGCACGCCCCGTCCGGACGCATGGGCGGCCAGTCGAGGGGGAAACCATTTTCTGCCCGGGCCCCGGCAACCGGCGTGCGTTTTCGCCGAACCGCAGGGGCACCGGTCCCGCCTCGCCGGCAACGCTCATCCGGTGTATCCGATGGCGGGACGCAAGGATTCTAGGCACGCGGATGCGAGCCGGGGAAAAATGGCGGCAGATTCCGCCCGGGCATATCGCCCAACAACCTGATTTCATTGCCGGTATCGGCCGACCGCCTTTCGCATCACTCCCCGTTTGCCGATCGATCGCTAGCGGAAGGACAGTTGCCACAATGGCGCGGCCGCGAGTTGCCTTCCGTCGAGCCCGCTGAGCAGCTTCGCGACAAAGCGCAGGGTTGCGAAGGTTGCCGCTGCGACGGAATTATTGTATTTTAGGCATGCGTAAAATACTAACGCGTTCCCACATTTGATCGGAGGATCTGCTGCCATGAGGATAGGTCGCAGCATTCTTGCGGGCGCAGGCTTTTTCGCGCTGAGCTGCGCCTTCGCATGGGGGCAACAGGTGACCGGTGTGCTTGGCACACCCGAGGCCACGACCACGGTGGAGGGCGGACAACTGCCCGGACCGACGCCGAAATTCGGCGGGGTCATCGAACAGAAGGCATCGGATTCGCGGCCATGGTGGGCTCCGCGCATCGTGCCTCCGAAGGGTGCTCCCAACGTGCTGCTCATCATGACCGACGATCAGGGTTTCGGCGCACCGAGCACGTTCGGCGGCGTCATCCCGACGCCGGCCATGGACCGTGTCGCCAGCCAGGGCCTGCGCTTCACCAACTTCCATTCCACATCGCTTTGCTCGCCGTCCCGCGCGGCGCTGATTACCGGCCGAAATCATCATTCGGTCGGTTTTGGCGTGGTCGGCGAAATCGCGACGGGCTATCCGGGATATGATTCCATCATCCCCATCGAGAAGGGGACGATCGGCACGATCCTGAAGGAGAACGGATATGCCACGTCGTGGTTCGGCAAGAACCACAACACGCCATCCTACCAGGCGAGCCAGGCCGGGCCGTTCCATCAGTGGCCGACGGGAATGGGGTTCGAATATTTCTACGGGTTCGTCGGCGGCGATGCCAGCCAATGGCAACCGAAC
Organism: Sinorhizobium sp. BG8; assembly: GCF_016864555.1. Taxonomy (NCBI): domain Bacteria; kingdom Pseudomonadati; phylum Pseudomonadota; class Alphaproteobacteria; order Hyphomicrobiales; family Rhizobiaceae; genus Sinorhizobium; species Sinorhizobium sp. BG8. Next base: position 252,447 of record NZ_CP044011.1, on the reverse strand, counting down.
CTCTTCCGCAACACGACCGCCATCTATCCCTTCGAAGGAAATCCGAGCTGGAACCTCGAAACGGCCATGGCCGACGAGGCAATCCAGTACATCAAGCAATTGAGCGAGGTTGCCCCGGCAAGCCCTGGCTCGTCTACTACGTGCCCGGCGCCACGCACGCGCCGCACCATCCGACGCCGGAATGGGTGAAGAAGATCAGCGACATGCATCTCTTCGACGAGGGCTGGAACAAGCTGCGCGAAATGATATTCGCCAACCAGAAGCGGCTTGGCATCATGCCCGAAAACGCCAAGCTGACACCATGGCCGAAAGGGTTGCCCGAGTGGGACACGCTCGGCATCGAAGAGAAGAAACTGTTCATCAGGCAGGCGGATGTCTACGGCGCCTATCTCGCCTACGCCGACCACGAGATCGGCAGGGTCATCCAGGCGGTGGAGGACTTCGGGCAGCTCGACAATACCCTGATCATCTATATCGGCGGTGACAACGGCGCGAGCGCCGAAGGCATGCTGAACGGCACGCCGAACGAATTCACCACCTTCAACGGCGTGTCCGTTCCGGTGAAAGACCAGTACCTCTGGTATCCCTTCTGGGGATCGGAGCGAACATTCCCACACTTTGCCGCCGGCTGGGCCTGGGCGATGGATACGCCCTTCAAGTGGGTGAAACAGGTTCCATCGCACTTCGGGGGAACCGCACAGGGCATGGTGATGTCCTGGCCGGGCCACATCAACGACGCGGGCGGCATTCGCCGACAGTTCCACCACTTCATCGACGTCGTGCCGACCATCCTCGAGGCCGCAGGCATTTCCCAGCCGGATACGATCGACGGCATCAAGCAGGAGCCGATCGAAGGCGTCAGCATGATGTATGCGTGGGACAAGGCGAAGGCCGACGCCCCGACGCAGCACAAGACGCAGTATTTCGAGATGCTGGGCAACCGCGCGATCTATCACGACGGATGGGTTGCGGCGACGACGCCCGCGACACTTCCGTGGGAACTGAGCACCAAGACGCCCCCGGACGTGATCACCGGCTACAACTGGGAACTCTACAACGTCGACGAGGATCCGACGCAGTTCACGGACCTTGCCGCCAAGATGCCCGACAAGCTCAAGGAGATGCAGGACCTCTTCTACGCTGAGGCGAAGCGTTACAACGTGCTGCCGCTCGACAACTCCACGCTCGCGCGCTGGAACACGCCGCGGCCGAGCCTGACCGCGGGGCGGACAGAGTTCACCTATTCGGGAGAATTGAGCGGCGTACCGGCAAGTGCAGCGCCCAGTACGCTCAACAAATCCTACACGATCACGGCCGAGGTCGAGATACCCGAGGGCGGCGCCGAGGGCATGATCGTCACCGAAGGCGGGCGTTTCGGCGGCTATGGTCTCTTCCTCAGCAAGGGAGACTTCGGCATCGGCCGCGGCAAGGTCGTCTTCCTCTACAATCTTCTCGACCTCAAGCGGACGATGTGGGAGGGGCCGGAACTCGAACCGGGCAAGCATACGATCGTGTTCGACTTCAAGTCGGATGGAAAGGGACTTGGCGCGGGTGGCACGGGTGTCCTGTCGGTTGACGGCAAGGAGGTCGCCAAGAACACCATCGATCACGGCATCCCGGTTACGTTCCCGGAGGATGAGAGCTTCGACGTCGGTCTCGACACACGCACGGGCGTCGCGCTTCTGGAGTACCGCTACGAGTCGCCGTTCCGCTTCACCGGCAAGATCGACAAGTTGACGTTCGCGCTGGAGCCGCAACCCGAGGCCAAGACCGCGCCCTGAAAACGCGTCGCGGCGAACGTGAGCCGCTACGCTTGGCGCCCGCCCCTCATGCATGCCGCTTGAGCGATGAACAGGCGCGACGAACAGACTGACAGCAAGGACGGTGACCCGACCGATGAAGCCTGTCCTCTACATCGCGGCTGCAGGCGAGATCGCCACGGGCCTCGCCCTGCTGGTTGCTCCATCGCTGGTGGGGCAGTTGCTGCTTGGCGAAGCCCTGGCCGGTACAGGGATACCGACTGCTCGCGTCGCGGGACTTGCGCTGATCGCGGTGGGGCTGGCCTGCTGGAGAAATTCCGCTCTCCTCGGCATGCTGTTCTACAGCGTCGTCGTCACGCTCTATCTTGGCTATCTCGGCCTCGGCGGCGAATTTGCGGGCGTCCTTCTGTGGCCCGCTGTCGTGCTCCATGCCGTGCTGTCCGTCCTGCTTGCGCGTGTCTGGCTCAGCAGCGAAACCGGGTGAAGCGAGTGGCTTTCCCGGGGAAAGTTCTTCCGGACGAGCAAGGCGCCCTAGTCCCAGAACCATGATCGTTCGGCTTCGCGTCTCGCCTCGGCGCGGGTGATGCCGATATCGTTCAGCTGGTCGTCGGACATCTCGGAAAGGGCCCGCCGGCTGCGCCGTTTCCACAGATGGCGGGCGAACCCGTCCGCGAGGCGCGCCATCCACTTCGCGAAGAGACGTTGGCCTCGATGCCCGAGGGCCGGCGCGTTTTCGATATCAGCCGTCATGCCAGATCTCCCCTTGTGCCATTCGTTACCGGCCGTCCCGGGCCATCTGCCGTTTCGAGGGAAGGCCTTCGACCTGCGCCGGTGAGGAGACTTTGAGCTGGCGGGTTTGCAAAAGGAAGCTTATGGAAATTATGCGAACCATAAGGATTCCTTCTATGTACAATCTCGACCAGCTTGCCGCCTTCGTCAGCGTGGTCGAACTCGGCACGTTCACTGCGGCGGCGGAAAAGGCCGGCCTGACGCAGCCTGCGGTGAGCCTGCAGGTCAAGCTCCTCGAGCAACGCCTGGGCGTTCGCCTGATCGAGCGTGTCGGGCGTCGGGCGCAGGCGTCCCCGGCGGGCATCGAGCTTCTGGTGCACGCCAGGCGGATCCTCGACGAGTGCGCCGCCGCGGAGGAGGCAATGGCGCCTTACCGGGACGGCACCGCCGGCCGGGTGCGGATCGGCAGCGGAGGAACGGCCTCGATCCACCTTTTGCCGCGCGCAATTTCTGCCGCCAGGAAACGCATGCCCGGACTGGAGGTCACCGTCACGATCGGAAACACGGACGACGTGTTGCGCCATCTGGAGGCGAACAGGCTCGACATCGCCGTCGTCACGCTGCCGGCGCCCGGCCGGGCATTCGAGGTCGAGCCCTTCTACGAAGACGAGCTTCTGGCGGTCGCGCCGAGGGATGCGGTCATGCCGGAGGGTGGCCCCGATGCGCGGTATCTTGCGGAGGCTGTCGAAGTCCTGATGCTCTACGAGGGCGGCAATACGCGCGTGGCGACGGACCAATGGATGGAGGCCGCGGGCCAGCGCGCGCGACCTGCGATGGAGTTCGGCAGCGTCGAGGCGATCAAGGAGCTGGTGGCGGCCGGCCTCGGCTGGTCGATCCTGCCGTCACTGGCCCTGAAACGCGAGCGGGCGGGCTATCTTGCGACCTCGCCGCTGAAACCCCGGCTCGTTCGACAGCTGGGAATGGTCATGAGGCGCGACAAGCACCTGACGCGCGGGTTGCGCGAGATCATGAAAAGCCTGCGCGGCTTCGGCACGTGAAGCGGGAGGGGGCCGCAACGCGCTCCTGCGATTGCGACCGGCGGTTCTCTCAGGTTCGGGCCTGTTTGCCGCCCATTTGTCCGTCGAGGCTGATCGGGCCAGCGCCGGCGACGGCCAGGTAGAGGAAGATGAAGCAGAAGAGGATGGCCGCGACCCCGCCGTTCTGCGCGGGATAGAAGCCCTGGGGCGCATGGCGCAGGAAATAGGCGAAGGCCATGACGCCGGACAGCACGAAGGCGGCAGGGCGGGTCTTCAGTCCGACGAGCACCAGAAGCCCGAGGACGAGCTCGAAGAGGCCCGCGATCCAGGGAAGCGATCCGACCGGCGGTACGCTCTCGGCGGCTGGGAACCGCAGGATCTTCTGCGTGCCGTAGCTGAAGATCACGAGGCCCGTCACGATGCGCAGGACGGAGAGAAGATAGGGCTGGAGCGCGGCGAGGCGGCTGGGCATGGAATTCCCTTCAGAACGCCTGGTAGACAGGCTGGGCAGGCTGCTGGCGGACGACGATCCGGGCGTGGTAGGGCACGCGGGCGTAGAGATCGATGACGTCCTGGTTGATCAGGCGAACGCAGCCGGACGACACGGCCTGGCCGATCGACTGCCATTCCGGGCTTCCATGCAGGCGATAGAGCGTGTCCTTGCCGTCCTGGAAGATGTAGAGGGCGCGGGCGCCGAGCGGATTTTCGAGACCTGGCTCCATGCCGCCGTTGGAGATCGAATACTTTGCGAGCTCCGGCCGGCGCGCCACCATTTCATCCGGCGGCTTCCAGCGCGGCCAGTGCTGGCGCCAGTGGATGGTGCCTTCGCCTTCCCAGGCGAATCCTTCCTTGCCGATGCCGACGCCGTAGCGCATTGCCGTGCCGCCCGGCTCGACGAGGTAGAGAAACCTTCCGGGGGTATCGACGACGACCGTGCCAGGCTGTTCGCCGGTCGGATCCATCACGCGCTGGCGATAGTATCTCGGGTCGATCTGCTGGTAGGGCACCGGCGGGATCAGGACGCCATCGTCCTCGACGGGGCCGTACATGAGGTCGAGGTCTTCAGTCGAGGGAACGACGATCGGCCGGCGGGCGACCTGGGGCAAGGGCGCGCGACCGATTCCGTAGGTGGTGCAGCCTGTGAGAGCAGCAGTCGTCGAAACTGCGCCGAGGAGCAGTGTGCGCCGTGATAGATGGGACCTTGCAGACATCGATGCGGACTTCTTGGGCAAAACCGGACAGGAACAGTCCTACCGCCGCGGCCGGAATTCGCAAGCCCGAACCGTCATCACATCTTCGGCATCCTGCCCGCACTGCCGCGGGAGGAGGGGCGGAATGCCGGACGGGAGGCATCCCGCGGGCTTGCCTGAAGCGCGATGCGATACGAGGGACCGGTGCGCGCTTCAGGTCGTCTCATGTCTCGCTCCGCCGGAGCGGGCAACCCCTTTCGGGAGACGTGCCCTAGGCGAAGGATGTCTCGAGATTGTCCAGGATCGTGGTCCAGCCCTTGATGTGGCCGAGCCGCGCATCCTCGCTGCGGAACTTCACCTGCTTCAGTGTCACTTCGGTCGTCTGGGCATCGAGTTCCGCCAGATCGATCGTCACGACGCTGTCGTCGAGCGAGTGGGGCGATTCCCAGGTGAAGGCCAGATGCGAATGGGGATCGATCTCGAGGTAGGTGCCGGAGTGGGGGATTTCCCGTTCGGCGGTCACCATCACGATCTGGAACCGCCCGCCCTTGACCGGGTCGGTGCTGACCCTGGAGGGCTCGATGCAATCTGCGATGGGGCGCATGAATTTTGCCAGCATTTCCGGCGAAAGCCAGGCATTGAACACTTTCTCGCGCGGGGCGGCGATCTTGCGGCTGACTGTCAGTTCAAGCTCGGTCATCACTTTCCTCCTTCGGAACCAGTAGGTTTTCCAGCGCTGCGAGGCGCAGTTCCCAGATCGACTTCAGCTGCGCGAACCAGCGCTCTGTCAGGGCCAGCGGTTCGAGCTCCGCCGCGATGAAATGCTCGCGGCCCAAAGTCCTGCGGGTGACGAGGCCTGCCTCCTCCAGCACCTTGATATGCTTGGAGACGGAATTCAGGGACATGTCGAAATGGGCGGCGAGCGCCGTCACCCTCAACGCTCCCTCCTGAACGAGAAGCGTCAGGATCTGTCGCCGCGTGGTATCGCCGGCGGCCTTCAGAATTCGTGACAGGGCATCTTCGTCCATTTGTTCACCCATATGGTTGAATATAGAAAATTCGATTAATAGTCAACCGTATGGGTGAATATTAATGAAGGAGGGAGAGGCGGGCGCCGCGCGGGAACCCACATCAATTTTCGACCCTGTCAGCAGTCGGCGGAGGTGAACGAGGCTCCGCTGTCCGCATGGATGCCACGCCCACCGTGGCCTGAACTCCCCCGGGGAGGGGCAACGAGGACGCGGTTCCCTAGCCAGCACTTCCATCTGCGGGCCGGAGCGGGGCGAAGGCGCTGCGCAACATCTCGGCGAGGCGATCGGCCGCGGGGCTCGCGCGGCGGGGATTGCGCCTCAGCACCACGCGTGACGTGTCAATCGGCGGGAACCCGTCCTCGGCCGTCAGTTCGCGCGCATTGGGCGGGATGTTGCTGCGCGCGAGCGGCGCGATCGCCAGCCCGGCGGAGACGGCGGACCTCAGGCCACTGCTCGTGTCAGAGCTGTAGGCGATCCGATAGGAGATGCCGTGGCGGTCCAGCGATCGGATGGCGAAGTCGCGGCACCAGCTTGAGTTCCAGTAGACCGCGACGGGAACGGGGTTGCGCAGGTGGCTTCCGTGGAGGTCCGCCGTGACCCAGACGGTCGGGTCGAGGGCGAGGATCTCGCCGGAGGTCGCGTGGTCCCAGTCGAAGATGACAGCGAGATCCAGTTCGTCGCGGTCGAGCGCTGCGAGCTGCTGGGAGGAATAGCCGCACCGGACCGTCACCTCCGTCCGGGGGTTGCGTTCCGCGAAGGCGGCGAGCGCCCGCGGCAGGATGGTCTCGGTATATTCCTCGGGAATGCCGACACGGACAGCGCCTTCGAGCGGGCTCGTCCGCATGGCGCCGGCGGCCTCGTCGACAAGCCCGACGATGCGCCGGGCGTAGGGAAGCAGCCGGCTTCCTTCCTCCGTCAGCGCGACGCCGCGCGCGCCTCTCGCGAAGAGCGGGCTCGAGACGATTTCTTCCAGGCGCCGGACCTGCATGCTGACGGCCGACTGCGTGCGGCCGAGGGCGTTTGCGGCGCGGGTGACGTTCCCGGTTTCGGCCACAACGAGGAAGGTTCGCAGTAGTTCGCTTTCGAGGGGAAAATCCATTCGAGCAATCGTTTTTCCTGATGGCTGGCATCATGACTATTCGTTTGTCGAATGTCTATCGCTGGAGGATGATTCCGACGGATGAACGGAGGAATGCCCTCATGGAATGGGCGGAATCAACACGACGGATCTGGACGCGGCTGTTCACGCTGTGGTGCGACCATCGGCAGGCGGCGGCGGAGCGGCAAGCACTTTCCATGATCGTGCTGCGTGGGAACAATCACCTGCTCCTCGACGCCGGCCTCTCGCGCGCAGAGGCCGAGCGGCTGCTCGGTTCCGGCCTATCGAGTGGCATTCAGCGCAAGCCAACGATGCGGGACGCGAGGCCGCACGCTATGAGCCGGGCGGTCCCTGATCCTCAGCGCGCTTCCGGGTGGCTTCGTCCACCAGCGACCGGATTTCGCGCAGCAGCGGATGGCGATCGGTGTGCTGCAGCCCGTAGGTCAGGTTGAAGTCGTAGTCGAAGCCCGCGGGATTGTCGCCGATCGTGTGCTGCAGCATCGTCTCCAGCTTGTCGAAGCCCTTGGCGAAGATCGCCTCCGGGGAGGCGGCCGCGCTGTACTCGTCCCAGAGGTCGAGGATTTCCGCCGAGAGGTCGGCGGGCAGGGGCGCGCAAAGGGCTGAAAGATCCGCCCGCTCGCGTGCGGCGCGCCCGTCGTCGAGGCCCTGGTGGATCGCCGGGACGTCTCCGGAAATCGCCTCGCCGAGATCATGCACGATGCAGAGCTTTAGAAGGCGGTGCTGGTCGCAGCCGGAAAGTTCGCGGCCGAACATCATCACCATGAGGCAGAGGCGCCATGTGTGCTCGGCGGTGCTTTCGCGCCGACCCCTGGAGGTGGTGCCGCTGCGAAGCGTGTCCTTCAGTCCTTCCGCCGCCTGAATGAAATCCAGGATTCCCTTCAGCCGATCCAACCCGATCTGCGGCCGCCCGCCATCTGCAGACATCGCTCTCCCTTTCCACTTCCCAGCCGGAACGCCATCCGTTCCCCGGCGGCAAGATCCGCGCCACCATAGCCACGCCGCGTCTTTCGCGGCAATTCCCGCACAGCGCCAAGGCAGGCCACATGCCGCTCGCCATTGCACGCCGCGTCCTCTTCCGCTATGAGACGCCGCGACCTCTTCCCGCGCTCGCGCGAACATTCAGTACCGGTAGATATCCATGGCACGCATCGTGATGAAATTCGGCGGAACCTCCGTCGCAGATCTGGACCGTATCCACAATGTGGCGCGCCATGTGAAACGCGAGGTCGATGCGGGCCACGAAGTGGCCGTCGTCGTTTCCGCCATGTCGGGCAAGACCAACGAGCTCGTCGCCTGGGTTCAGGGTATGCCGAAGGCTACCGGCGCCAGCTCGCCCTTCTACGACGCGCGCGAATACGACGCCATCGTCGCCTCGGGCGAGCAGGTGACCTCCGGGCTGCTCGCCATCGCGCTGCAGTCGATGGGCATCAATGCCCGGTCCTGGCAGGGCTGGCAGATCGCCATCAAGACCGACAACGCCCACGGCGCCGCGCGCATCATGGACATCGACGGTTCGGAAATCATCCGCCGCATGGGCGAGGGCCAGGTGGCCGTGGTCGCCGGCTTCCAGGGCATCGGCCCGGACAACCGCATTGCGACGCTCGGCCGGGGCGGCTCGGACACCTCCGCCGTCGCCATCGCCGCTGCGGTGAAGGCGGACCGCTGCGACATCTACACGGACGTCGACGGCGTCTACACGACCGATCCGCGCATCGAGCCGAAGGCGCGCCGCCTCAAGAAGATCGCCTTCGAGGAAATGCTGGAGATGGCATCCCTCGGCGCCAAGGTGCTGCAGGTGCGCTCGGTCGAGCTCGCGATGGTGCACAAGGTGCGCACCTTCGTCCGTTCCAGTTTCGTAGACCCCGATGCGCCGGGCATGGGCGATCTGATGAACCCGCCCGGCACGCTGATTTGTGATGAGGATGAAATCGTGGAACAGGAAGTCGTAACCGGCATCGCCTATGCCAAGGATGAAGCGCAGATCTCGCTCCGCCGCGTCGCCGACCGGCCGGGCGTCTCGGCCGCGATCTTCGGCCCGCTCGCAGAGGCCCATATCAACGTCGACATGATCGTGCAGAACATCTCGGAGGACGGCTCCAAGACCGACATGACCTTCACGGTCCCCTCGGGTGACGTCGACAAGGCCCTGAAGGTGCTCGAGACCGCCAAGGAAAAGGTCGGCTGCGACGTGATCCAGCACGAAGCGGGCCTGGTCAAGGTTTCGGTCATCGGCATCGGCATGCGCAGCCATGCGGGCGTTGCAGCGTCGGCCTTCCGCGCGCTTGCCGAAAAGGGCATCAACATCCGGGCAATCACCACCTCCGAGATCAAGATATCCATTCTTATCGACGGTCCTTATGCTGAACTCGCGGTCAGGACTTTGCATTCCGTCTACGGTCTCGATAAGAAGTGATTCACCGTTAGTTTCGCGCCGCTTATCAGCCGGCGTCGAAGGGCACGGTTGGTATCGTCATTTTCGGGGAGACGTTGCGTGATGAGAGACCTCTCCGCAGGTCCGCGTGTCCTTCTCAAGCGGCTGCGCGAACTGATGGCGGAGCCGCTCGAGCCGCAGGAGCGGCTTGACCAGATCGTACGCCAGATCGCGCAGAACATGGTGGCGGAGGTGTGCTCCGTCTACGTGCTGCGTTCCGACGGAGTCCTCGAGCTCTATGCTACCGAGGGCCTCAATCCGGGCGCCGTCCACCTTGCGCAACTGAAGATGGGCCAAGGTCTTGTCGGTACCATTGCCGCCAGCGCCCGCCCGCTCAACCTCTCCGACGCCCAGTCGCACCCCGCCTTCACCTATCTCCCGGAAACGGGCGAGGAGATCTACCACTCCTTCCTCGGCGTGCCGATCCTGCGCACCGGCCGCGCGCTCGGCGTTCTCGTCGTGCAGAACAAGGCCAGCCGGACCTACCGCGAGGACGAGGTCGAGGCGCTCGAGACGACGGCGATGGTGATCGCCGAAATGGTCGCGACGGGCGAACTGAAGAAGATCACCAAGCCCGGCCTCGAACTCGACCTGTCGCGCCCCGTCACCATCGAGGGCAGCGGCTTCAACGAAGGCATCGGCCTCGGATATGTGGTGCTCCACGAGCCGCGCATCGTCGTCACCAATCTGCTCAACGAGGACTCCGAACACGAACTGGGCCGGCTTGCCGAAGCGCTGGGGTCGCTCCGGATCTCGATCGACGACATGCTCTCCAGGCGCGACGTCTCGATGGAGGGCGAGCATCGCGAGGTGCTCGAGACCTACCGGATGTTCGCGCATGATCGCGGCTGGGTGCGCAAGCTCGAGGAAGCGATCCGCAACGGCCTGACGGCGGAAGCGGCCGTCGAGCGGGTGCAGAGCGAGACCAAGGCGCGGATGATCCGGCTGACGGACCCGTACCTGCGCGAGCGGATGCACGATTTCGACGACCTCGCCAATCGCCTGCTACGGCAGCTGACCGGTTATGGCGCCAAGCTGTCTGCCAATGCGTTTCCGAACGACGCGATCATCGTGGCGCGGGCCATGGGGGCCGCCGAGCTGCTCGACTATCCGCGCCAGAACGTGCGCGGGCTGGTCCTCGAAGAAGGCGCCGTCACCAGCCATGTGGTGATCGTCGCGCGCGCCATGGGCATTCCCGTCGTCGGGCAGTCGGCCGGTGCCGTGGCGCTTGCGGAAAACGGCGATCCGGTGATCATCGACGGCGACGACGCGCTGGTCCACCTTCGTCCCGTGCAGGATCTCCAGCGCTCCTACGAGGAAAAGGTGCGATTCCGCGCCCGCCGGCAGGAGCAGTACCGAGCATTGCGCGCGGTCGAGCCGGTGACGAAGGACGGCAAGGCGATCAACGTGCAGATGAATGCCGGGCTGATCGTCGACCTGCCGCACCTGACCGAATCGGGCGCCTCGGGCATTGGCCTGTTCCGCACCGAGCTGCAGTTCATGATCGCCTCGACGATGCCGAAGGCGGAAGAGCAGGAAGCCTTCTACCGCAGCGTCCTGAAGCAGGCGGCCGGCCGGCCGGTGACGTTCCGCACGCTCGATATCGGCGGCGACAAGGTCGTTCCCTATTTCCGTGCCGACGAGGAAGAGAACCCCGCGCTCGGTTGGCGCGCCATCAGGTTGTCGCTCGACCGGCCGGGCCTGCTGCGCACCCAGCTTCGCGCCATGCTGCGCGCGACGGCGGGCGCCGAGCTTCGCCTGATGCTGCCGATGGTGACCGAGGTCTCCGAGCTGAGAGAAGTGCGCGAGCTTCTGCAAAAGGAAATCCAGCGCCAGTCCAAGATCGGCGAGCAATTGCCGCGAAAACTGCAGTTCGGCGCCATGCTCGAAGTGCCGGCGCTGCTCTGGCAGCTCGACGAGCTGATGGCGGAGGTGGACTTCGTCTCGGTCGGATCGAACGACCTGTTCCAGTTCGCGATGGCGGTCGACCGCGGCAACGCCCGGGTGTCCGACCGTTTCGACCCGCTCGGCCGGCCTTTCCTCAGGATCCTGCGCGACATCGTCAGGGCGGGAGAGCGCAACGATACGCAGGTGACGCTCTGCGGCGAACTGGCGGGCAAGCCGATTTCCGCGATGGCCCTGCTCGGCATCGGCTTCCGTTCCGTTTCGATGGCACCGACCTCGATCGGCCCGGTCAAATCGATGCTGCTCGCGCTCGACGTCGAAAAGCTCGCCGGAGTACTGAACCCGGCGCTCGACGATACCAAGTCGATCGGGTCCCTGCGCCCCATGCTGACGGACTTTGCCGCCGAGCATGGCGTGCCCCTTTGAATTCATAGTACTGGAGTGACCGGTGGCGAAGCTTCCCGTTGACAAGATGCGCGAACTCGAGCGCCGCTTCGGCGAGATCGAGGCCCGCATGTCCGCGGGGCCGGATTCCGAGACCTATGTGCGCCTCGCCTCGGAATATTCCGAGCTCCAGCCGGTCGTCGCAAAAATCCGCGAGCACGACAAGACCGTCGCCGAGATAGACGACCTCGAGACGCTGCTTGCCGACAAGGCGACCGACCGCGAGATGCGCGACCTCGCCGAAATGGAACTGCCGGACCTCAGGCGCAGGCTCGAGGGGCTGGAGCAGGACATGCAGATCCTGCTGCTGCCGAAGGACGCGGCGGACGAAAAGAGCGCCATCCTCGAAATACGCGCCGGTACCGGCGGCTCCGAAGCCGCGCTCTTTGCGGGCGATCTCTTCCGCATGTACGAGCGCTTCGCGGCGGCGAACGGCTGGAAGGTCGAGGTGCTTTCGGTGAGCGAAGGTGAGGCCGGCGGCTACAAGGAAATCATCGCGACCGTTTCGGGGCGCGGGGTGTTTGCCAAGCTGAAGTTCGAATCGGGCGTGCACCGGGTGCAGCGGGTTCCGGAGACGGAGGCGAGCGGGCGCATCCATACCTCGGCCGCCACCGTCGCCGTGTTGCCGGAGGCCGAGGAGATCGACATCGAGATCCGTCCCGAGGACATCCGGATCGACACGATGCGCTCGTCGGGCGCGGGCGGACAGCACGTCAACACCACCGACTCGGCCGTGCGCATCACGCACTTGCCGACAGGGATCGTCGTCACCAGCTCCGAGAAGTCGCAGCACCAGAACCGCGCCAAGGCGATGCAGGTCCTGCGCGCACGGCTCTTCGACATGGAGCGCAGCCGCGCCGACAGCGAACGTTCCGCCTCGCGAAAGAGCCAGGTCGGCTCCGGCGACCGCTCCGAACGCATCCGGACCTACAACTTTCCCCAGGGCCGCGTGACGGACCACCGGATCAACCTTACGCTCTACAAGCTCGACAGGATGATGATGGGCGAAATCGACGAAGTGGTGGACGCCCTTTTGGCCGACTACCAGGCCGGACAGCTGGCGCAGCTCGGCGAACAGGGATGATGAAGGGTGACGGGTCGCTTTCGGCGGCGCTGACAGATGCGCGCCTCAGGTTCCAGCGGGCAGGAATAGACGATCCGGCCCGCGAGGCCCGTCTCCTGATCGGCGGCCTTCTCGGTCTCGACGCCATCGCCTTCATCACGGGCGGATCGAACAAGCTCAGCGAAGACGAGGCGCGAAAGGTGGAGGACGGCGTTTTAAGGCGTCTCGCGCACGAGCCCGTCTACAGGATTCTCGGCTGGCGACCCTTCTGCGGGCTGACGCTTTCGCTTTCCGCCGGAACGCTCGAACCCCGGCCCGATACCGAGATCATCGTGGACGAACTCATCCCCTTCGCGCGCGGGATCGTCGAGGCGACGGGCGGGTGCCGGATCCTCGATCTCGGCACGGGTACGGGGGCGATCTGCCTTGCGCTGCTCGACAGCGTGCCCGGCACCAGCGGCGTCGGCGCGGATCTTTCCGAGGACGCCCTTGAAACGGCGCGCCGCAATGCCGATCTAAACAATTTGAGAGACCGTTTCGAGGCGGTCAGGAGCGACTGGTTCGAGGCCCTAACCGGCACTTTCGACATCATCGTCTCCAACCCGCCCTACATCGCATCCGCCGTGGTAGAGACCCTCTCGGAAGAGGTGAAGCGCCACGATCCCAGACTCGCGCTCGATGGTGGCGAGGACGGGCTGGATGCCTACCGGTCGATCGCCGCAGAAGCCAAGAGCTTCCTCAGAAGCAACGGCGTGCTTGCCTTCGAGATCGGCTACGACCAGAAGGCGGGGGTGATCGACATACTGGCGCAGAACGGTTTCGCGTTGTGCGCCAGCGCCCGGGATTTGGGCGGAAACGACCGTTGCCTGGTCTTTCGCACAGTCGTAACTTCCTGAAATTGCTGCGCGGACGTGGGTTCTTGTCGCAGCACGAAGAAAAGGCTTGGAATCACCGAGGAAGCGGGCTAGGTTGCGATTACGCACCAGGCAAGAGGTCATACAACAAAGATTCGTTCTGGTATGGCCCGATCGCGAGGGTTGCTCTCACAGAAGAGTTGCTAGGGTTGAAGACTGCCTTGTGCGGGTACCTGTTAATTTGACGTCTTACGGCGGCAGGGCCACCTACCAGCGTGGTTTCCTCGCTGATGAGGATTGCTTGATCCGGCGCGATCCGATCAGGCGCGCAGACACATGATCATCGAGACAAGATACTTTGGGTGAGCGGAATATGAGGCCAGGACAGCAAAACAAGCGCGGCCGTGGGCGTAACAACAACAACAGCAACAACAATAACAACAATAACAACGGCCACCGGAAGGGCGGCAATCCTCTGACCCGGACCTACGACAGCTCCGGACCGGACGTGAAGATCAGAGGCACTGCCCAGCACATTGCGGAAAAGTATGCAGCACTCGCTCGCGACGCCCAGAGCTCTGGCGACCGGGTGATTGCCGAGAACTACCTGCAGCACGCGGAGCACTACAACCGCATCATCGCAGCCGCACAGGCGCAGATGCAGGATCGCTTCCAGCGCGATGAGCGCAGCGAATTCAACGACCGGAACGATTTCAACGATCGCGACGGCTTCGAGCGCGACGGGGACGATATGGACGCGCCCGTCCAGGAGCAGCCCCAGGTCGTGGCCGTCGCCGAACCCGTCATCGACGGAACCGGCCCGCAGCCGGTGATCGAGGGAACGCCCGCGGAAGTGTCGCTCGAAGAGGAAACGCCCGGTGCGGCAGGTGCCGCCCGCGCGCCGTCTCGCCGACGCAGCGCCCCCCGCGCCCGCCGTCCTCGCCGTGGCGAAGGCAAGCAGGGTGAGGAAGGCCAGGACGCAGCGCCGGCCGAAGGCGGCGACGCCCCCGTTCTGGAAGCCGCCTCCGAGTAAGGCGCGTCTTCATCGTCAGGAATGCAAGGAAAGCCCGGCCATGCCGGGCTTTTCGCGTCTACAGCCTTGCGCTGGCGCGGCCGGACGGGCGATGCCTTCGGCCCGTCCTTTGGTCGCGGGTAAACGGGTGGCCGGGATCACCGCCCGATTTCGTCACGCATCGGAAGACCGCGCTCTTTAATTCCGAAAAACCTTCCCCCATATTCACCTCCGATGGTTGATCGCGCGCAATGCCGAGCGACCGATAAGAATGACAGGCTCGCCTGATCGGGAGCCTGATCCTGAACCTTCGTCCGGTGCCTCATGGGCCGGCCGAGCTATGGAGGTAGAAAATGAACATAGAGAAATATTCCGAGCGGGTGCGCGGCTTCCTGCAATCCGCCCAGACGTACGCGCTTGCCGAAGGGCATCCCCAGTTCACGCCGGAGCATGTGCTGAAGGTGCTGCTCGACGACGACCAGGGCATGGCCTCGTCCCTCATCGAGCGGGCCGGCGGCAACGCCAAGGAAGCGCGGCTGGCAAACGACGCGGCACTGGCGAAGCTTCCCAAGGTTTCCGGCGGCAACGGACAGGTCTACCTGTCGCAGCCGCTCGCCAAGGTTTTCACCACGGCCGAGGAGGCCGCCAAGAAGGCGGGTGACAGCTTCGTCACCGTCGAACGGCTGCTCCTGGCGCTCGCGATCGAGAAATCCGCCGCGACCTCGACCATTCTCGAGAAGGCAGGCGTGACGCCGGCCAAGCTCAACCAGGTCATCAACGATATCCGCAAGGGACGCACGGCCGATTCGTCGAATGCCGAGCAGGGTTTCGACGCGCTCAAGAAATATGCGCGCGACCTGACCGCGGAAGCCCGCGAGGGCAGGCTCGATCCGGTCATCGGCCGTGACGACGAGATCCGCCGTACCATCCAGGTACTGTCGCGCAGGACCAAGAACAACCCGGTCCTGATCGGCGAGCCCGGCGTCGGCAAGACCGCGATCGCCGAAGGCCTGGCGCTCCGGATCGTCAACGGCGACGTGCCGGAAAGCCTCAAGGACAAGAAGCTGATGGCGCTCGACATGGGCGCGCTCATCGCCGGCGCGAAATATCGCGGCGAGTTCGAGGAGCGGCTGAAGGCGGTGCTGTCCGAAGTCCAGTCCGAGAGCGGCGAGATCATCCTCTTCATCGACGAGATGCACACGCTGGTCGGTGCCGGCAAGGCGGACGGGGCGATGGATGCCTCGAACCTCCTGAAACCCGCGCTTGCCCGCGGCGAGCTGCATTGCGTCGGCGCGACCACGCTCGACGAATACCGCAAGCATGTCGAGAAGGATGCGGCGCTCGCCCGGCGCTTCCAGCCCGTCATGGTCGAGGAGCCGACAGTCGAGGATACGATCTCGATCCTGCGCGGACTGAAGGAAAAGTACGAGCAGCACCACAAGGTCCGCATCGCCGATGCGGCACTCGTGGCGGCCGCGACGCTCTCCAACCGCTACATCACCGACCGCTTCCTGCCGGACAAGGCGATCGACCTCATGGACGAGGCGGCCTCGCGGCTGCGCATGCAGGTCGATTCCAAGCCCGAGGAACTGGACGAACTCGACCGGCGAATCATCCAGCTGAAGATCGAGCGCGAGGCCCTGAAGAAGGAAACCGACCGCGCCTCGCAGGACCGGCTGGAGAAGCTCGAGCTCGACCTCGCCTCGCTCGAAGAGCAGGCGGCGGCGCTGACCGCGCGCTGGCAGGCTGAAAAGCAGAAGCTTGGACTGGCCGCCGACCTCAAGAAGCAGCTCGACGACGCCCGCAACGAACTGGCGATCGTCCAGCGCAAGGGTGAGTTCCAGCGGGCGGGCGAGCTTGCCTATGGCGTCATCCCGAAGCTGGAAAAGGAGCTCGAAGACGCGGAAAACCGCGATTCGGCAGACATCGACCCGATGGTGCAGGAAGTCGTCACGGCCGACAACATCGCCCAGGTCGTCTCGCGCTGGACCGGGATACCGGTCGACAAGATGCTGGAAGGTGAACGCGACAAGCTCTTGCGCATGGAAGACGAGCTGGCCAGATGGGTGGTCGGGCAGGGTGATGCGGTCCAGGCCGTGTCGCGCGCCGTCCGCCGCTCGCGCGCCGGCCTCCAGGATCCGAACCGGCCGATCGGCTCGTTCATGTTCCTCGGGCCGACCGGCGTCGGCAAGACGGAACTGACCAAGGCGCTCGCCCGCTTCCTCTTCGACGACGAGACGGCGATCCAGCGCGTGGACATGTCGGAATACATGGAGAAGCACTCGGTGGCCCGGCTGATCGGCGCGCCTCCCGGCTATGTCGGCTACGAGGAGGGCGGTGCGCTGACGGAATCCGTCCGCCGCAGGCCTTACCAGGTCGTGCTGTTCGACGAGATCGAAAAGGCGCATCCGGACGTCTTCAACGTGCTGCTCCAGGTGCTGGACGATGGCAGGTTGACGGACGGCCAGGGCCGCACGGTCGACTTCAAGAACACCATGATCATCATGACCTCGAACCTTGGGGCCGAATACCTGACCCAGCTCGCCGAGGGCGAGGACAGCGAAAAGGTCCGAAGCGAGGTGATGGACGTGGTGAAGTCCCACTTCCGGCCCGAGTTCCTGAACCGGATCGACGAGATCATCCTGTTCCATCGACTGCGGCGTTCGGAGATGGGCGCGATCGTCAACATCCAGCTGGAACGGCTGCGCAAGCTGCTCACCGACCGCAAGATCGTCATCGAGCTCGACGAGGAGGCGATCCACTGGCTGGCTGACAAAGGCTACGATCCCGTCTACGGCGCGCGGCCGCTGAAGCGGGCGATCCAGAAGTACCTGCAGGATCCGCTTGCCGAGAAGATCCTTGCCGGAAACATTCCGGACGGTTCGCTGGTCAAGATCACCTCGGGTTCGGACCGGCTGCTGTTCTCGGCACGGCCGGCAACAAGCAAGGCGGCGGCGTAAACGTCCCCATCATGACAATGCTGAAGGCGCGGATCGAATGGTCCGCGCCTTTTTCGCGCCCGGCTGGCCAGGACATCGGCCGAGACGCCGGCCAGGATGCGTATCGCGGCACGTCAGGTTCGCGGTCACGCCAGCTTATGATCCGTGTCGAAATTCGGGACAATGATCGGCCGCCCGGGAGCGTCGACCACGCGCGGTCTGCGAAAAGAGGAAGGTTCAGTCCTTGCGGGCGACTTCGGGCGCGTTCTCGTCACGGCCGAGGAGGTCGTCGATGCGGTGGCGTTCGATCTCGAACTGCGCGAGCGCCTTGCCCTCGAGCGATTTTCCGCCCGGCAGGCGCACCTTCATGGCGTCGACCTTGGTGCCGTTGACGATCAGCTCGTAGTGCAGGTGGGCGCCGGTCGAAAGGCCGGTCGAGCCGACATAGCCGATGACCTGGCCCTGCGTGACCTTCGCACCCTCGCGAACACCCTTGGCGATGGCGCTCTGGTGATTGTAGGACGAGACGTAGCCGTTGGCGTGACGGATCAGCGTCTGGTTGCCGTAGCTCGACGACCAGCCGGCCTCGAGCACCACGCCGTTGCCGGTCGCGATGATCGGCGTTCCGCGCGGGGCCGCCCAGTCGGTGCCGGTGTGCATGCGCGAGAAGGCGAGGATCGGATGGCGCCGCATGCCGAATCCCGAGCTCAGGCGGCCGTTCGGAACGGGATTGCGCAAGAGGAACTGCCGGATGCTCTTGCCGTTCTCGTCATAGTAGTCGACCGAGCCGTCCTCGCCGTTCTGGAAGCGGTAAACGCGGGTCTCCGTGTCGCCGAACTTGGCGTTGATGAAGAGAAGCTCGGAATCCTCGGTGGCCAGACCGGCGGTATCGGCGACGGAGAAGAACGCCTCGAGCGAATCGTTCGGTCGCAGCTGGGCCTGGAAGTCGACGTTGCTGGCAAGCACGCGGACCATCTCGCCGGTGAGCCGTGCCCCCATGCCGTAGGAGAGCGCTGCCCGATAGATGCCGTCATAGACGCGCGGCAGGTCGCGGCCGCTCATCATGCTCGGGCCATGGTCGTCGTCGAAAGCGGTCGCGACCGCATCGAGCGCCGGCGGCTCGGATCCGGCGACGAAGGCGCCGTCGTCGTCGAGCGCCACGGTCGCCAGGTGCCTGCCACGCTCGTAGACGCTGGCCCTGACGATGTTGGCTTCCTTGCCCTTCTGGATGATGCAGATGCGAAGCACGTCACCCTCGGCAACTTCCGTGCCGCCGATCACCTTCGAGAGATAGGCGGAGAGATCCTCGGCCTGCGCCTTGGTGTAGCCGTTCGCCGTCATCAGGGTGACGATGTCCTGCGTGCGGCGCACGGGGATCACGTCCTCGGCATATTCCGGGTCGTCCGGCGTCAGGCTGTCGAAGGTGGAGACGGTCATGTTCTCTTCGACGATGCGCGCCGTCAGTCCCTGAAGCAGGTCGAGGTCCGAGGCGTCGGAAGCGAAGCGCCGCGGGTCGACATAATAGAGGGAGGCGAGCTGCGTGCTTCCGTCGGTCAGCACGGAACCGTTGGTGCGGACATTCTCCTCGACCTCGTCGAGCGACATCTGGTCTGCGTAGTCGAGCGCCGAGCCGCCGGTCGGGAACTCGCCGGTCTTCAGCGCGACTTCCGATTCGACCTCCGAACCGTAGATCGTGCCCGTGCGGGAGACCGGCTGCTCGTCCGGAGCGGAGGAGGAAAAGATGGAGAGGGGGTCGAAGCGCGGATAGTCCTCGTTGACCACGTGGTTTGCGGCGAGCGCCATCTTCACCAGCGCGAAGGGCTGGCGTCGCACCACTTCCTTCTCGCCGTCATGGATCATGGTGGAAACCTCCATGATCTTCTTGTCCTCGGCCTTCGCAACGATGCTCGGCTCCACGATCCGCTCGCCGCGGGTCACGGTGCTTGCGGGTGGAACCCCGCGCCCGTGCGGCTCGAGCGAGGCATAGGCTTCGGCGGGAATGGCGAGCTGCTGCCTGCCGTCGAGGGCGGCAAAGAGAGCCACGCCCATGAGAATGGAAGATGTGATGCCGGTGAGGAACGTGCCCGAAAGCCAGCGAAGCGAAATCTCGCGTCGGTCGGGCGCACGCCTGCCGTCGGCCAATATAGGCGGTTCGCTCCCGAGCGATCGGATCAGGTTGCGGTCCGTCATCATGCCGATTGCGTTCTGTCCCTATAAAGATATGGCGCCGTCCAGCGGAGGCAAAGATGCGCATGTTCGTCCGCGCGAGTCAAATTCGAAGCGCCGCGCGACGCTGCTTCGACGCTTTTGCCCCCGCAATTGTGAATTTCTGAAGGCAGAACCGTGTTTAGAGGCGTTCTAACGGTGGATTGCGGGGTGTCACCACCCGCAACAGCCCGGAAAACCGTGATCCCGGAAAAAAGTTCAAGAAA